>JAFGBZ010000015.1 GCA_016932875.1 Candidatus Iainarchaeum sp.
GTATTAAATAATTAAAATAAAAAAAAGAGAATAATACAGAAAAATTAAAACTGTATTTCAAAATTATTATTTTTTACTTAAAGCAAGTTAACATCTTGTGCTTGCTGTCCTTTTTCGGTTTTAACTGGTTCAAAGGATACTGCATCGTTTTCTTTAAGTTTCATTCCAGGCTTTAAAGAATTCATGTGAACGAAATAATCTACTCCGTCTTCTCCACTTATAAAACCGTATCCTTTTGTTTCGTTATACCATTTAACTTTTCCATTCAAACTAAAACACCTACAAAATTTATTCAAAATCAATTTGAAATATTAATTAATAAGAGAGTGTTCTTTTAAATGTGAGGGAAACGCGTTTTTAGGGTTAAAAAAGCAAAATACTGTTTATTTCAATGATTAATTTATTTTTTTCTTAACAAAACATAACCTAAAATAATGATTAAAATTAATCCAATTAATGCTGTAAGCAAAGAGTTATCCTCTTTTTTTAATTCAGGCACTGTTGTTTCTTTTTTAATTTCAATGCATTCACCGTTTTCACATTTATGGTTTTCAGTGCATTTAGGATTAAATTCACATTTTCCTTCAACACATAAATCAATAGTACATAAATCATAATCATTGCATATTACTCCTAAGCAAGCGTCTTTTTCGCTTAAAGAAATCATTACTGCAGGAGGCTGAAGAGCATAAAATAATTCTTCAATTTTTTTTGAACTTTTTAATGCAGTATTGAATTCATAATTTATTTCAATTTTTTTTCCTGAAGCAAGAGAATCAATATTGAATTTAATTAAAGGATCTTCTTTCAGGATTATAAAATCATAATCGCTTGAAATCAATGAAGCGCTTTCAAGCAATTCTTTTGGAATTTCTTCAATTATTTCAATTCCTTCAAGTTTATTTTCAGTGAGATTTTCTACAAAAATTGTATTTTTATTTAAATAACCTTTAAGCACTGATTCAATGTTTCTTAAAGCAAAAATCCTCATGCTTCGAGTTATTTTAATTTCTTTTTCTGTTGCAATTCTTTTCACATTAAATTCAGAGTCAACATCGTTTTCAGTTATAATTCCAATGCTTTCATTAAAAAAAGAAGGATATTCTTTTTCAAAGAAAAGAATTTCTTCTTTTTCTGAAAGTGTTTCCTGTTTTTGCTCTGAACTGGAACTGATTTCTTCATTATTAGAAATGCATGCACCGCAATCAGCAGGACAAAAAGAACATGTTTCAATTCCATTACAAGAATTGTCTCCGCAGTATGGTCCGATTGTTCCACCGTTGTTTTCTTGCTGTGTTACAGTAATAGTTATATTTGAATCAAGACTGTTGTTGTCTGCATTATCAGTTGCCCGCACATAATAAGTGTGAGAACCAACACTTTGAGCTGTAAAAGAATAAGATGTATTAGTATTATTATTAACCCAAATATTGCCATCATCACTAACCCAATAATTTGAAATGCCTGAATTTGCATCGCTTCCAGAATACACTAATGTTATGGTAGTGCTTGTCTGGCTACTGCCATCAGTCGGAGAAGTGATTGAAACTTCTGGAGCAGTTTTATCAATTAAAACATAAATTGTATTCAAATCGCTGTAATTTCCAGCATTATCTAATGCATTGAAATCCACTGCAAAATTTCCGTCTGATGAAAAAAATATGTTTGAATCAAATGTTGTCCAATCCCCATAACTTACTGATTCGCTTGAATCAGAATCAAATCTGTAATATGTTGCACTGCATTGTGAAAAACTATCAGTACAAGTTAAAGTTATATTTTGATCTAAATTTTGCCATTCAGAATTATAATCAGCAGAAACATTTGGAGCAGTTTTATCAATTAAAACATATTCAGTGTATAATGAGCTGTAAGTTCCAATAGTATCTACTGCATTATAATCTAATGCATAATTTCCATCAGTGCTGACAAATATATTAGCATCATATGTTAACCAACCATCATAACTAATACTATTTGAAGAGTCGGTGTCTAATCTGTAATAAATATTATTGCAAGGATAATCTCCTGAAGTACAATTTAAAGTAATATTTGCATCAAAATTCTGCCAAGAATTTATGTCACTGCTGACAGTTGGCGGTGCAACATAAGAAGTAACAGAATCAAAAACATAGCCTGTTGAATCTCCATAAGAGTAAGCATCTTGTCCTGCATCAAGAGTAATAGTGTCTCCGATTTGTACTAATGTTTGAGGATTAAGTTGTTCAGTAACATTTGAACTAAATCTTCTTGTAACCCATAATTTTCCGTTTCCGGAAAAAGCAATATTTGACTGCCAGCCATCATATACTCTTCTTGTAACTGCTTCAGTAACAGGATTAATTATTGAAACACCATTATTTGGCGACCACATATGTGCAACATAAATATTTCCATCAGGCCCGATTTTCATATAATTGGTGGCATTAGCATTAATTGAAATAGTTGAAATAATTGTTTGAGTATCAACATCAACACGAGTAATATCACTGCTTGCATGCCCAACCCACATGTTGTTATTATTATCTAAAGTCATGCCAACCACAGGCAGACTTACAGCAATATTCAAATCAATTTGGTTTGTATTAGGATTAATTTTGGAAATCTTGCTTTCAATCGAACCTCCAACCCAGACATTCTGGTCTTTGCTTACCATTACAAACACAGGATTAATTACTACAGGAATTGTTGCAGTAATATTTCCGCTTGCAAGATCTACTCTAGAAACAGTATTGCTATCATAATTTGCTACCCAAGCATTAAGATTTGAATCAATTGCAATTCCTCTAGGATTAGTTCCAACAGAAATTGTTTTCACTATTGCATTAGTGTCCGCGCTTACAGCAGTTATTGAATCAGTGCTTGTAAACCATACGTTTCCGTCTGGACCAACCGCAATACCCCATCCACCACCAACACTTGTAACATCAATTGACTGAACTTTAGTTCCTGTTACAGCATCAATTCTATACAGATTCCCGCTTTCAGTAACAATCCAAAGAGTATTAGTTTCAATGCTTGCGTAGACAGAATTTGCGATAAGCATTAATAAAATTAATGTAATTAATAAATAACCAATTTTCATAATAATCTAAAAAATAACTTAATCCAAATATAAATATGTATCGTTTCACTCGTATCTTAATCCAAATATAAATATGTATCGTTTCACTCGTATCTTAATCCAAATATAAATATGTATCGTTTCACTCGTATCTTAATGCAGTTATTGGGTCTAAATTTGCTGCTCTTAATGCAGGATAAAATCCTGAAATCATTCCTACAAGCATTGAAAAAAGCAAAGCGCCTAAAGTTATTTCAGGAGTCATTGAAGCATATAATGCAAAGCCTGCTGATTCTCCAACAAAAGCAATTAAATTAGCTAAAGAATAACCAATAATTATTCCAATTATTCCGCCTATTGCTCCAATAAATGCTGCTTCAATTAAGAAAAGGGAAAGAATTTCTTTTTTGTTTGCTCCAAGAGCTTTAAGCAATCCGATTTCTTTAGTTCTTTCTAAAACTGATGCAATCATTGCATTAGTTATTCCTACTCCGCCGACAATTAATGAAATTCCAGCTATTCCAGTAAGGAAAATTGTAATTAATTGCAGGAAAGCATTAACTTGTTCAAGCAATGCATCTGCACTTGAAACAAAAACACTTTTTTCACCGTATTTTTTTTCTAAATCAAATTTAATTTTATCTGCTGCTTCAACTGTTTCATTAGGTGAATAAGTTTTTGCAAAAATTATTCCAGGGCTTCTTGAAGCAAAAATTTTTTCAAATGCATCCTGTGACATAAAAACTGTTCCAGCAGTACTTGGGCCTCCTCCGCCAACAGTTTGCGAACCTGATTTAAGTATTCCAACAACACGAAAACTTTTTCCATTAATTAAAACCTTGTTTTTTAATTCAATTTCTGTTTTAAAAAAATTTTCAGCAATATTTTCACCAATAAGTATTGCTGAACTATCACTTTTCACAAGCATTCTTCCTTCTTTAATATCAAAATAACCAGTGTCATCAAAAATTCCTGCTTTATCTGCATCAGCCGCGCTTACACTTACTTGAACTTTTTGTCCTTTAAATTCCATGAACGCGCTTTCAGAATAAATCGGCACAATTGATTCAATTCCTCTAACTGATTCCATTCTAGAAATATCTGCATCAGTTAATTCTAATTCACCGTTTTGTCCGCCAGGAATAATAAAAATAGTGTTTGCTCCAAGCGATTCAAATTGTTTTTCAATTGCATAATTTAATCCTTGTCCGACTGAAAGCAATGCAACAATTGCAGCAATTCCAATAACTATTCCAATTAAAGTTAAATAAGTTCTTACGCCTTGCTTGCGTAAATTTTTTCCTGCTACTTCAAATAATTCTGAATTCATTTTTTTGCACTCTCTTTAATTGTTTCATTTGATTTAATCCATTTAGGGCATTTTTCAAATCCAAAATATTCCTGAATTTTTCCGTCACGCATTAAAATTCGTTTAGGCGCAAGCTTTCCTAATTCAGGTTCATGAGTAACCATAATAATTGTTTTTCCCTGCACTTTATTTAAATTCATTAAAATATCAATTACTTGTTTTTCTGATTTAGAGTCAAGATTTCCTGTTGGTTCATCTGCAACAATTATTCCTGGATTCATTGCAAGAGAACGTGCAATTGAAACTCTTTGCATTTGCCCTCCGCTTAACTGGTTTGGTTTATTGTTTAATCTGTCTCCTAATCCTACTTGTTCTAAAAGTTTTGTGGCTAAAGGAATTCTTTTATTTTTTGGAACTTTATGAATCCACATTGGAGTCATTACATTTTCTAATGCAGTTAATTTTACCTGTAAATTAAAGTTTTGAAAAATTGTTCCGATTTTTTTTCCGCGAAAAAGTGAAAGCTTTTCATCAGTCATTTCAGTTGTATCATTTTCTTCAATGAATACTTTTCCTTTTGAAGGACGTAGTAAAGTGCTTAAAATGTCCAATAAAGTGGTTTTACCGCTTCCACTTGGACCCATAATTGAAATAAAGTCTCCATTGCAAATGCTTAAATTAATGTCACTTAATGCATGAATTTTAATTTCACCTAAATCATATTCCTTTGAAACATTTTCCAAACGAATAATTCCATGTTTTTGCATTAAACCACTTAAGTAAACACAATGAAAAAAAATTTAAAGGAACCTTTAAAGAAAAAAATCATTTTTTCAGAAAAATGCATGATAAATATTTAAATTGATTGCGAGTAATTTCATCAGTGGATATTGATTTATGGAACCCAAGAATTTTTTATTCTTTTCATATGATGCATTAATCAATGATATTGTCTGGCAGGTTAAAAAAGAAGGACATAATGTCAAATTTTATATTGAAAATCCTAATTATAAAACAGTCGGCGATGGATTTGTTGAAAAAACTGATGACTGGAAAAAAGAAGTTGACTGGGCTGATGTAATTGTTTTTGATGATGTTTTAGGGCATGGAACTATTGCACAGAAATTAAGGGAAGAAGGAAAAGCAGTTGTCGGCGGAACCATTTATACTGATAAATTAGAGGATGACAGGGCTTTTGGACAAGAAGAATTGAAAAAACATGGAATTCCTATTCTGCCTTATCAGTTGTTTACTTCATTTGATGAAGCAATTGAATTTGTTGAAAATAATCCAGGAAAATATGTAATTAAGCCAAGCGGTGAAGCAGCAAATTTGAAAAGACTTTTATTTGTAGGCGAAGATGAAGAAGGAAAAGATGTTTTAAGAGTGCTTCATGCATATAAAAAAGTCTGGTCAAGCCAGATAAAGGAATTTGCTTTACAGAAAAAAATTTCAGGAGTTGAAGTTGCTGTAGGAGCATTCTTTAACGGAAAAGAATTTGTTTACCCGCTTAATATTAATTTTGAGCATAAAAAACTTTTTCCAGGAAACATTGGACCTGCAACAGGGGAAATGGGCACAACAATGTTTTGGAGCATGCCTAACAGATTATTTAATTTAACTTTAAGAAAATTTGAAGATACTTTAAGAAAAGAAAAATTTGTTGGATACATTGATTTAAACTGTATTGTGAATGCAAATGGAATTTATCCATTGGAATTCACTACAAGGTTTGGTTATCCTACGATTAGTATTCAGCAAGAAGGAATGATTACTCCAATAGGAGAATTTTTGTATGCAATTGCTAAAGGAGAATCAATTAAATTCAGAACCAAAACAGGTTTTCAAGTAGGAGTAAGAATTGTTGTTCCGCCATTCCCATTTGATGATGATGATACTTTTGAAACTTATTCAAGAGATTCAGTAATAATGTTTAAGAAGCCTGACAGAGAAGGAATTCATTTAGAGGATGTAAGAAAATTAGGAGAAGAATGGATTGTTGCAGGGCATTCAGGAGTAATTTTAATTGTTGTCGGAACAGGACAAACAATGCGTCAAGCGCAGGAAAAAGCTTATTCAAGAATTAAAAATATTTTAATTCCAAACATGTATTACAGAAAAGACATTGGAAACAGATGGTTTGAAGATACAGATAAAATGCATAACTGGGGTTATTTAAGAGAAAACTGATTTAATCAAGTATAAATAATTAACTTAACCCAATATAACTGATTTTAATGGATGAAACAATTTTATTAATCGGTGCAATAATTATTTTATTTTTAGGATTCATTGGATTCATTGTAATAATTGCATTAATTGCAGGAATTCTTTACTGGAAGCTTTCACCAAAAAATAAGAAAAAATTTATTCAAACTAAATTAATTGAATTCGTGCAAACCACTGAATTAACTGAAAAAGAAATAAATGAACAGGAATTAATGCATAAAAAAATCAATGAAATAAAAAAAGAAAATCAGGAAAAAAAAGAATTAAATCAAATGAATGAAAAAAAGAAAACAAGAAAAAAGAATTCAAATGAAAAAAAAGAACAGGAAAAAAAA
>JAFGBZ010000016.1 GCA_016932875.1 Candidatus Iainarchaeum sp.
AAAAGGATTAACAACTAAAATTAATGCTAATTTAGGAACTTCAACTTCAAAATATGATTTAATTGAAGAAAAAGAAAAAATGCTGAAATGCATTCAATATGGTGCTGATGCAGTAATGGATTTAAGCACTGGCGGAAATTTAAATGAAATAAGAAAATCATTGCTCCGCGAATGCAGTGTTCCTTTTGGAACTGTTCCAATTTATGGCGCTGCATTAAAAAAAAATAAAATAAATGAATTAACAATTGATGATTTGCTGGATGAAATTGAATTACAGGCAAAACAAGGCGTGGATTTCATGACAATTCATGCTGGATTGAAAAAAAACATGTTTCCTGCAATTGAAAAAAGAACTGCAGGAATTGTTTCAAGAGGCGGAGCTCTTTTATTTAAATGGATGAAAGTAAACAATAAAGAAAATCCATTAAATGAACATTTTGATTTAGTTTTAGATTTAGCTAAAAAATATGATTTTGCTTTAAGTTTAGGCGATGGATTACGCCCTGGAGCACTTGCTGATTCAACAGATAAAGCTCAAATTTCTGAATTAAAGGAATTAGGAAAATTAACTTTAAGAGCATGGAATGAAAATGTTCAAGTAATGATTGAAGGCCCAGGACACATTCCATTAAATGAAATTAAAAAAAATGTTGAACTGCAAAAAAAATATTGCCATAATGCTCCATTTTATGTTTTAGGTCCATTAGTTACAGATGTTGCTGCAGGCTATGATCATGTTGCTTCAGCTATTGGCGGAGCTGTTGCAGGAATGCATGGAGTTGATTTTTTATGTTATGTTACTCCTGCAGAACATTTAGGATTACCAACAATTGAAGAAGCAATTGAAGGAATAATTGTTCATAAAATTGCAGCGCATGCAGCTGATTTAGCTAAAGAAATTCCTTCCGCGCATAAAAGAAATTTAGAATTATCTAAATTACGCGCTAATTTTGAATGGAATAAACAGTTTGATTATTTTATTGAACCAATTAAAGCAAGAAAAATCTGGGAAAGAAACGGTAAAAGCAATGATGATTTTTGTTCAATGTGCGGAGCAAAATTCTGTGCAATGAGAAACTATCAGGAAGCAAAAAATAAATGAAGTGATTTAATGCTTATTAAAAATGCCGGCGGAGAAAAATTTTTAATTGAATTATTGAAAAAAGAATTTCATTGCTCCGCGAAAAATGTTTTGAAAGGAATTGGAGATGATGCAGCAGTAATTCAAAAAGATAAAAATAATTTTTTTGTAATTACAACTGACATGATTTATGAAGATGATCATTTTTCATTGAATTATTTTACTCCAAAACAAATTGGAATCAAGGCAATGGAATCCAATGTATCAGATATTGCTGCAATGGGCGCAAAACCAGTATATGCGTTTATTTCAATTGCTTTAACTCCTGACACAACAATTGAATTTTTTGAAGAATTCATTAAAGGAATTAAATTTTCAGCTAAAAAACATAAAATAATGGTTTTAGGCGGAGACACAACCCATGGAAACAAAATTGTTGTAAACATTACTTTAATCGGCGAAGCAAAAAAACAAGATTTAGTGTTTCGCGACGGAGCAAAACCAGGGGAATTAATTTTTGTTTCAGGAAATTTAGGTGCTTCAACTGCAGGGCTGGAATTATTTAAAAATAAAATTAAAGGATTTAATTCAGTGAAAAAAAAACATTTAGAACCTTGCGCAAGAACAGATATTTCAAATAAATTAAATAAATTTGCTACTGCAATGGAAGATGTTTCTGATGGACTTGCTTCTGAAGTGAAAAACATTTGCAGTGAAAGCAATTGCGGAGCAATTATTTTTGAAAAAAATATTCCGATTTCAAGTGAAACAATTAAAGCAGGAAAAACATTGAAAAAAAATGCAGTTGATTTTGCTTTATATGGCGGAGAAGATTTTGAATTAGTTTTCACAGTTAAAAAGAAAGATGAAAAAAAAGCAAAAAAATTTGGTTTTTTGGTTGGAGAAACAATTAAGGAAAAAAAAGTTTTTCTGCTTGAAAAAGGAAAACTGAATTTAATGGAAAAAACAGGATTCGATCATTTCAAAAAATAAAGAAATTAACTGAAAACATCTCTTTTTTATTTCTTTTAAGTTATAATATATTGCATGCATTTGAAATCTTTTTGGGAATTATTAAGGCCTTTAAATTGTTTTATGGCTGGAATTGCAGTAATTATTGGTGCATTGCTTGCAGGAAGCATTCCTTCCATTGAATGGATTTATGCTTTTATTTCAGTTTTTTTAATCTGCGGAGCAGGGCAGGCAATAAATGATTTTTTTGATTTGGAAATAGATAAAAAAAGCCATAAAGAAAGAGTGCTTGCTTCAGGAAAAATAAAACCTGAAACTGCTTTAATGTATTCAATGGTTTTATTTTTTATTGGAATACTTATTGCTACATTGCTTAATTTCACTGCATTAATGATTGCATTGATTTTTTCAGTTTTATTAATTGCTTACTCCGCGTTTTTGGAAAAATTAAAATATTTTGGAAATTTAATTGTTGCTGCAGGAACTTCTTTTACATTAATTTTCGGTGCAACTTTAACAGGAAATTATTCAATTGTATTAATTCTTGCTTTAAGCGCTTTTTTCACAAATTATTCAAGGGAATTAATTAAAGATTTAGAGGATTTAAAAGCAGATAAAGGAATCAAGGAAACTCTGCCGATGATTTTAGGAAAACAAAAAACAAAATTAATTATCGGCGCAAGTTATGGTTTAGCAATCGGATTAAGTTTAAGTGTTTTCATTGAAGGAATGATTTCTTCACCAGTTTATTTGATTTTAATTTTAATTTCTGCAATAGTATTCATTTTATCACAATTGAATTTAATTAAAGGAAAATTAACTGAATCGCAGAGTTTATCTAAAAAAGGAATGATTATTGCATTGATTGCATTCATTGCAGGTGCATTGATTTGAGAGAATCAATTCTGTTAAATGCCTATGAATTTCTTTCACTTAAAGGATTTGAAGTAAAAACTTTTTCAAACAACTGCTTTGATTTAATTGCAAGAAAAGAAAATAATTCATTCATAATTAAAGTTCTTTCAAACATTGATTCTTTTCGCGCTGAACAGGCAAATGAACTTTTGAAACTAAGCGATTTATTTAATGCAGTTCCATTAATTATAGGAGAAAAATCTAAAGCATTTGATTTAAAGAATTCAGTTGTTTATGAACGCCATGGAATTAATGTAATTACAATGAATTCATTTACTGAATTAATTCAAGAAAATTATCCTTTAACTAAATCATTTAAAGGACGCGACAGCGTTGAACTGGATTATGTTAAATTAAGGAATGCAAGAAAAAACCTGAATTTAAGTTACAGAGAATTAGCTGAAAAAATGAATTCAAGCATTGAAAGTATTTACAGATATGAACATGGAGCAAATGCTTCAGTTGATGCTGCAAAAAAACTGGAAGAAATACTGAATGAAAGATTGATTAAAGAAATTGATGTATTAAAAAAACCTAAAACAGAAATTTCATTTGAATCAGAAACAAATGATGAATCACTTCAAAAAGTAAGTGATTTAGGAATTAAAATGAGTTTATTTCATCATTCTCCATTCAAAGCAGTAACTAAAAGCAAAATATTAATCCAGAAAGGAACAGGAAAAAAAGATTTAATCAAAAAAGCAGGAGAATTAAGCAAAACAAAACACTTGTTAAGCGATAACTCAATGATTTTAACAAAAGAATTCAGTCAAAAATCAATTTATTCAGTTCCAGTAATTGAAGAAGAAGAACTTGAATCATTAAGCAAAAAAAAAGACTTAATTGAATTAATTAAAGAAAGACAGAAAAAATAAATATACTTAATTCTAAAGTGAAATCAAATGAATTATTTAAAATCAATTAAATTCATTGAATCTCTGCAGGTTAAATTCAAGAAATTTAATACACTTAAAACAAAAAAATTATTGAAGCTTGCAGGAATTAAATTAAATTCAATTATAATTCATGTTGCAGGAAGCAATGGAAAAGGCAGTGTTTGCGCAATGCTTGAATCAATTCTTTTACAGCAAGGTTATTCAGTTGCATTAAATACTTCCCCTCATTTAATTGATTACACTGAACGCTTCAGAGTTAATGGAAAAAATATTTCAGAAAAAGAATTTGTTGAAGCGCTTGAAGGATTAATGCCTGCAATTAATTTATTCAAGAAAAAACCATCTTCATTTGAAGTACTTACAGTAATGGCTGCAAAAATTTTTGCAGAAAAAAAACCTAACTTCATTATTTTTGAAACAGGAATGGGCGGAAGACTTGATGCAACAAATGCATTCAAAACACAAATTCAAGTGATTACTGATATTTCTTTAGAGCACACTGCTTCGCTTGGAAACACAATAAATAAAATCGCTTCAGAAAAAGCAGGAATAATAAAAGAAAAAAGTTTTGTAATTGTGCGAAAAGATAATGCAGGATATAAAGTAATTAAGAAAAAAATAAAGGAAAAAAAAGCAGTTGAATTAAATCCAAAAAAAGAATTTGAAAAAATGAAATCAAATCTTTTAGGATTGCATCAGAAAAGAAATGTTTCTCTTGCAGTAACTGCAATTAATGCAGTGAAAAAACTTGGATTCAAAGTAACGGAAAAATCAATTGAAAAAGGTTTAATGAAAGTTCAATGGAATGCAAGAATGCAGGTAATTCAAAAAAATCCTTTAATGATTGTTGACGGCGCACATAATCCTGAAGGAATTAAAGCATTAATGAATTCAGTGCAGGAATTAAATAAAGAAAAAAAATTCAGTAAAATAATTGCTGTTTTCGGAGTGCTAAAAGACAAAAATTTCAAGGAAATGATTTCCTTGCTTAAAGCAGATGAATTGATTTTAACCAAAGTAATAACTCATAGAGCACTTGAACCAAAAAAATTAATTAAATCAGCAAAAAAAAATAAAGGAATAAAAAAAATTAAATTAATTACTTCAATTCCTTATGCATTGAATTATGCAAAAAAAATTGCGGGAAAAAATGATTTAATTCTTGTTTTCGGTTCACTTTATTTAGCCGGGAGCATATTAAAACTCATTAAAAAGCATTAAAACAACCATTTCAATAAAAACTATTAAATACTGTTTTTTACTTTAATTATTAATTCTTTAAAGGAGGGTTTTATTTGAATAAATTATTTTTAGGGTTAATTTTGTTTTTATTGGTTTTTGGATGCACTAATTTTACAGGTGAATCAACTAAATCAATTGAAACAGAAACACAGGTAATTAAATTATTTGAAGATACTTCAATTAATTTCAAATTAAGTACTACAATTTATCAGCAAGTGCCTAAATGCATGCTTGCACAGGAAGCATTAAACGGAAAAGTAATTGTGAAAGAAGACTGCACTGCATATTATACTCCAAAAGAAAATTTTAATGGAAAAGATGAATTTTATTTTTATCCACTCCCTGCAGAAACACAGAAACTTAAAGTCGAATTAGAAATTCTTTCAGTTAATGATGCGCCTGAATTAATTCTTAATCCAAGTGGATTAATTGAAGTTAAAGCAGAAGAAAAAATTGAAGTAATAGTTAAAGCAAAAGACATCGATTCAAGCAAATTAACTTTTTGGAGTTCAAAGCTTCCAAGTGGAGCAAAATTTGCTGAAATTGATGATTTAAGTTATTTATTTTCATGGACTCCAACCAATGAACAAAAAGGACTTCATTCAGTTCAATTTTTTGTTAAAGATGAATCAATTACAACAGGAAAAGAAATAACCATTCAAATAAGTCCTGGAAATTTTTATTTTTTAATGCAGAAAAAAACAGATGAAGACAAAAACATTAAAGAATTTGAATTAAATACAACTATTCCAAACGAAGTTCCAATTAAATGCAGTTTAGTTAAAGGCGGACCGCTTCATGGAATAACTAAAATAAGCAACCGCGACAACAAATGTTTTGCAGAATATTATCCTAACCAAGATTATTTTGGAGAAGATCAATTCATTTACTTTATTGAAGGATATCCTGAATACAGCGGATTAGTGCAAATTCATATTAATGCAGTTAATGATGCGCCAGTATTAAATGAAATTCCAAATTATTCAACTGCATTAAATAATTCAGTTTCATTTACTGTAACAGCAGTTGATGTTGACAGAGACACAGATTTTGTTGAAATAAATGCAGTAAATTTACCTTCATGGCTTACATTAAGTGCAACAACTGGAACAAACGGAAATTATTCAGCAACAGCTACAGGAACAGCAGTTGAAACAGGAACAAAAACAATTACATTCATCGCATCAGATGAAGAAGGCTTAACCGATGAAAAAACAATGGATTTAACTATTACAACTGAAACTCCAGGAGTATGCGGTGACGGAACATGCAATGCAGGAGAAGATTGTTCAAGCTGTCCTGCTGACTGCGGAAGCTGTGGAAGCACTCCAAGTGGTGGAGGCGGTTCAGGCGGCGGCTCTGGCGGAGGAGGCGGAGGACTTTCAGCATGTAAAGAAGAAGACATTATTTACACTGAATGGAGCTCTTGCTTAAATGGAACTGAAACCAGAACATTTGAATTAAGAAGAAGATGCAGTGGAAGCATTGAAGAATTCTTAGAAGAACTTGAAAGAGAATGCGAAGAAACAGAAACTCAATCAGATGAATCAGCTTCACTTACAGGAAGATGTTCAGCAGATGAAGAAGGAAGCAACTGCCTGCTTGGAGGAAAAGTAGGAGTATGTAAAAACGGAGCATGCGTTGTAACTGAAACAAGTTCAACTCCTTCAAATGATGAAATAATTCAAGAACAACCTGCAGCAAAAGAAGAAGGACTTGATTTATGGTTTTTGTTTCCTGCAGCAATGCTAATACTGGTTTTAGTTGGATTAGCATTTTATGTAATGCAAAAAAACAAAAAAGAATAATAAATTAAAACAAAGAATGAATTTAATTCATTCTTTTATTTCTT
>JAFGBZ010000017.1 GCA_016932875.1 Candidatus Iainarchaeum sp.
GAAGTGCATGATTGTTTTACAATAAATGAAATTCTTGCAATTGAAGATTTAGGTTTTTTCAAAAAAGGTGAAGGCGGTAAAGCATCAGCTGAAGGAAAAACTGCGTTAAATGGAGAAATTCCAATTAATACTTCAGGCGGATTAAAAGCAAAAGGACATCCAGTTGGCGCAACAGGAATTGCTCAAGCAATTGAAGCATATTATCAATTAAATGGATTAGCAGGAAAACGTCAAGTAAAAGATGCGAAAATAGGTTTAACTCATAATGTTGGCGGAAGCGGTGCAACAGTTGTATTGCATGCTTTCAGGAAAGCGAGGTGATTAAATGAATTCAGCTTTACCATTAATCTGGAGAAAAATAGGACAAAGATATAATTTAGAAGGAAATAAATGTGAAACATGTAAAGAAGAATTTTTTCCTGCAAGAAAAATCTGTCCTACCTGCAGAAGAAAAGGAAAATTAATTACAGTTGATATGCCAAGAGAAGGAATAATTTATTCTTTCACTGAAGTATTTGTTGGACCAACAGGATTTGAAAACGAAACACCTTACTTTTTAGCAGTAATTGAATTAAACAATGAAACAAAAACAAGAATTTTATCACAAATAGTTGACTCTGATGCAAAAGACATTATAATTGGAGCAAAAGTAAAAAAAACATTCAGAAAAATTTCAGACATTGACCCTGAAGGACCAATAGCTTATGGGTATAAGTTTAAGGTAATGAAATGAAAAAGATTAAAGGGAATTAAATGAATTCAGGAAAAGGTTTCGGTAAAACAATTCTTTTCGGAGATCATTTTGTTGTTTACGGACACCCAGGAATTGCAAGCGCCATAAATGATTATGCTGAAACAGTAATTGAAGATTCAGATAAATTTGAATTCATTGATAACAGACCAGCAACTCAAGGATATAAAGAAAAGAAAAAAAATGAAATTCAAAGACAATTGAATTCATTAATGAATTTTTTTGAATTAAATGAAAATTCAAAAATAAAAATAACTGTTTCAGGCAATTTAAAATGCGCTTCAGGAGTTGGTGCAAGCGCTGCATTAGCCGCATCTATTGCAAGAGCATTAAATGAAAAATTTAAAAAAAATTTTGATGATGAAAAAATAAATGAAATTGCTTTTAAAGCAGAAGAAGCAGGAAGCGGGCCTGCAAGCGGAATAGATAATACATGCGCTGTATATGGTGGAATGATTTCTTTTACTAAAAATCTTGAAGGCGGAAAAAACAAAATTGAATTAATTGAATCAAAGGAATGTGAAATTGTTTTAGCTAATTCAGGAATAACTCAGGAAACAAAAGTTGTTGTTGGAGAAGTAAAAAAATGGAAGGAATCACATCCAGAAAAATTTTCTGAACTTGAAAAAAAATATTTAAAAATATATGAAAAAGGATTAAATGCATTAAAAGAAGGAAACTGGAAAGAATTAGGAAAATTAATGAATGAAAAACATGAATTATTGAAACAATTAACTGTTTCCTGCGATAAATTAAATGAAATGCAGAAAATTGCTTTGAATGCAGGTGCTTTTGGAGCAAAATTAACTGGAACAGGACGCGGAGGATTATTACTTTGTTTAACTCCGGGAAAAGAATTACAAGAAAAAACAGCAAAAGCATTTGAAGAAAAAGGAATTGAAACAAGAAAAACAAAAATTGGAGTAAAAGCTTAAGATGATTAAAATGAAACTTTTAATTGCTTTAAGTGGTGCAAGCGGTGCAGGTTATGCAATTGAATTTTTAAAAGAAATTTCAAAGCATAAAGAAATTGAAGTTGAATTAATTTTTTCAGAGTATTCAGAAAAAATTCTTGAACTAGAAGAAAACAGTTCTTTAAATGAATTAAAAAAATATGCAAAAAAAGTTTATGATAATTCAGATTTAGCTGCTGCTCCTGCAAGTTCAAGTTATTTAATTGATGCAATGATTGTATTGCCTTGCTCAATTAAAACTGCAAGCGAAATTGCTACAGCTAACTGCGGAACACTGATTTCAAGAGCTGCAGATAACATGCTTAAAATGAAAAAAAAATTAATTGTATGTGTAAGAGAAACACCATTAAGCACACCTGTTCTACATAACCTTTATAATCTTTCCTTGTATGGTGCAATAGTATTCCCTTTAAGCCCTGGATTTTATCATAAACCAAAAGATTTAATGGAATTAAAATCCTTTATTATTGGAAAACTGTTTGATGTTTTAGGAATTGAAAATAATTTATTTAAAAGATGGAATTAAATGGAAGGTGGATTTAATGCTGAAAAATATTCATGAATTTTTAGATTTTTTAAAGAAAAAAGGAAAATTAATTGAAGTAAATGAAGAATTAAGCACTGAATTAGAGATTGCAAAAAAAATGCATGAATTTGATGGAAAACCGATTTTATTTAATAAAGTGGAAAATTATAAAATGAAAGTTTGCGCTAATTTATATTGTTCAAAAGAAGATGTAGCTGAATTTCTTGGATGTAAAGGAAATGAAATAACCCAGAAAATGATTAAAGCTTTAAATACTCCGACAAAAAATGAAATGCAAAAAACAGAATGGAAGGAATTAAAGTCATTGAATGAAATTCCTTTTTTAAAGCATGTGAAAGAAGAAAACGGAAAATACATGTCAAGCGGTTTTTTTGTAGCTAAAAGCATTGAAGGAAAAATTAATGCTTCATTCCAAAGAGGAATGATTTTTGATTCAAATAAAATGGTTTTAAGAATTCTTGAAAGAAATCTGCATCAAATAATTCAGGAATCAAAAGGAAAAATAAAAGTTGCTTGTGTAATTGGAAATACTCCAAACACATTACTTGGAGTTGCAACTTCAGTTCCATTTGGAGTATTTGAATTAGAAATTGCTAATACTTTGCAGAAGCTTCCATTAACTCTTTCCCCGATTTATAAATTGCCTGTTCCAGCTAATGCGGAAATTATTTTAGAAGGAGAAATTAATGCAAATGAATTACATGAAGAAGGTCCATTCATTGATATTACTGGAACACTTGATATTATCAGAAAACAGCCTGTTTTTTCAGTTGAAAAAATCTGGGTTAAAGAAAATACTGTATTTGAAGCATTGCTTCCAGGAGGATTAGAGCATAAAATGCTTATGGGCACTCCAAGAGAACCAACAATTTTTAATGAAGTGAATAAAGTAACTAAATGCTTGGATGTGTTAATTTCACCAGGCGGTTGTTCTTGGTTGCATGGAATTGTTAAAATTGAAAAACAATCAGAAGAAGACGGAAAGAAAGCGATTGAAGCAGCATTTAAAGGACATAGTTCAATGAAGCATTGTTTTGTTGTAAGCGAAGACATTAATATTTTTGATGAAAAAGAAATTGAATGGAGTATGGCAACAAGATTTCAGGCAGATAAAGATTTGATTATAATGACTAATCAAAAAGGTTCATCATTGGATCCAAGTGCTGATCCAAATACAAGAATTACAACTAAATGCGGATTTGATTTAACTAAACCTATTGGAAAAGATAAAGATTACAAAAAAGTTGAATTTTAGGTGAATGAATGAAAGTTTCAATTGGAGAAAAAAAAACTTTTGTTTCAGCTGAATTAAATAAATTAGGAAATGATTTTTCAGTTAAAATTTGGAATAAAGAAGGTGCGCATATTGGAGCAGTATGCATTGCAGTAAAAGGAAAATTAATTAATTCAGTTAAATTTCCGCATCACAAAGAACACATCGTATTTGAACCAATTGCAAAAACTTTAAGTAAAAAATTAAATGCAAAAATAATTGTTTTCGGCGGAGTTCATGTAGATAATCCGACAAAAAAAGAATTAAATGAATTAATTAAAAATATAAAAAAATTGCCTGAAAAATTAATGGGGAGATAAAATGGATTTAAATTTTTTCAGAAAAAAATTTAAAGTTTTAAAAACCAAGGAGGTTTTTAAATGGATTTAACTAATTATGAAAAAGAAATGCTTGAAGGAAAGCATGGAATTGCAGTAAAAAAAGCAATGTATATTCTTGTAGCATTAGGAAATATTTTTGGAGCAAAAAAAATGGTTGAAGTTTCAAGCGTTCAGATTGCAGGTGTTTCATATGATAATTTAGGCGAGGCAGGATTAGATTATCTTTCAAGCATTGCAGAAGAAGGCGGAAAAGCAAGAGTTTTAACTACTTTAAATCCTGCTGGAATGGATTTAGAGAACTGGAAAAATTTAGGCATTTCAAAAGAGTTTGCTGAAAAACAAAAAAGGGTAATTGAAGCATTTCAAAAAATGGGAGTAATTACAACTTGCACCTGCACCCCGTATTTTATTGGAAATAATCCTCATTACGGAGAGCATGTTGCTTGGAGTGAATCAAGTGCTGTTGCATATGGAAACAGTGTTTTAGGATTAAAAACAAACAGAGAAGGAGGCCCAAGTGCTTTAGCTTCTGCTTTAACAGGAAGAACTCCTTTATATGGACTGCATTTAGATGAAAACAGGAATGCAAAAATTACAATTAAAGTTAATGCTGAAATGAATGAAATAACTGATTTTGGGGCATTAGGTTATGCAATTGGGAAAAAAATTGGAAAAGAAATTCCTTTAATTAAAGGAATTGAAAAAGCAGGAGTAGAAGAATTAAAATCATTTAGTGCAAGCATTGCAACTTATGGCGGACAAGGATTATATCATATTGAAGAAATTACTCCAAATAAAACAAATGAACCAAAAGAAGTGAAAGAAATTTCACAGCAAGAAATTGATGAAGCAAAAAAATTCCTGAATGATGATTCAGAAGTTGATTTGATTTCAGTCGGATGCCCGCATTGTTCATTAAAAGAAATACAAGAATTAGCTGAATTATTGAAAGGAAAAAAAGTGAAAAAAGAATTCTGGATTTGCGTTGCACGCCCGA
This sequence comes from Candidatus Iainarchaeum sp., assembly GCA_016932875.1. Lineage (GTDB taxonomy): Archaea > Iainarchaeota > Iainarchaeia > Iainarchaeales > JAFGBZ01 > JAFGBZ01. The sequence continues at coordinate 4,884 of JAFGBZ010000017.1, forward strand.
TTAAATCAATTGCAGATTCAATGGGTTACACTAAAATAATTGAAGAATCAGGAGCAAAATTCGCATGCGATACATGCATGGCTGTTGCACCATTAAAAGGCAGATTTAAATGCCTGGCAACAAATTCAGCTAAAGCAATTTTTTATGGAAGAGGAAAAAATCAATTCAAAACAATTTTCAAGCCATTAAATGAATTAATTGAATTGGCGGTGAGAGAATGAATTTAACTGGAAGAAAAATATTTGAAGGAAAAATTAAAGGAGAAGTACTTTATTCAACTGAACCGATTTCATTTTACGGTGGAGTTAATCCTGAAAATGGAAACATAATTGAAAAAAATCATCCATTGGAAGGAAAAAGCATTTCAGGAAAAATATTAGTATTTCCTTATGGAAAAGGCTCTACAGTAGGAAGTTATACAATTTATCAATTGAAGAAAAACAATAAAGCCCCAAAAGCAATGATTATGAAGGAAACAGAAGCAATAGTTGCAGTAGGCGCAATAATTTCAGAGATTCCCTGCATTGATAAAATTGAAATAGAAAAATTAAAAGACTTGAAAGAACTAGAAGTTAATGCAAATGAAGCAGAAATTAAGTTTTGAAAAAAAAGAGAGAATGAAAAAATGAATTTAATAATAATTAAATTAGGCGGAAGCGCAATAACAAAAAAATCAGAGAATAAAGCAGAAACAAACAAAAAACTGCTACATAATATTTGTGTTGATGTTTCTAAAATTAAAGGAAAAAAAATAATTGTTCATGGAGCAGGCGCTTATGGACATAAACCAGTAAAAGAATTTAAAATAAATAACGGAATTAAAACAGAAAAACAGGTTCATGGATTTACTGAAACCCGTGCTTCAGTGCAGAAATTAAACAATGAAGTAATGCAGGAATTAATTAAATGCGGAATTAATGCAGTAAGTGTTAATCCTTTTGATGTAATAATTCAGAACAATAAAAAAATTTCTTATTTTGATTTAACTAAAATAAAAAAACTGCTTGAATTAAACTGTGTTCCGGTTTTATTTGGAGACATGGTTTTAGATAAATCTCTTAAAGCAAGCGTTGTTTCAGGCGATGCAATAGTTCCTTTTCTTGCAAAAAAACTGAATGCAGAAAAAGTTCTGCTTGGAACTGATGTGAATGGATTATTCACTAATGATCCTAAAAAAAACAAAAAAGCAAAACATATTTCTGAATTAAATAATTCCAATTATAATGAAATAATTAAAGGAATAAAAAAAGCTTCAACAGTTGATGTTACAGGCGGAATGAAAGGAAAAATTGATAAAATTAAAAAAGAATTAAAAGGAATTAAAACAATTGTATTTGATTTAAAGAAAAAAGGAAATATATTAAAAGCAATAAATGAAAAAACAGGAACAAAAATTTTATTTAAATGAAATATTTTATTTAAATGAAATTAAAAGATTAAGTGAATTTTATGAGCACTAAAAAAAGAAAAGAAGAACATATTAAAATTTCTTTAACAAAAAATGTGCAGTTCAAAAACAAATCAACTGGTTTTGAAGACATTGATTTAGTTTACAATGCATTACCAAAATTAAATAAATCTGAAGTTAATTCAAAAACTGAATTTTTTGGAAAAAAATTTTCTGCACCATTAATGGTTGCTGCAATGACTGGCGGAACCCCTAAAGCAGAAAAAATAAATCAAGATATAGCTAAAGCATGCGAAGAATTAAGTTTAGGAATGGGTTTAGGTTCTCAAAGAGCAATGATTGAACACATTGAATTAACTGAAACATATAAAGTTCGTGATGTTGCTCCAAGTATTTTTTTAGCAGGAAACATTGGAGTAATGCAAGTGCAGGAGTTTGGAGTTAAAAGAATTTATAAAGCATTAAATGAAATTAAAGCAAATGCATTGGCTTTGCATATTAATGCTGGACAAGAAGCAATGCAGTTTGAAGGAGACACTGATTTCAAGCATGCATTAAAAGCAATTAAATTATTAAAAAAATTAAAAAAACCTTTTTTTGTGAAAGAAGTTGGCTGCGGAATTAATGCTGAAACAGCTAAAGAATTGCAGAAATTAAAAATTAAAGCAATTGATGTTGGAGGCAGTGGAGGGACAAGCTGGATCGGGATCGATTCTTTAAGAGGAAAAAGCGATTTAGGAAAAGAATTCTGGGATTTTGGAATTCCAACAGCAGCAAGCATTATTTTAACTAAAAAAAATTTTAAAGGAAAAATTATTGCAACAGGCGGAATTCGTTCAGGATTGGATTGTGTTAAAGCATTAGTGCTTGGAGCAGATTTATGCGGAATTGCTTTGCCTGTATTAAAAGCACAAAATAAAGGCGGAAGCAAAGAAGTAAAAAAATATTTGAAAAAAATAATTGAAGAAATACATACAGCAATGTTTTTGCTTGGAGCAAAAAACATTAAAGAATTAAAGAAAAAAAAATTTATTGCATTAGGAAATATTGCTCAATGGATTAAGTGAATTAAATGGAAGACAGAATTCATTTAATTGTAATTAATCAGGAGTATAAAAACACAACGGGAATACTTGAAGAAATTAAAAAAAGATTGAATAAATTTGAAGGAAAGCACGTGATTTTTCTTTTTCCCGAAGAAGTGCTTGGCAAAACAGCGCGTGAAAGAACTGAAATTAAAGAATTTGTCGGAGAACTGCACAAAATATTAAAATCACACGGAAAGGCTTATGCCGCATTTTCAGTATTAGAAAAAGGAAAAATTGTTGGAATGAAACCATTCATACTCAATACAGGATACTTTGTGTTTCCAACAAAAAATAAAAAATATGAGGTATACCCCAAAATAACAACTATCTTTAAAGGAAGAGATCAAACAGAATATGATGGTGAAAATGCAGAATTCAATGGAGTTAAAGAAAAATATAACGCCAGCACAATTCATCGCATGAGCAAAAAAATAAGGCGTTTTCCTGAAGCAGTTATTAATGATATAAATACTCAATTAAGGGTTTGCGCAGATTTGTTAGAAGGATCTTCTTCAAAAGTTGTTGACCCGCATAAAATAAGAGAAAAACCGGCTGAAATGATTATTGTGCCTGCGAGAGGGCTTCTTCGAGGACTAGCACGATTTCCTGAAGAACTAAACTATATGAACAAAATAATTCATCCTAAAGGTATGGCCATAATATCAGATAAAGAAGCCAGAGGCGATGTTTTAATTTCAAAAACATCACCAAAAAGAATTGGCACCAGACGTATTCATATTCTGCCAAAAGGAAAGAAACTAATAATGGACATCCATAAATAAAAGAGAGATATGCGTCTAAATAATTTTATTTATTCTTTCAAATTCAATTTTATTTTCTTTAAGTAATTCAACAACTTTTTCTTTATAATTTCTTAATCCTTTCCAATCAAGTACAGCTAATTCAACTTTTTCAATTGATTTCTGGATTGCCTGTTGAATTAAATCAGAATTTAAATTTTCTAAAGCATATAATGGAGCAATATGCGTTGTGCAGTAATCAGTTCTTTCCAATAATTTATTGAATTCACTGCAGTAATGTGTTCCGCCAAATCCAATTACTGCTTTTTGTTTTTCATTTACTTTTGATGCATTCATTACTGTTTCACATAAAGCTTTTGCCCCATCCAAATTATTCCAATGAGTTTCATTTGAACCTAATTCAAGGAATACAGTTGGCTTAATTGTATAAGGGCCGTGATGAGTGCTTTCCAATGAAACTTCGTGTTCTTTTAATGAAAATTCTTCTTTTCTTTTCTGTAAATCCAAAAAATAATTTTTTATTAGTGAACCGCTTGTTTTAATTAAAGTAAAATCTTTTCCCCCTACTTCTGCTTTACCCCAATTTCCTACTGCATGCACAGTTAAACTTGGCTTTCCTGATTTAGCTGAATGCCTTGAAAGAAAAACTAAAACATCTTCTTTTAATGAATCAAATATTTCAGGATAAACCTGCAGTTCATTAATTGAATACAAAGAAAAATTTTCTTTTACAAAAACAGGATTTGAATCAAATTCTTTTTTTGATTCTTTGAATCCAAATTCATTAATTAATAATTCAGCGCAATTAACTCCAACTGAATCTTTTTTTGAAGCAATTAAAGCGAAATTCAATTAATCACAAATAAAATAAGTCAATTAACTTTATTTTTCTTCGTATTTCTTTTTTAATTCTGAAAGCACTTTACCTGTTTCTTCAACTGCATGATTAATTCTTTTAGAATAATTTTCTTTGAATCCTGCAGTAACATCATTTTTATCAGCATAAGGACTTGCGGTAAAAGAATATTGTAATCTTTTTGATTCAATTAAGCTTAAATCTTTTAATCTTTTCAGATGATAACGCAGTAATTTATCTGAAATCTCTTTTTTGTTTTCCTTTAAATGAATCCATAATTCCTTTGAAGTAGGACTTCTCTTTAAATTAAACTGAAAAAAAAACAATGCTTCCATTACATCAAGAATGCTTGCCCTGCTTTCTCCAGGACTAATCAAACCCAAAGATAAAGCTAACCATCTAATCATTGAACGCTTTGTTAAAGTAACCTGCGGAGGTAATCTTAATTCTCTTATAGTAAAAGATTCAACAACTAATTCTGATTCAGGAAAATCCATACTAATAGAAAGTGTTTTTTTCTTAATAAATCTTTGTTTCGGAAAAAAATTATTAGCATTTATCGTTTTTCAAATTCTTTTACAAACTTTGAATAATTTCCTTCATTTATTGCAGTTCTTGTATTCTTAATCAATTCTTCTACATAATATAGATTATGGTAACTTAAATAATGAAGTGCTGTTTCTTCTTTTACTTTCAATAAATGATGAAGATAAGCTCGCGAATGCTTTCTGCATACTTTGCATTTGCAGTTTTTATCCAATGGATTAAAATCTAAAGCGTTTTTTGCTTTTGTTAAATTATAATTTCCTTCACTTGAAAAAATTAATCCATGCCTTGCGCTTTTAGTTGGAAAAGCTGAATCAAAACAATCAACTCCTAATTCAATTGCTTTTAATAAATCCAAAGGACTTCCAACACCCATTAAATATCTTGGTTTTTCTTTCGGTAAAAAATCAATTGATTTTTTTATTACTGGAAACATTTCTTCCCTGCTTTCCCCTATGCATAACCCGCCTAAAGCATAACCATCAAAATTTAATTCAGTTAATGCTTCAGCGCATTTTTTTCTTAAATCTAAATTTAATCCACCTTGCACTATTGCAAATGAATTCATTTTTTCATTTTGATTTTCTTTGAATTCTTTTGCCCAATTGATTGTATTTTTTACTGCTTCAATATGCTCTTGCTTTGATTTGTGGGGATGTCTTACATCATCCAAAACCATTGCAATATCACTTCCAATAATGCTTTGAATTTCAGCTGAATTTTGCGGAGTAAGCAAAACTTTTTCCATTGTAAATGGATCCTTTAACCAAACACCTTTTTTTGTAATTTTATGCAGAAAAGTTTCATCTAATAACTGGAATCCGCCTGAATCAGTGAAAATACTTTTATTCCAATTAATGAATTTATGATATCCTTTTGCTTTCTTCAATAAATTCAATCCAGGTTTTCTTGAAAGCAAAAAAGAATTAGAAATAAAACATTCAAAATTTAATTCAATTAATTCTTCCAATGAAACCCATTTCATTGTTCCTTTAGTTGCAACAGGCATAAAAAAAGGAGTCTTGATTTTTCCATGTTTTGTGTTCATTTCCCCGCAACGGGCTTTCCCTGAAACTGAATTTAAATTAAACATAACAAAAAAGTCTTTGTGGAATACTTTTTTAATTAAATTGCAAGGAAAAGTGTATATTAAAAAAGAGGGGTGTTATTGAATGATTTCAGTTTCAACTAACTTTCATCCATTTAGGTTAAAATTATCAAGAAGAGAACCAGTTGAATTCACGGTTTTATTAAAAAACAAGTCAACTGAACCAAGAATGATTACTTATGAAATGGTTGTATCAAATGACTTGTCATTAGATAAAAGCGGATTAAAATACGGTGATATGAAACAAATAGAGAAATTCATGCCAGGCGAAGAAAAAAAATATAGTTATGATGTTTATGCAAAACAGTTTGCAAATATAGGCGAAATTCCAATAAAAATCAAAATAACTCAGCATTATAAAAATTTCAAATACATTGAAAAAGAATATATAAAAGATGCTCATTTAACCGTAGAAGAATAAACAGTAAGCATGTAGCATTTTTATACATAAAATAAGTGTTAAATACTTGAAAACACTTATTTTATACTGATTTTATGGTAAGAAATAGAGGAAAAGGCCCTGTTGCAGGCATCCCATATAAATTAAAAAATACAATTAAATGGCATTTAGAGCTTCCTGAAGGCAAAAAAAGGATTGAGTCAATACTGAAATTTAATTCAACCAGGAGAGAAATAAATGACAGAATAAAACAGCTGACTGAAATTAAATCTGCTTTAATCCAAGCCCACGGACTTGAAAAAATTAATCTGCTTTTTAGGGATTTAAGAGCTGCAAGAATGCAGTTATTTAAAGCTTCTAAAACCAAAAGAACAAATAATCCGCAAAATAAACCTTATCCTTTAGGACATGTAACAAGAGACGGCTCAAGAATAATTTCAAGAAAACCAGGGCACGGACATTTTTGAAGAAAAAAAAACCATATTTTATACATAACATTAATTTCTGAACTGCTTCCAAAAACCCCTTAAACCCATACTCCGCGAATATATTAAAAATTATTTGAACAAAAAATGAGCTTCTTTCTAAATTTTACGAGGGCAGGATACTGGATAACAATGATTATCCGCGTTCCTGCAAAACATTTAATCCGTCTCAAAACAGCAATATTACCTATAAATCACATATAACACGTCAAAAGAGCAAATTAAAGAAAATTAAATGTTAAATTCTGCTTTTGACTTGTTTAAAGAAGAATCAATTTCTGAATTATGTATAAACCTTAGTTCCGGGTGTTGTAAAAGAGATTGTACTTGCTGAATTGAGCGTTTTTTTGTTTTACCTTTGCGAGTATTCATACCATCTCTTAATTCACAAATCTTGAGCAGCCCCTCTTTTGTTAAATGTTCTTTCCTAACAATTAAATCCAGTATTTCTGCCCATTTTTTGAAATCTTCTCCTTTTTTCGTGTAAAAAAGCTTGCTTGCAAAATATTCTCTTATTTTACACAAATCCTCAAAAGATTGAACATAATAATGAGAAACGTCTCTGTGATTAGGGTTTAAAGAAGCTCTTTTTTGAATATATATTTGCCCCACACCCAAAGCACTTTTTATTTCCTCTAAAATAAAGATATCCTCTTTAACGCAGACAACCCTAAAAGAAGGTCTCACTAAAGCAACACATGGATTTTTTATTTTGTTTCTTTTATTGCTTTTTCTTGTTTTGCTGTCCACATATCTTTCAATACCCACACTAAAACAACCTTCTCCTTCAACAAAACCCATAATTCTTTCATCAGAAATCATACAAATAATTGGATTTTTTCATTTAAATAGAATTGGGAGGAGTAAGTTGCCGGTGCGAATTGCGGAGTAATGAATTCTTCTTTTTTGAAGCAGTTCAACAAAACTTTGTTATGTATACAATAACAAGTTTCTTTTACATTAAGTCCAATTTTTTCAACAAAAAGAACAAAAGAATAAGCAAAAAGAAAAATGAAATTAAGATTTTTTAATTTTGCGTGGCTTTTTAGTTTTGATTAGTACTGCAGTTAAAAACATCCAAATAAGTAAACACCCAAGAAACAAAGAAAGCGAAAAACCCCCAAATCAACCGAAAACAAATTAGTAGTAGAAACGCCAATCCCAAAAAGAATTCCTGCTGAAGCCAAACAAAAAGAAGAAACGCCAAAAAGCAAATCTCTGACTTCCTTTGAATGAATAATCGATTTAACAGAATCCCAAAACCTATTTTTACCCATAAATCAACATTATTCCAAACCATTTAATCCATTACCAGAACTCTTGGGGTTGTACTGGAAGTTTCTTGTGGAGTATCGGAAGTAAGTGAATGATTAGTGGAAGTAACCCTAATTAATGTGTTTTTCAAATTAATCAAAAAAGCCAGTAATGGTTGTGTTGGGGGGTTTAATGGAATAAAGCAAAAAGTAATGGAAGAAAGAAAAAGAAATTAAGTTTAGTTAAATCAAATACAGAAATTAAAGAAAATATTTTTTTACTTTTAGTTTAGTTTTTTGTTCTTAAAGTAAAGCAAGTTAAACATTCTTGTCCTAATTTATGCGTTTTTTATTTTAGTTGTTTTTTTAAGTTCTTTGTTTCTATTTTAATTCATGAAATCAGTTGATGCGATTAATCCAGCGTTTAATGCAATGAAAGAATTATTATTCCCAATTAAATTAAAGTTCTGGTTAAAGTTAGCTTTTGTTTCAATGCTTGGTTCAAGTGGTGGAGGAGGCGGAGGCAGCATAGGAAATGCAGGTAATACTTCTAACAGCAGTGCTCAAATGCCTGATTTAAGTAGTTTTTTAGCTCAGTATGGCTTAATTATTGGATTAATTGTTTTCGCGGTTATTTTACTGATTTTAGTTTTAACTTACATTCACAGTGTTTTTTCATTTGTTTTTTTAGATGATTTAATTGAAAGAAAATCCAGAATTTTAAGTTCATTTAAGGAAAACATGTCTAATGGATTCAGTTATTTTTTATTTAATGTTTTTTTAGGACTGATTTCATTAATTACTTTGCTTTTGTTTTTAAGTCCTGTTTTAATCCCGGTCATTACTGGAATGAATCAATGGATTGTGATAGGAAGCGCAGTTCTTTTACTGCTTTTATGGGCTTTAAGCTTTGGATTAATTCTTGGTTTAATCACTAGTTTTACTCATGCATTTGTTTTGCCTTTAATGATTTTAAAGAAAAAACCTTTAATGAATGCATGGAGTGAATTAAAACCATTAATTTTCAAAGAATGGAAAGAAATTTTATTGTTTTTGATCATAAGCTTTTTTTTAGGAATTGCTTTAGCAGTAATATGCCTTATTTTATTGCTTCCATTAATTGTTTTAGGAATAATTCTTGCAGTAATTGCATTAATTTTAGGTGTTTTAAGCATTATTTCAACAGGAAACATTACAATGATTGCAATATTGATTATTTTAGCCATTCCAGTAATGCTTATTTTTGCTTATCTTGCAAGCATTTTCTTATTGCCTGTAAGCAGTTTCAATAGATATTATTCAATGATTTTCTTAGCTAAAATAGAACCAGAAACAGCTAAACTTCTTGAAGGAAAAGGAATTCAAGTAAACTAATTATTCCATAAACAGTTCTTCTACTTTACAGTTGAATATGCGAGCCATGCGTAAAACAAGTTTAATTGAAGGTTCAGTATTACCACGTTCAATATTAATTATAGTTTGCCTGCTTACACCTAATTGTTCAGCTAAATCATCTTGAGTTAAATCATTCATTGCCCTAAAAACTTTAATCATATTACGCATTGTAAAAAGAATTACTCTTAAAGTTAAAAAGATTTTGCATTAAGTTATGTATACTTTTGTTTACGGGTTATGTATATATTTGCTTTTTAAATGTTTTTTAATCCAATTAATAGTTTAAATTAAGGGGTGTTTTTTTGAAGAAATTTTTGTCAGTTTTAATTGTTTTAATTTTTAGTTTAAGTGTTTTTGGGATTTGGTATCCTCCAATTATCCCAGACATTCCAGACATCCCAATTCTTTGGATTAATGTTGATTCATGCAGAACAATTGATTCTTCTGGATTATATCGTTTAACTGCTGATTTGAGTTCTCCTGGAAGCGATTGTATTGTAATTACTTCAAGCAATGTTACTTTAGACTGTCAAAATCACAGCATTACTGGAAGCGGCGGAGGAACAAGAGGGATTAAAACTGATACCAGTTTGTATAAGGATGATATTCTTGTCAAAAACTGCGTTATTTCTGGTTTTCCTATTGGAATTGAACTTCTTAGAACAACTAATGCTGCTGTTTATCAAAACACCGTTACAGGAAATGCAGTTAATCCTTCAATTTCATTAGGGCAAAGCGATAACTCTAACATTGTAGGAAACGCTATAACCAACGGATATATTTATTTGAACAATTCAGATAATGTAAACATTGAAGATAACACTCTTTCAACTTCTGTTTCAGGAACTGGTTTTTGGATTTCAAATAATTCATATGGTGTTTTAATTAAATCTAATTTAATTTCTCAGTCAGGAACCGGAATTTATCTTGATTCAAGCGATCGCGCCAGAATTGAAGAAAATGATATTACTTCAAATATAAGTGCAATTTTTGTAAGAGATACTAGCGAAAGTCAAATAAATGATGCAATAAATAATGAATTGAATTCAGTAAAAAAAGTCATTGTTAATTCAAATGGAAAAATTAATGTATTTAGAACAGAAATAACTGAATCAGAAATTGAAAGTGAAGATGCCACCGGAGAAATTAATGTATTTTTTTCAAGCGAGTTTACTATTAGAGATAACCTTTGTATTCCTATTGAAAACGCCGAAATAACTGTTTCTGGTTCAAGAGACGGGGATTTTTGGACTATTTATACTGATTCACTTGGAAAAACAGGAAGAACTTTTCTTGGATTTGATTTGCTTGGAACAAATAACCCAATAAATATTTCAATTAATGCTAATGGATTTGATGAAACTTCATTTCAAAAAACTTTTACAGACGAGTGGAGCTTTTCAATTGATTTAAATAAAGAAAAAAACGAATCAGTTACATTAAACACTCCTTTAAATAATTCTTGGACTAATTTAAAGGAAGTTAATTTCAGTTTTACTCCAAACGATCCAAATACAATAACTGAATGCAAATATTTGAATGATGAAACTGGATGGAGTCAAAAAGATTCTTTTTTAGGAATTCCTTCAAATACTGCAAAAGAATTCACTTATACTTTTTCTGATGATGGAACTTATTTATGGAAAATATGGTGTAAAAACAATTACTCTCATGAGTATTGGAGTGAAGAATATTCAATTAATATTGATTCTGTTTTACCAGTAATTGATTTCACTACTTTAACTCAAGCAGATAATTCTGAAACAACTAATTCAACCATTAATGTTGAAGTTGAAGTAACTGAATCAAATTTAAATAAAGTTGAATTAGAATTAAATGGTTCAATTGAAGGAACTCTTTCTCATTCAACTGGAAACAAATACAGTAAAACAGTTTCATTGAATTCAGGAATTAATCAATTTAAAGTAAAAGCAATTGATTTAGCAGGAAACACTGCTTCCACTTCAATAAGAAAAGTTACTTTAATTAATGAATCAACTGAATCAAGCACAGAAACAGCAACAGAAACTCCTGCAGATAATTCTGAAGAAATACAAGAAAACCAAGAAAATACTGAAACCAATACAGAAACAACAGAACAAAATAATTCAGTTCAAGAACAATCACAGCAACCATCAACTGAAAATAATGAATCAACTGCAGAAGGAAACATATTAAATGTTGAAACAGAAACACAGCAAGATAATTCTTTTTTACTATTTTTAGGCGGATTAATTGGATTAATTCTGATTGCAGGCGGAGCATTTATTTTAATTAAAAAAATGAATTTAATGCCTGTAAAAAAGACTGAAGAAAAGAAAACAAAAACCAATAAAATTGCTGAAGAAAAAGATTAATTCTTTTTCTTTTTTATTTTTTTTAATCTTTTTCTTTTTTATTTCTTGTGTTTTTCGCACCGGCAAAGTACTTCCAATTTCTTTTTATTTTCTTGTTTCTTTTTTAATTCCATGAAGTTATACATTGATATTGAAACAACTGGTTTAAGCCCTAATGAAAATGAAATCACTGTTATTGGTGCTTTAAAGGGAAAAGAATTCGTTCAGTTAATTAATGGAGTGAATTTAGAGAATTCTGCAGTAAATGAATTATTTAATGGAGTAACTGAAGTTATTTCATTTAATGGTAAAAGATTTGATTTGCCTTTTATTCAAACTCAATTTAATGAAATAACTGTTAACTGTAATCATAAGGATTTAATGATTTTAGGATGGAATAAGGGCTTTTATGGAGGATTAAAGAAATTAGAGCAAATGTTTGGTTTAACACGTGAAAGCGGTGTTTCAAACGGCTTTGAAGCAGTAATTTTATGGAAAAAACACTGCAAGGGATGCAAAGAATCACTGGAAAAACTGCTTGAATATAACAAAGAAGATGTAATGAATTTAGTTAAATTAGAAAAAATACTGGAAAGAAAAGGAAAGAATTAAAGCCAGTACAAACATTATTATTAGTGATTGAAATGGGTTTATTTAAAAAAACACCAAAACCAGTTGGATACAAAAACCCTGGTTTTGCATCAAAATTATGGAACCGGATTTGGCCTAAAAAAACTAAGGTTGAAAAACCTATTAGACTTCAGGACAGAAGCGTCGATTATGCTAAAACTTTTAGTGAACATAAAAAAAATGTCATTAATCCAAATAATCCTAACGCTGTTTTTGCAATTGAATCAATTGAAAATGCAATTATAAATCCTGCGATTAGTCCAAATGAAAAAATTCCATTGGCTAGAACCATTACTGCGATAAGAATAGAAAATGTAAAAGAGCATAAAGATTATTTCATTAGATTAAGTGTTTTGCTTGCTTCAATTCAAGAAAAAAAAGAATTAAGTGCTTTTCACAACATCGCTAAAGAAAAAATTGATTTAATTACTAAGTTGCTTAAATCATAAAAAGCTTGGAAAACTCCAAAATAAAATTAAGTATAAAACTAATACTAATACTCCTTGGTCTAAATCATTCCACATTACAACCATTGCTAAAGGCAATCCTGCTAACCATAAAGGATTTAATCCATTAATTCCAATCAAAAATCCTAAAATACTTCCAAGCATTGCAAAAAATAATAAAACTGAACCAGTTCTTCTGACTAAAACAGGTATTGCTCCAGTGACTTTTTTTCCTAAATCATAAATAAAGCTCATATTAATTCATCCTTCCGCAGTTAATTTAATTTTAATTGTTTATTAAAGCTAAAGCATAAGCTAATGCTTGGCTTGAACGCATGCACTGGCTTGATTTCGGCCCTAAAGAAATCATTTCATTAACTAATTTTCTTGCATATAAAGGCAATCCTTTTTTTTCATTTCCAAAAACCAATGCAATTTTGTTATGCTTTAAATTAATTAATTTTTGTTCTTTTTTTTCTGCCCAGACTGAAAAGCCAATTGAATAAGAATCATTTATTGCTTTCTCTAAAGTTGAAACTATTTCAGGTTTTATTTTACCTGATTTCACTGATTTAACTCTTTCTCCTGCTTCTCTAAGCAATTGCTTTGCATGAAATCCTTGGTCAATTAAAAATAATTTTGCATTGAATACTTCGCTTAAACGCATGAAATCAGCCACTTCATTTTTAGTTATTGGTTCAACTAAAACAAAAATTAATTCTTTTTCTGAAATTGTATTTGAGTTATTTGATTCATTTTTCTTTTCATTGCTGAATTTATTTTTAATTTCATTATTAAATTCATTTTCTTTCTGCGCTGAATTTTTTTCCATTAAAATATTTTTCATTATTCTTGTAATTATTTTTCCTTTTTCTTCTCTGGATTCAATGATTAATTCATTTCCTTTTGTTACTGTAATTCCTTTTTTCTTTAATCTTTCAGTTAATGCTTTTTCATGAAATGGAAGCTCTTTATTTAAATTAAATTTTACTGATTCAAGTTTTTGTTTTGAAAGAAATTCAATTAATTCACTTAAAGATTTTGTTTCTTTTTTATCAATTTCCTGTGTTACTGAAACTATTCCATGCATTGAAAGAATTTCATTTAATTGCTTTTGATTTAATTCAACATTAACAAGAATTCTTTTAGTATCATCTTTTGCTTTTGAGTTAGTTATTTCATTTATTTCTTTAAGCAATTGCTGTTGTTCAGGAAATTCAACAAATCTGGCTAATTTAATCAAGTACACTGAAATCACTTTTTAATTTATCCTTTTTAGTTTCCGTTGCCCCAGTCATTTGAACCATATTGCTGGGTTTGATTTGGTGGACAATAATTTACTCCAGGTTTATTTGAAATAAATGATTGGAATGCATCAAATGCCAATTTATCTTCATTCCAGAAAATATCTGCTGAAGTTTTTTCTATCGCAATGCATGCAGTGTTTTCATTATCAATTGAATTAAGCACGTCTTTTAATGAAAGGAATTGTTTTTTGATGTAATTCAATGAAATTCTAGGCAATGAATTTTTTGTTTCAGGATCAATGAATAAAGCATTTCCAGTTGAATTATTAACTAAATAAGTTATATCGCTTCCATAAATCGGACTGCTTGTAGTGTAAAACACTGAATATAATCCTATTGCATTTCCTTTAGGGAATGAACCTGAAGCATTTGTTTTCTTGAAACTTAATCCATATGATTTAGATTCATTTTCTTCTGCAATTTCTGTTTCAAACCCTTCTGCTTTCCATACTGAAGCAGCTGCATCAGCAAAAGCTCTTGGAAGTGAATTGTTTTCAAATCCACTGCAGGACTGCGAGTTTTCTTTTTGCATGGTTGAAGCCATTCCAGTCCAAATTCCAGCTGAACTTAATCCTGAAGCAGGATTATTTGAAGCTCTTTCAAGGGAATAAAATGCATCATATTTATCATCTGAAACCAGCATTAAAACAGGGGTTGCATAAGGCAGTGCCTGAATTACATTATATGAATCTGTTCCGTTTTTTTCAATTTGCAATAAAGAAGAACGATAATCATTGTTAAGCAATGCAAAGTCATTAATGTTTTCAATGCTTAAATCAACTAATCCGCCTGAAATATTTCTTAAAGAAAATTCTTTTATTGAACTTTCATCTCCTGAAACAACTGTTCCATATCCTTCTCTTGTTCCGTCAATGTTTCCTAAAGTTGAATCAAATGGAAGATAATAAAATACACTTTCTTTTGCTGGTGAACTTATTTTTCTTAAAATAATTAAGAACTTGTTTACTTTTATTTCAGTTCCTTCCATGAATTTCTTGTTATTATTGCTTTTGAATTCAGGCTGAATTATTACTCTATAAACCCCTGGCTCTAAATCAATTGCAGGGTTTGAATCAGAAGTTTCATCAATTATTTCTAAATGTTCTCCTAATAACCTGAAATCAGTTAAATTTCCAGTGAATAAACTCTGTAAATCTCTGAACGTGCCTGGAACCCATTCACCTGATTCTCCTGCAATAGCCCATGAAGTGAAATCATTAACTAAATCCTTTGAAAGTCCTTCTCTTTTCAGCATTACATCAAATGAAATTAATGCCTGAACTTCATTTGATTCAAATGATTTTCCTTCTTGAATTAATGCATGCATTTTTTCAATGTTTGAAGAATATTTCTGTAAAAACTGAGCTCCATCACAGTAAACTCCTGATTCAACTGCATTGCATCTTGAAAATCTGTTATCCCATGAATAATCATCTGAAATTTTTGCATATTCTGTTGAACTGCTTTCACCGATTACTTCTCCTTCAGAAGTAAATTTAGTGCATTCTGAACTTGAACCAATGAATTTTGAATGGAAGAAACCAGTGTTAATTCCTGAATTATTTTGAGTTAAATCAGCTATTGCTATTACACCATATTTTGTTCCATCAAATCCTGTATTGATTAAATCAATATCAACTAAATCTCTTGGCTCGCCTGGAAGGAATTTAGTTTTTTCTTCTCCTGAAAGCAGTAACCTTGTTTTTTCAGGTAATTCATTCCAAGTAAAAGTAACTGGATTAATTGATTCAATTGATTTTGCTTCTGCTTCATCATCAAAAATGTCTTCTTCTGAATCATATCCTGGACTCCAAGAAATACTGAAATAAAGCCAGTCATTTGCATTTGAAATTCCTTCTTCATCAGCCCAAATATATTGCTCTGATGGAGCACAAGGATTTCTTGAATAAAATCCAAATCTAATTAATTTCATTGTTCCTTCTGCTGCAATCAATTGTTTTATTAAAGCAAAAGAATCATACCATGCATTATTACCGTTTTCTTCAACTGGATGCATTCCAAACATTTGAGTTCCGCTTCTTCCATAAACCAATTGATTTCTTCCATAAAATGAAACTACTGCATTTGAACAAGTTTTATCTTTGATTTCATTTAAAGTAATAAAACCAGTGTAAGGAGCATTAATTCCTTTGAAATTCCATCCAATTGAATCAAATTTGTCTTCAAATTCTTCTCTTTCATTTCTGAAATCAACTGAACCTTCAAGCACTTTGTATTCAGTTCCATCACAAGTAAAAGTTACATCTTGAATCATTCCTTTAACTGTTCCTTCTCCTAAAAGAAATTCAACTTCTTTAGAAAAATGAATTCCTCCTGAAGCAAATCTTGGATCTGAAAGGAAACCAATATTATGCCCTGAAACTAAATCGCCTAAAGCACCTGGTTCAGGAACATCATTTACATTAAATCCAAAAGAAATATTTTCATAAATTACTGGAGGATTATCTTCACTTGCATGCATGTTTGCATTCCAATTATCTCCGATTACTATAGCCATTTCTTTTTGATTAAATGGGTGAGGATCATTTATTCCACCTTCTTCAATGATTGTTCTTTCACCGGTTCTTATTTCCCCGCCATCTAAATATAATCTTACTTCTTCTTCATCCCATTCAACTCTTATTGAATGAGATTCATTTAAATCAAAATCAGCATCAGTTCCAAAAGTCATATAATCAGCGAATTTTCTTAATGAAACTGAATTAGATACTGCTGGAAATCCTTCATCTAATTTCTCAATTCTGGTAAACCATGAAGCATCCAATAAACCAAATCTTTTTGAAGCACGTTCTTCAGGAGAATCAATAAACCTGAAACTCATTTCAATAAATCCAGGGCTTTCAAAATCAATTTCTTTTCCTTCAGGCGCAGTTAAACAAACTGCTCCAAAATGTTCTCCTGCTCCAACATTGCAATTGCTTGAAAAAGAACCCTCTGAATCACTATCATCATCGCCTGAATCATCACCTGAATCTGCATGACACATTCCTTCTTCACAGCAACGCTTTGATTCATCAATCCATGAATCACATGTTTCAGATGAACTGCATGTTTCCCCACCTAATTGAGAACAAGTTCCTGTTGGAGGCGCGAACAAAGCAGTTTGATTTTTATTTTCATTTAAATACCCAGTTACATCACTTGAAGGACCTGAATACCAGCCTAAATCATCAATCCAAGTGCCTCCAACTAATTCCATATCATCACAACTTCCTTCACTGAAATCACATGAAAAACTTAATTCTACTTCATCAGGATCAACTGAACTTCCTTGAGAATAACCGCTTCCAGTAGCAACACAGCTTCCTAAACAGCATAATCCGTCTTCAGCGCTTGTCCAGCTCTGACTACATTCAGGTGTTGAACCAGAACAAGCAACCCCGCCTAATTCAGAACAAGTTGAATCAGAAGTATTACTACCGCCTGAATTATCACCAGAATTGCCCCCATAATAATCAGGATCATAAAATGGATCATCTTGATGCATCCATTCAAAAGAGTTTTCTCCCGGCAAATCTGTAAAAAATGCTTTTCCTGTTTCTTTTTCTTTTGCTTCTGCTTCTTCTTCGTCTTCTTCTCCTGATGCATCATATACTCTTAGTTTTGCAGTCATGTCAAATTCATCTTTGAATGGAGTGCAGTTTTCTTTCATTATTCTTTCAGCTTCTTCTTGAGGAGTTATTGTATAACGTCCTCCACCAATTGGTTCTAATGTAAATCCTTCTTTTATTGAACCGTCAGAGTTAAAGAATAATTTTCTTTTGTCTCCATAACAGCCTGTTTCAGTTCCTTCTGCTCCAGTAATTAAACCGCTTGAAGTTGCACAGTAAACACATGAACCTAATGAATCTCCTGCTTCAAGTAAAGGTCTTTGTTCTTCTGGCAAATTATCCCAATTTTTAATCCAGTAATCTTCTCCAATATATCGTGACTTGTTTTCAGAATCAAAAAAGCAGTCTCCTAAATCTTCATTTGAACCACAGTATTCTGTTCCGTTTACAACCAGGCATGCAGTATAAACTTTGGAATCCTTTGAATAAAATTGTGCAGTTCCTTCTCCTGCTAAACTTAAAGCAATTGAATAAATTCCTTTGTATTCAATTCCTGCTTTCTTTAAATCAATTACAATAGAAGTATCTTTAGCTGTTTCTTGCGAGATAAAGAAAGCTGATTCATCTACTCCTGTAACAGGAATGCTGAATGAATCTCCTTCACTCCAAGTTGAATTATAAAAATGATGTGCTTTAATTGCGCTTGAATTTTCTGACGCATTTAATTTTAATTCAAGTGAATTAATTAAAGGAGTTTCACCCAAAGAATCGCTTCCGATTCCGATTTTAATTAAAGCAATTCCTTCTCCAGTGCTTGAAGTAGTTATATCTAAAGTAGGAGAAAATAATCCTTTTCTTGCAAGCGAATCTGCAAGAATTCCTGTTTCAGTTTCTTGCCCTATTCCAGGAAATTTTCCTGACAGATAAACTTTATTGTAATTTATTTCAATTCCATCAATTGAACTTAACCAAATTACTGCATTATTTGGATTAATGTTTCTTGTATTTTCTTCTAATCCTGAAATCCATGGAGGACATAATTCAAGAGAACTAAAAGAACATTCATTTGGAACTGATTCAGGATTAAATCCATTATATACTGCTCTTATTTTATCTGCTGAACTGAATAAACTGAATTCATATCTTTTCTGTCCGTCATCTCTTCCAATTAAATCAAAGTAATCGCTTGCCTGAGGATTAACTGTTACTTTCATTTCTGCTGTGAAAGGCTGAAATTCTGTTTCAGTTTCAGGAATAAATGAAATGAATACTGGATGCAGTCCGTTAAGGATATCTGTTTTAATGTAAACTGAAACTGCTTCTCCCTGCATTAAATGAATTGATTTAGTGTAATTATACTGAGTTCCTTCTCCTGCAAGGAATTTCAAATCACTTGTTGTAACACTTGAAACTGATGCATCCCATTCTTCACTGCATAAATTTTTTATTTCAAAGCTTGAAATATCGCCTCTTGAAACAGTTATTTCCTGAGAGTTTGGAGTTATTTTAATACATTCAGGTTTTTCTCCTGAATCAAATCTTGCTTCATTTTTTACAGGAATTTCAACTGAACTTGAAAGATATCCTGCTGCTTCACCTGAAATTATTAATGGATTAGGAGCAAATAAAGGCAGATTTAATTGATATTCAAAGAATCCGTTTTCATCTGTAAATGTTTGTTCATGTATTTCTAATGCCTGTTCAGGAGGTGTGTGGTCAAATTTAATTAATGCATGAGGAATAAAGTTTCCATCTGCATCAACTGCTTTCCCTGAAATAAAGTAAGTTAATTGTTTTTCAAGAAATTCAGTTTGATTAATTGATAAAAGAAGTTCTGATTTAGGAATTATTTTGAATAAAACTGTTTCTGAATCATTAGGATATTTTGAATCTAATTCTAAACTCATTTTTGCATTTGATGAATCCTTTAATCCAATTACATTTATTTCTGTATTGAATTCATCATCAACTGCAATTGATTCAATATTTATTTCATCAGGATTTATTTCAAGAACTTTATTTGCATCTCCATTTAATTCAGGAATTGTTGCATCTACTGCAGTTAAATCTAAATCTTCTGCTTCTTCAAATGTTTTGTTTTCAATTATTGTTTCAAGAACATATTCTCTTTCAAGATTTAATTCAGTTCTCTGTGAAGGGTTAATTGAATTATTATTCATTTTAAAATAATAAAAAAATCCTTCTGGAGAGCATTCCTCACAATTTGATACTATGAATTCCTCTGTTTTTTTATCCATTGTTTTTTCATTTGTTGAAGAACGATATTTATCTTGATAATGCATTGGAATTTTTGGTTCACCTTCATGTGCCCAGTTACGCACATAAAATTTCAATAATGAACTGTTAGTTATTGCAGTAACATTAGTATTTTTTGCATTAATTGATTTGAATTCAGTTCCAGTTGAAGCATTTTCCCTGAAAATATTGTTCGGATTAAATTCATCCAAGAAATAAAGCACTGTGTTTTCAGGCGCTGCTGCACCAGTAAACATTAATTCAATTTCTTCTGCTTTTGTTTTTGAATCCAAATCAAGCCTTGCATTTGAAACAACTGAATTAAATGATTCTGTTTTTGGAATTACTGTTGAAATTACTGCGTAATAAGATTTGTTTTTTTCAACAAATCCGTCCAAATAAACTCCTTTATTGCTTGCAGAATAATATCCTTCAAAAAACATTGTTGGTTCTGAAACAAATCCTTCAGGATATAAAGTCATTAATTCAATTCTTTGCTCTGAACCTAAAACTTCAGCTAAAGGGCGTCTTGATTCAAGGAATGATTCTTTTGAAATTCTTAATTCATAATTTCTTTGCACTGGAAGCTCTAATTCCAGCAAACCAGAAGAATCAGTTATTCCTTCAACTGATTCTTTTAATGCTTTATCATATGCTTTTACCACTGCATCAGTTACAGTTACTCCATTCGGATCCTGAACTATTACAGTTAAATTGAATTTCAATGGATTATCAAGATAAACTTTGAATTCTGTTTGAGTTCCTGCTTTCAATGTGTTTTGATCGCTTTCACCTGTTACTTGCTCAAGTGCTGCTTTTGCAGTGTATTTTCCTTCCAATGGAAGATTAATGAATTCAATTGTTCCTGCATCAGTTGTTGAACCAAATGCAAGGAATAAATTACTGTATCTGGAATTAAACATTTTAACGCTTGCACCTGAAACAAGAATTTCTCCTTTAGTAGGGTCATCAAATACTTTAATTAAAGCAGTTCCTGAATTAGTTGCATTTGCAGGTTCAAGAATTATTTCTTCTGCTTCTTCATAAGGGCCTTTAAGTGAAACTTCATCCAATACATAAGAAACATAATCATCATGAGACGCAAGTATTGCAAGAGATTCAAATTCTTCAGCCCAAGCAATTTCAATTAGTCCATCTGAATCAGAAGAATCAGTTACAGTTGAAAGCTCTTTATCAACAAAAACATTTACTTTAACCCCTTCAACTGGTTCAAGAGTATTTGAATCAATGAATTTCAAATAAATTCTTTCCCCTGAAGTATCTGTATTCAAAGTAAAAGTGATTTCCTCGCTTGCATCTTCAGTTAACTGTATTTCCTGTGAATCATTAGCGCCTGAAACAGAATCATATGCTTCAACAATGTAATTATTTGGTTCAATTGAATAAAATACAGCGCTTCCAGAAGAATCAGTTAAATGCGAATCTTTCTGCAAACCGGTTAATTCTTCTTTAAGTGAAAGCATTATATCAGGCAAAGGATTATCATTCTGATCCAAAACTAAAACACTTAATTCAGCATATGCTTCAGTGTTTTCAGTATTATCTGGTTCTGTTTCTATTGCATCTAAATAAATTGTTTCAAGTGAATCCTGCAATTGCTGTGATTTAGAAGAATAACCATCAATTGAAACTGAAACAGTTAAATCAACACAATCTTTAGGATAAGCAACAGACACGGAGCCATTATAAGTGGTTTTTTCAGCAGGCGGAGTTCCCTGTGAACAGGAAAAAGAAAGAACAGCTTTTTTCTTTATTGAACTTCTTGAATCAGAATCCTTTAAACTGATTGAAACAGATTCAGGCCCTGTTTTTTCAGGAACCAAATTAACTTTAATTAAATTAACTAAAATTCCGTCTTCATCAATTAAATCAAATTCTTCGCTGAATTTATCAAACCCTTTTTCATTAACTGAAACCAATACACTTGAAGCAAACAAATCAATTTCAGCAATTCCTTCAGCATTTGATTCAATTAAAGTATCAATTCCTTGGAATCCTTTTTCTTCAACAGAATCCTGCATTATTGAAACTGAAACACCTGCAAGAGGCAGATTATCTGACTGCAATAAAAACTGCACTTTATGCAGTGAAGGCCCTGAAAAAAACAAAAGAAATACTAAAAGAAATACTAAAACCATTACCAACCCAATTGCAACAGCTAAAGAAGGGACGACTTTATCAATCGGGTCAATTACTTTGTAAACAGGAATTCCTTTGCTTTCAAGAGAATCAAGAAAGTTATACCATTTATCCTCTGCTTTAGCCCAAACATCTTTGAGCTTGTCCATAAAATTAATTCCTTCACCCAAAAAAATCATCCCCTAAAAAAAACCGATACAAAAAAAACACCAAAGTAATATATAAAACTTATATAAGAAAAACAAATTAAAATAAGCAAAAAAGCAAATTAAACCAGTAAAACAAAAACAACAACTAAATTAAACCAATAAAAAAAACACATAAAATAAATCCAAAAAAAACAAGGAAACAGGCAAAAAATAGTTATGTATACTGCTTTTTTCGGGTTTTGCTTCACGTATAACATGCGTTAAAATAAGCTATAACCTAAAAATTTGAGGTTTAAAGCCAAAAACGCCCTAAAAAGCAGTAAAAAGCGAAAAATACCAGCAGTAAAAATAACTAATTTTTCGTTTTTAAGCGAAAAAAGACGGATTATAGCTGAAAGAATGCTTCAATCCTACAAAAAACAAAACAATTCAGAAAAAGCAATTTCAGAAAAAGCTGAGTTTTATGAATTTGCAGAAAAAAACAGCACTTTGAAAACAGTTTAAATTAAAGACAAAACACCATTAAAAAATTAAATTATAAAACCAAAAAAATACATTAAAGTTTGTTAAATTAACCAAATGCGGTTTTTACCACTCTTTTGATGCAAAATATGGGGGATTATTCACATATTCCTTGAAGAAAATGAAAACTTTTTAACTAAAAAACTCTTTTTTTAACTAAAAATGTTTTAGCAAAACTGTTATGTATATGGATTTGTGTGCTTTTTGGATGCGTTTAGCCATTACAACAGCTGGAATGTCGTAATTCAACAGGTTTTTGCTGAATTTTATGAAAAAATTGATTTTTTTCTTTTCATGCACTGAATTTTTAGCATAAACTCAGTGTTTTTTGAGCAAAAAAACACTAAAATAAGTTATGTATATTGGTTTTATTTGTTTTGCTGTTTAATATATATTATTCGGTGAATTTAATGTTTGATTCAAGCAAGAACACCAGCAGAACTGAGCAAGAGCAGTCTTTGCTTCATGCAATTGAAGCACTTAAATCAGAGCTTGCTTCTGAAACAAGCGAAACAAGGCATAATGAAATTGAATCACAGATTAAAGAGCTTGGAATTCAATTGGAAGAACTTTCTTCGCCTGTGAAAAAAGTTTCTTTAAGCGAGGAAAACATTGAATTAAAGCATAAAATTGAGGAACTTAATAAAAAAATAATTAAGCTTGAAAATGAAGCAATAAATTCAGTTAATGGACAGCAGAAACTTGATAAAAGAAACATTGAAGAAAAAATGTTTTTACTTTATTTTATTCTTTTACAGAAATATGCTTCGATTGTAAATGACTTTGAGAAAAAAACTGTCGGCGAACTTAAATCACTGATTAATGCAGAGGATTTAAGCATTATTTCTCTGGCTGAATCATTCAAAAAAGAAGATTATTCTTTTGAATCAGATTATTTTGATGCATGCAGGAATGCTTTTGAATATGTGAGAGATGAAATTGATTTTGTTAAAGCTAAATTAAACATTAATTTCTGGCTTACTCCTAATGAAATCATGAAATACAGATTAGGAGATGATGAAGACCAGGCAGTTTTTTTATGTTCTTTGCTTTTGGTTTTAGGCGATAAAAAAGCTGAAGTAGTTATAGCTGAAATGGATGATTTAAGCTCTCATGCATTTGTAATAACTGAAATTAATGAAAAATTCTTTTTACTTGATGCAACGCAAAACAAAGATTTTGAAGAATTCAGCGGAGACAAAAAAGAAGTTTTAATCAAATATTCTTTTAAGAATACAAAAATAAAGAAATTCCTTTACAGATTCAATAATGAAAAATACGAGCAATTCATTTGAAATTCATTTTTATTTGAAACAAATAATTATTTTATTTCTTTTAATTTGATTTTTTTCTTATTTTTTTCAATCAATGCAGTGAGTTTTTTTTCATTTAATAAATCGTTTTTAGTGCCTAAATGAGTTATTACTGACTGTGATTCAATCATTCCCCAAGTCATTGCTGTTTCAATTGGTTTTTCTTTAATTAAAGCTGAAACAAACCCTGAACAAAATGAATCTCCTGCACCAGTTGCATCCAATACTTTTAAGTTAAGCGTGTTAATGAAAAGCATTTTTTTGCCGTCAAAACAGTAAGCACCTCTTGGACCGTCAGTTAATGCTATTATTGGACAATGTTTTTGAATTAATTTTAAATTTAATTTAATGTCTTTTTTTCCTGTAAGCATTTCTGCTTCAGTTTCATTTACAAACAAAATACTTGTTTTTTTCAATAAAGGACTTAATTTCTTTAATCCCTGCTTTAATTCTTTTTTTCCCGGATTCCAGGAAATTTTTGTTTTTCTTGCATTAAATGAATTAATTATTTTTTTTGTTAAAGCAAAGCTTCCATGCAATGAACTTAAATGAATCCATTTTGTTTCAACTTTACTCCATTTTATTTTATTTAAATCTTCTAATGAACCTGTTGCTCCACGGTAAGTTAAAATCACTCTCTGCCTGTGAAAACCAGTAAGAATTACTGAATAATGAGTGCGTTTTGTTTTTGATTTAAATAAATATTTTACTGAAACTTTTTCTTTAATCATTTCTTCTTCAATTGTTTTACCTGATTCATCATTGCCTATTACTGCAATAATTCCTGTTTTTAATCCAATTCTGCTGAACCCTACAGCAGTATTTGTTGCTCCACCTCCAGTATAATTAGTTATTTTTTCTGCTTCAACCTTTGAACCAGGAATTAACTGAATATTTCCTTTGAATACTTTTGGTTTAATAAAAACAAACACATCTTCTGTGGCTGAACCAATTGAAATTACTTCAAACATTAAAACAAAAACAGCTTTCAAGTTAATTAAATTAACTAATTAAAAAAATAAAAACAACAGAAGAAAATTCAAATAAAAAAATTTAACAATTAA
>JAFGBZ010000018.1 GCA_016932875.1 Candidatus Iainarchaeum sp.
AGGAAAAATGGGTTTTAATGAAAAAGGAGCAGTTCCTGCAGTATTAATTATTTTAGGAATACTTGCAGTTTTTGGAGCAATATGGGCTGGAACAACCCTTGCAAACACAGTTAAAGAAATGCAGTCAGGAACTAATTTAATTGAAGTAAGCACATTAAGCAATGAACAACTAAAAACAACAATTAATTCTCCTCAACCCATAGCTGAATGCAGTTCAACTGGAATTAATGCAATAGAAAAATATGGTTTTGATAAATTATTATTTCAATGGACTAAAGAACAAATACAAGAAAATGTATGCGATTCCCCTGACGGAAATTACTGTGATGAAACCCAGTTTGAAATTGCTTTAAAGAAAAAACTTGAATTAATTCCAAAAATAAAAACTGAATTAGCAAGCAGAGTCGCTCCTGAAACTGAACCAGAAGAGTACATCAAATTTTTAGCTGAACCATTAACTTTTACAGTAGATAATATTGATTTAAAATTCTTTAAAGATTCAACTGGAATGCCTTTAACTGATATTACTAATACTGAAACAAACAGAGCAACACTTGGAAATAAATTAATTTTTTTATTCCCTAAACCAAGCGCTGAATTGCTTAACTTGATTAATAAAAAAGAATACCAAGAAGTAACTGATTCTGATGGAAAAACATTAATTGCAATTACTTACGGGACTTTTACAAAATTAGGTGTGACAGCACAGGTAGCTGCTACAGAAAAAATAACTGAATCAACATCCAATCTAAATGAATCAGAATCAAATAATTCCATTGAACCAGAAAAAGAAACAATTTATTTGGAAGAACCTTTTACAGAAAATCCTGAAACAATTGTTATTAATTCACTTGAATTCACATACCCTGCAATACCTGCAAATAATGGGGGAAGCATTATTGAATGCACTAAAACAAACAATACTTCAGCAACATGCACACTAAAAACAAACATTAAAATAAACGCAACAGAACAAACAATAAACAACACGAAGTTTAATTCGGCAATCATAATTAATACAAACAACATCACATTAAATTGTAATGGAAACTCAATTACAACTGAAACAGTAAACGCAGACGGAATAACTAATTTAGGTACAAACACAACAATTCAAAACTGCGAAATACGCGGAAAGAGCGACGGAATATACAATAAAGGAACAATAACAACCATAGAAAAAAACACAATAACAGGAAACGACGACGGAATATACAACGAAGGAACAATTGAAACAATAACAAACAACACAATAACAGGAAACGACGACGGAATATACAACGAAGGAACAATTGAAAAAATAGAAAACAACACAAAAATAAAAGGAATAAACGCAATAAGCAACGGATACTGCAAATCATGCGACATCAAGCACGTGGAAGCAACAATTAATTCAATCATAGGAAACACTTTAACCTCAACCGATGCATCAAACGGTTATGCAATAGTTTTCTCAAACAAAGCAACATCAGAAAAACCAACAATTTCAAATAACACCTGCACAGGAAAAGCAATATGGTTTAAAGAAAAAGCTGAAGAACAAGCAGGATGGTGTAAAAGTGATACTATAACAACTCCACATATTTCTGGAGATTCACCTTCATTGAAATTATATTCTTTTATTGCTAACACTTCCGAAGTAATTGTTGGAATTGAATTCAGTGAAGAGCTTAAAGGAGAAACAAATTCAGAAAAAGCAGAATACGTAATGCAGAATGCTGAACTGAAACAAGACTACAGTTTGCCTTCAAAGTTTACTTCATTTTATGATGCTTACACTAATATTTTTAATCAAACTGTTTTACTGAAAAAAACCAGCGGGTTTGCTGAAACTCCTGGAACATATAATGCAAAAATTTACTTTAAAACAAGCGAGAAAAGAAAACCAGTAAATGATGTTTTTGTTGAATTAAAGAAAACCAACAATAACTTTCCTGAAGATTATGCTAAAAATAAATTGTTTTTCATGGATTTAACTCCTTCAACTGATTGCAAAGAAAATTGTGTTCCTTTAAGCGAGTTTGTTGGAGAGGGAATAAGTGGAACTATGTCTAATTTTGTTTCAGGCACTGTTTCAGTTCCTGATATTACTAGCAATAAAATTCTTTTAATTGGAGATAAATTAACTTTAACTCCTTCAATTCCTTTCACTGTTCAAGCTAATGTAACAGCCAATAAAGAAAATGCATGGCTTTTATTTGAATACTCTGAAGGCGATACACCAAGCAATTTAATTCAAAAAGCATGGAATGAATGGAAAACAAGCGAAGAAATAACACAAACAAGCGGAACACCAGCAGCGAATAAAGAGAAAGATACACAGCAAGCAGAACAATCACAAGAAAATGAAACACCACCTAAAGACTCCCCCCAAATCCCTGCTTCTTCATCTGATTCGTTTACTTCAAATGAAACAATTGTAATTGATGGAGATTACGCAAACTTAAGCAGTAAAACAAATGGAGCAATTGAATGCACAAGAAAAGTATTTGGCGGAATTAACTGTGAACTGAAAAAAAACATTGAATTGAATCTGAACGCAGAAATATTGGATGCTAAAAGTTCAATTAGAACTGGAATAAGAATATTAAAAGATAACACTACATTTGAATGCAATGGAAACCAAATAATATTAAAAGAGCATAACTCCGCAAATTATAATACATATGGCAGTATTATATTAAACAATGCTCAAGGAACTGAAATAAAAAACCGCATTATTCAAAGCCCAGATGAAATATCAACCGGAATTATAAATGGCGGGGAAATTAAATTAATTGAAAAAAATAATATAACTGCGAAGTTTGGAATAGTCAACTCAGTCAAAATTGAAGAAATAAAAGAAAACGAATTCAATAATGAAACTGCAATTTACAATAATTGCGTTAAATATAAAGCGGAATATCCAGAAGAAATCGGAACAAAAAAATATGCTGTAGGCGACATTATACAAATAACAGCAGAGATAACAAATATAGAAAAAAACAAAATAAATGCAACCAAAACAGGAATACTAAATAAAAGCAAAATAAAACGAATAAAAGAAAATACAATAGATGCTATATCTGGAATATATAATGAAAAAGGCTTAGATGTAATCCCAATAATAAATAAAATAACTGAAAACATTAAAACAGGCAAAGTGGAAAACGAAGATGGAATCATTAATGAAATCACTAAAAACAAAGAAATTTACATAAACTTCAGCACAGAAAACAGCAATGTAAATGAAAGAAATGAAACAATTCAGCCAAAAATAAGTGAAAACGAATGCACAGAAGACCCGCAAAGCGATAATGCTAAAATCAAAACAGAAGGATGGTGTATTTCAAAAGCTGAACAAAAAGAATTAACTGAACCAAGCATAATTGAATTTGCTGAAACAAGTCCTAATGAACCCTCAACTAGTTCAGAAGAAACAATTGTAATTGATGAACCAATTAAATTAGCTACATATTATATTTATTCTTTATCGAAGTACAAGTATAATGCTAAAACAAAAAAAGGATGGAAAAAAGAAACAAATAACTTTATTTATTATTTTAATGATACCCAGGTTTTTTCGTGCGATTCAGAAGGAAACTGCATTCTTTTAAAAAACATTAAATTTGTATTAGATGATCAAGACATTATTACTTATAAAATCAATGAAGTTCAAAATCCAATAATTTATGGTTTGTATTTCAAATCCCCTAACCATTTAGATTGTAAAAATAAAAAAATTGAATTAAATTATACTGGCACTAACAGTTATATTTCTGTTAATGCAACTGTTTTTAATGAAGGAATGTCTTCATTGAAAAACTGCATAATAAAAAATAATTACAACGAAATTGGAGTATACAGCAGAGATGCTAAAGGAAGTAATTGTTTCAAGGAAGTAAGTAACTGTGAAATTGAAACATTAATAATGGAAAAAAATGACCCGGGAGATGATTATTCAAAAATACAAAATAATAAAATAAATTTAATACGATTAATAACCTTAACTGATGCGATTCCAAATTTTACAAATATATTTGGAAATACATGCAAAATACCCCCAACAATAAATAATATCCCACAGAGCAATAAAACTAATTCGTGGTGCAGTGAAATAACTGAACTCAACGAATGCGAAAAAAATAAATTTGAGTGTTATGATCCTGAAAAATATAATTGTTCAAATAAGTATGGATTGTTTACAAATTACGGCTGTCCTGAAGGACAAAAATGCTGTGAAGTAAAAGTAACAGAAAAAAATAAACCATCAAAAGAGGGTAAAGGAACTGACAATCATACTGAATCAAATCCAACAAATAAAAAAAGTTCTATCGCTGAAGTAACACCAAATAGTCTAAGTGATTCTCCTTTCACCATTGTTTTCAATAAACAGTTAAATGTTTGCCGTAATGAAAAAGTTGATGACGGAGTTCAGGCATTGAAATTTAATTCAATTACAGGAACTGCTTTTACTGTATTTTATCTTCCTTTAAATGATTCAATGCAAAGAGTGTTAATGCTTCGCGGAGCAAATGAAACAGCTAAAATTACTTTGTCTAAATACGCAAAGTACAGTAATAGAAGCAATGAATTTACAATTGAAGGGTGCAAATCAGCTTATGTTTCAGTAAAATCGGAAAAAAAACAATTAAAAGATTTCTCGCTTGAAAAGTTAATTGAAAAAGTCAATTCAGGAGAAATCTGCATTAATGAAACACAACAAGGATTAGAATTTGCATGGAATGAAGGAAAAATACTTGGAGTTCAAGGAACACAAACTCCGCAATCCCTAGTAAGAGAAATGGAAGAAACCCAACCTATAGAAGAAACTAATAACACAGATGGAGAACCACAAATCCAAAAAGAAAAAAGTAATACAGGAGAAACAATACCTACTAGCACAATTCCTGAACAAACTGAAATTACTGGAATCAATTTTACAATTTCTGAAAGCAAAGATTATTTTATCAAAGCAATTGTACAAAAAATTACAATTGATCCCTTTGTTAAAGCTTCAATTGAATTTAGTGACAATGGCAAAGCGCAAGAAATAATTGTTTCAGAAAACGCTGAACTTACTTTAATTAATCCCCAAATTCAAAAAATTGCTTCCCCAGCTAACACTGGAATAACTGTTTTAGATAGTGCAAAATTAATTATTAATGGAACTGGAATTGTTTCAGGGTTTGATAACGGAATTTCTTTGAACAATGCTGAAGCGGAAATTGCAGGTTTAAAAATTAAAGATGTAAAAATAGGCATTATAAGCAATAAAAAACTGACTTTAAGTTCAGTAACAACAGAAAATGTTGAAACAGGAATTGACGCGCAAGGAGAATTAATTGTATTAAATAACAGCGAAATAAAAGCAACTGAAACAGGAATTTCATTTAAAGGAACTGATTTAACAGTTAAGAACTCTACAGTAAATTCAAATAAAAAAGGAATAATACTTTTAGCATCTACCACACTCCCCGCTGATTACAAACTTAACGCAGATTTTGAAAACTCCACAATACAAGGATATCCAAACGATTTCTATCTGCAAGGATTAGGCACTGATTATATTGAAGTAAAAAATAAAGCTACCTGTACAGATGTTCAACCTTTAATCGGCAAAGAGTTGTTATGTACTCCTCTACAACCAGTAGAAAGCAAGCCAGCTGACTCAGAAAAAATTTATTTCACTGAAGCTGAAACAAGAAACTGGAATATTGCTTCAAATAAAATCAGATTTTATGGTTTTTTGTCTGAATGTAAAACATACTCAGTTGAGTTATGGACTTTAACTCCAAAAGAAGCACTGCTTGATTCAGATAAACATCTAAATATTACAAGAGAAAATTCAAGAGACAGACAATTTATTTTAGAATTATTTACTGAAAAACCAGAATCAAATGATTTTACTGTAAGTTTAACTGATGAAATGAAAAACAAATTTGATGCTGCAACAAATACTCTAACTGACTTCAGAAATTCAATTCAAACAATTTACACACAGAATAATTTGCCTGGAATTACTCCTTACGTGGTTTTAAGCTGTGCTAATGAAGTGGAAAAAGAAGCAAAAGCCACTTGGACTAACTGGACTGACTTCATTTACGGAGTATACTATACTGAAAGCGATTTAACTCTAAGAAGATGCCCTAACGCAGAAACCGCTAACACATTAACTGAATGCTTTAATAAATATTTAGAAGAAGCAGTGAAAGTGGAAGAATCTGAAACAGCTAGTCCTTCACTTACGCTTGCTGAGGGGGAAAAATGCACACAAATTCAAGCTTCAACCATAAAATTAGAGTATGCTTCTGACGATAAATTAAAAACAATGGAACTTCCCAACTGGGCAACTATTTCAAATAATAAAGTGACTATCGACCTTTCTCAAATAAAAGATTCGACAATAAAAATTAACATATCTAATAATACTAAAATAACAGTAACCTCGAAGGATAATTCAACGAATATTACCGTTATTGACTTTGACCCCCCAGAAAAAGTTTTTGCTGATGAAGAAGAAATTATTGAAAAAAACAAGGATATTGAAATAACTTATTCAGATTCTTCTAATTTAGCTGAAGGAAAAAGCAGTAGTGTAATAAATTTTGATGAAACTGAAGCAACAGGGAATTTATTTGAAAGAAATTTAATAAATGATGTTGCAAAATTTGAAACAAAAACTTATTCAGTAACTGTCTACTCTACACCTAAATATCCTGAATTAAGTAATTGCATAAAAATTGAAAATATGAAAATTGCAGTAATTTCCACTGAAAACGCCAAAAAATTAGATTCTGAAAAATACACTGTTTACAATTATCCTGCAAAAATAACAGTTAATAACGAAGAATCAAATGTACCTCAAAAAATCAGCATTATTGTTTTCAGTAAAAATATGCCTGTTCCGTTAAATGCAAAAGAAGTTAACTTCACTGGAGATGCAATCATTTGCTTTAATCAAGACGCAGATAATACTAGCTCATTTAATTCAAACAATGTTACAGCAGATAATAAATCTGTTTTTGATCTTCCAGCGAATTTAAAAAAATCAATGAATTTCACTAAAATAACAATGTTTACAACAAATGGATGCACTGTATGCGATAAATTAGGAAATTATTTTAATTCAAAAGGAATTCAATTTGAAATAAGAAAAATGACTACTGCTCAAACATATGAAAAAGCAGAACCATTAGCACAATATTTATATAATACTACAACTGATGCACAATTAAAAAATTACATGTGGCCAAAAGGATATGGATATGATAGAGACGCTCCAGAGCTTCTTCCTCCAACAACAGTTTTTCCTTCAGAAAACAAAATTATAATCGGATTTTATGAAAAAAAG
>JAFGBZ010000019.1 GCA_016932875.1 Candidatus Iainarchaeum sp.
ATAATTTTAATTGCATTAATAAGTTCCTGTTATGCAGTGACTGTAAGAGAACATGAAATAATTGTTTCAATAGATAAAGAAGGTTCTGCGTCAGTTACTGAAAATTATTATCTTGATTTTGATCATGTGTTTGATGAAAACCGTTTTCTGGAAACAGCTAAAAAAAATTCTTCAAGTTTAAGCGCATGGCGCGCAGATTATGATTTTTTTTACACTCCATTAACCAAAAATCAAGAAAATCCAGTAAAAAGTTCATCAATTCAATGGAATGAAAAAAACAATATGCTTGTATTGAATTATGAATTAAATGAAAAGCTTGCATCAATTATTTCCGCGCAGCCAAGAGAAGACACCTGGAAAATAAATGATTCAGTTCTTTCAAGTTTTATTGAATCAGGATTAATTAAAATTCCTTCAAATACAAAAATTACTTTTGAAATACCTTTCAATGCAGAAATTACAACAGAAGGACTGGAAAATATTGCAGTAATTGAAGGAAACAAAATAACTTTAAGCGGAATTTCAACTAATTTTATTCCATTGATTTATAAAATACAGAAAAGCATTACTCCTGAAGTAGATACTAACATTGTTGAAGAAATACTTTCAAATCAAATGCTTATGACAGGAATTGCTTTGTTTCTTATTTTATTATGCGGAATCACATTCATTAAAAGGAAAACCATTGAAACAAAAATTGAAAATTACATAGTAAATCATTCAGAAATTGAAGGAAAAGAAGCAGAAGAATTTGATTTAGATTTAACAAAATGAATTTCTGAAACTAAAAAAGACTTTTTGTGAATTAATTATGCACTACCGAAGGTGTGCACCGCCCGACGGAACGGGCGAAGCAGAAGAATTTGATTTAGATTTAACAAAATGAATTTTACTTGAATTTTGTTTTTAATTGAATTTCTGAACCGCATACATCGCATTTTTTCAATTCTGATTTAGAGGAAAACTTTTTTCCGCATGAACTGCATTTCTTTTGAAATACCGCTGTTTTCTTAAT
The DNA here is from genome assembly GCA_016932875.1 of Candidatus Iainarchaeum sp. Classification (GTDB taxonomy): domain Archaea; phylum Iainarchaeota; class Iainarchaeia; order Iainarchaeales; family JAFGBZ01; genus JAFGBZ01. The sequence continues at coordinate 1,016 of JAFGBZ010000019.1, forward strand.
TGAACCCCTTAAAACTGGTTCAAATTTTATTTTATTAATTGAAAAAAAATTCTGCAAAGAAAAATCATCAGTAAACACACTGAACTCTTTTTTTTCATTTTTAAACTGTAATGCAAGCGCTGCAAGCATTTTGTCAGCAAAAGAAAGTTTTCCTGCAAACCTGCTTTCATTTACTTTCAAAATAAAGCTTTGTTCAGGTTCAATCAGGAAAAGAATTCCTTTTTTTAAAGCGCTTAAAGAAACAGTTCTGGAAGAAATATCTTTAAATTCATCCATTACCTGCGGAACAGTGAAAAACTGATTTCCTTCAGTGAAATCCCCTCCATTAAGAAGAAATGCAGCATCAATAATGTAAAGCATTCAATACACCTTATATAAAATTATTGCATAAATAATTATTAACTAGATGAATTAAAGCTGATTGAAATGGAACTGAAAAAAACTGTTCTGGCATTAAGTGAAATAGAAAAAACAAGCCTTTCCGCAATAGGAAAAGGAAAAAAAGACGCTGAAACTATTTCCAAAGACACTTCACTGCAGATTGATTCAGTAAGGCGTGCAGTTGAATGGCTTGAAGCAAAAAAACTTATTAATTCAAAAGCATTAACTGAAAAAAAAATTGTTTTAACAAAAAAAGGAAAAGAAGCAGAAGAAAAAGGGCTTCCTGAAGAACAATTAATTAAATTAATTAATGAAAAAAAATCTGTTTCATTAAATGAATTAAAAAATTACTTTGAAGGAAATGAAGTAAACATTGCTTTAGGAAAAGCAAAAAGAAATGCATGGATTTTAATTATAAAAAAAGAAAATGAAACAATGATTGAAGCAACAGGAGTATATGAAGAAACAAAGGAAAAAAATAATTTAATTGAATTCATGAAAAAAATTAATTCATTTAAAGGAAAAGAATTAAATGAAGAAGAAAAAGAAAACATGAAAGAATTAATTGAACGCGGATTAATTGAATTAAAAGAAGAAACAAGCAAAGAATATTCTTTAACTTCAGAAGGAACTCAAGCGCTTGAATCAAAGGAATTCAATCAAAAAAGAAAATTCAATATTCATGAACCAGCACCAGAAATATTTATTGGAAAAAAACAGCCTTACATTCAGTTCCTGAATTCAATCAGAAGAAAATTAGTTGAATTAGGATTTGAAGAAATGAATTCACCTTTAATAGTGCCTGAATTTTATAATTTTGATGTATTATTTCAACCTCAGAATCATCCTGCAAGAACATGGACTGATACTTATCAATTGCTTAATCCAAAAAAAGGAACTCTTCCAGCAAAAGAAAAAATTAAAGCAATAAAAAACGCCCATGAATCAGGCGGAGTAAGTGCTTCAAATGGATGGGGTTATACTTGGATGGAAGAAATAGCTGAAAGATTAATGCCTGCAGCGCATGGAACTGCGCACAGTGCAAGAACTTTAACAAATAATCCAAAAAATCCTGCAAAATATTTTGCAATTGCAAGATGTTTTCGCCCAGATGTACTGGATGCAACTCATTTAATTGAATTCAATCAAACTGAAGGATTTATTTTAGGAGAAGAATTAAATTTCAGGCATTTGCTTTCAACTTTGAAAGATTTTGCAGTTGAAATTGCTGGAGCAGAAAAAGTAAAATTCTTTCCAGATTATTATCCTTTCACTGAACCATCAGTGCAATTAAGCGCTAAACACCCTGATTTAGGCTGGGTTGAATTAGGCGGAGCAGGAATGTTTCGCCCTGAAATACTTGAAAATCTTGGAATTAAAGGACAAGCAATTGCATGGGGAATTGGAATAGACAGATTAGCAATGTTTAAGCTCGGAATAAAAGACATAAGATATTTGTTTTCAAATGACTTGAACTGGTTAAGAAAAACTCCTTTGGTGATAGAGTAATGCCGACAATTGAATCACTGGCTTTTTCTTTTAAAAAAAGAAAAAGCACAGATGCAAAAAGAAAAATTAATTAAAAAGATGAGTGAAAAATATGCCGACAATTGAATCAAGTAAAAAAGATTTAGAGCAATTAATTGGAAAAAAGTTTTCTAAAGAAGAATTAGAAAATGCATTGCTTTATGTTAAAGGAGAATTAGATGCAGTTGAAAATGATTTGCTTAAAATTGATGTAAAAGAAACAAACCGCCCTGATTTATGGAGCACTGAAGGAATTGCACGCGAAATAAGAAAAAGAACAGGAATGCAAAAAGGAATTACTAAATATAAATTTAAAAAATCAGGATTAAAAGTAACAATAGATAAAAGCGTGAAAGAATCACGCCCTTTTACTGTAAGCGCAGTAATTAAAGGAGTTAAAGTAACTGAAGATTTGCTTATTCAATTAATTCAATTACAGGAAAAAGTTGACGGAACATTTGGAAGAAAAAGAAAAGAAAGCTCTACAGGAATTTATGATTTTGATAAAATTCAAGGAAACATAAAATATTACGGCGCTAATCCAAGAGAAAAAAAATTTATTCCATTGGAATTCAACGTTAAAATGGATTTAGATGAAATACTTGAAATGCATCCAAAAGGAAAAGAATACGCGCATTTATTGAAAGGAAAAAAACTTTATCCTATATTTGAAGATGAAAAAGGAAATGTTTTATCAATGCCTCCAGTAATTAATTCAAATTATTCAGGAAAAGTAACAACTGAAACAAGAAATTTATTCATTGAAGTAAGCGGATTCAAAAAAGAAATTATTTCCATTGGATTACAGGTAATGGTAATGGCTTTAATGGACAGAGGCGCTGAAATTCAAAGCGTTGAAGTAGTTGATTCAGGAAAAAAAACAATTACTCCTGAATTCAAAACAAAAAAAATGAAATTTGAATTAAAATTAATTGAAAGAATTACTGGATTAAACTTAAAGAATTCACAAATAATGGATTTATTCAAAAAAGCAGGAACTAATCCAATAATTAAAGGAAAAAAAATTGAAATTGAATATCCTGATTACAGAAAAGATGTAATGCATCCAGTTGATTTAATTGAAGATTTACTTATTGGTTATGGATACAATGAAATTCCTTTAGAAAAAATTGAATTAAATGTTCAAGGAAATCATTTAAAGGAAACACTTTTTTTGGATAAAGTGCGTGATGCCTGCGTTGGATTAGGCTTGCAGGAAATACTTACATTTAATTTAACTTCAATTGAAAAACAAAATTCAAACATGAATTTAAATGAAAAATTTGTTCAAATCGCTAATCCTGTTTCAATTAACTGGGAAATAATGAGAAAAAGATTACTGCCTGAATTACTTGAATTTTTGAATAAAAATAAAAGATTTGATTTTCCTCAAAAAATTTTTGAAATAGGCACAACTTTAGAATTAAATCCTAAATCAGATAATGGAGTAAATGAATTAAAAAAATTATGCATTGCTTTAAGCGGAAAAGACTCTGAATTTAATGAAATCAAAAGCATGCTTCAGGCAATAACAGCAAATTTAGGAATTACATTTAAATTAAATAACTCTGAAATTACTTTTTTAGATGAAGAAAAACAATCAGAAATAATTTTTTCAAACGGAAAAAAAGGATTTTTAGGCGAATTAAACCAGAAAACAATGAAAGCATTCGGAATAGAACAAAACACAACAATAATGGAAATGGAGCTGTAAGGAAATGCCAAGAATAAAAAGAATCAGACCAAACGAAGAAAGGCAAGCATGGGAAGCCATACAAAAACATAAATTAGAAATAAGCGGAAAAAATAGACAAGTTGTTCAATGTTCAATGAATAAAACATTCAGAAACAAAAATAAAGAATGGATTCAATTACATCCTACTGAAGCAAAACAAATTTTAAAAAATGTACAAGTAAGCCATTCAATTAGTTCAAAAGGAATGAAAATAATGGAAAAACATGAAGGATTACTTGAATCATTAAGAGTAAAAAATAAAGAAGAAAGAATTGAAAAATTAAGCGATTATTTGTATTTGAATAAAGAAAAAGAAGAAATAGGTGCATTGAAAGAAATAATTAAAGCATGGCATCCAACTGAATATAATGACATATTAAGAAAATTTATGGCAAAACTTAGGAATTAAAACAATTTCATTTGTTTTCCTTCTTCTTTTGGTTTTTCTTTTTTTAATTCAGGTTCTTCTTTTTCTTCTTCCATTTCAATTAATTCTTCTGCGATTTGTTTTCCCTGAAAGTTTGAAAAAACTTTTGAACTTTTACTTGAAATCATTTGTTTTTTTAATTCATCTGCTTCTTCAATAATTTTTTTTACTTTCATTGTATCAGGTTTAGTGTCTAAAAGAAAAGCGATTTCTTTGTCAGTTAAATCAAATTCTGCTGAAAAATTAACTGCTTTTTGTTTGTCTGATTTTAAAATCATTTTAATGAAAGGCATATCGCTGGAAATAATTTCTCTTGAACTTGAATGCATTTTAGCTCCAACTTTTAATCCAATTCCTTTCTTTAAAGAACGCAATCCAGTTGATTTAGATAATCTTGAAAGAATTGTCGGAAACTGATAAGGAGTAAAAGAAGAATATTCATTTTCACGGCATAAAGCAACTCCTGCTGTTGCAAGTTCAGTTGTATACCTGAATAATTCCCAGTTTTGATTTTTTCTAATCCTGCCTTGAAATAAATCTGCTTTACTTAAATAATTGAATGCATTAGCATTATCTTTTGCATTAGTGTATTGTCTTGGAATGTTTTCTTCAATCCAAGCTGAAAGCATATCAAAAGATAAGTCGCTTGCAATTCTTGCTTCACGGATTTCATTGAAATTTTTTCCTTTAAAAATATGTTTCATTACTGAAAAAATTTTTTGCTGATGTTCTCTTAATCCAAGAGATTCAATATCAGTTAATGAAATTGATTTATTCAAGCAAAGAGTCTGCAAGTCAAGTAAAGCGCTTCTGAAATCTCCTTCAGAATTTTTTGCTAATTCCTTTAATGCTTCTTCTTCAAATAAAACTTTTTCTTTAGCACAGATTTCTCTTAATCTTTTTGCGATTGATAAAAAATTTATTTTTTTAAACTCCAAATTTTTTGACTGCAAACGGATTCCCTGCATTTTTTTATTTCCATAAATTTCATTTGCAGTTAAAATCACTGGATTCTGTGATTCTTTTAATAATGAAGCAATCGCAGTGTTTCCGCCTTTATCTGCTGACTGCATTCCATCAATTTCATCTAATAAAATTAATCTTTTTTTTCCGCTAAAAGAAGTATTTTGAGCTGCAGCTGAAACAATTTTATCAATCACTTCTTTTGAACGCAAATCACTTGCATTTAATTCAAATAAATCCCAGTCAAATTTTTTTGCAATTAATTGAGCTAAACAAGTTTTTCCTGCACCAGTATGCCCCCAAAGCAGTAAAGGAACCTGTTTTTTGTTATTATTCCATAAACCAGCCCATTCCTGTGCTGAAACCACTATTTCACTGTTTCCAATAAATTCATCAAATGAATTAGGAAAGTATTTTTCAGTAAAGAGTTCAGACATAAATCAATAAAGCATAAAAAACTTATTTAAGACAATGTTTGCATGATTATTGGATTAGTTGGAAAGCCTTCTTCAGGTAAAAGCACTTTTTTTAATGCATGCACTTTATTGAACGTGCCTACAGCAGCGCATCCTTTTACTACTATTGAACCAAATAAAGGAGTAGGATTTGTAAGAATTGAATGCGTGGATAAAGAATTTGGAATTCAATGCACTCCAAGAACAGGTTATTGCTTGAAAGGACAAAGATTTGTTCCAGTGGAATTAATTGATGTTGCAGGATTAGTGCCTGGAGCAAGCGAAGGAAAAGGAATGGGAAACCAATTTTTAAGCGATTTAAGCAGAGCAGATGTATTAATTCATGTAGTTGATGCTTCAGGAAGCGCAAATGAAAAAGGAGAAATATTAAAAGAAGGAAGCTTTAATCCATGCAATGATGTAAAGTTTTTAGAAAAAGAAATAAATGAATGGTTTAAAGGAATCATTCATAAAAACTGGAATAAATTCAATAAAACCCATGTTGAATCAAAAGCAAAATTAATTGAATTGCTTGCACAAAATTTAAGCGGAATCGGTGCAAGCGAAAAAAAAGTTGAAAAAACTTTAAGAGAATTAAGTTTCAGTGAAAAAAAATTAAGCCAATGGACTGAAGAAGAAATAAAGTTATTTTCAGAAAAATTAAGACATAATTCACTAGAGATTATAATAGCAGCAAATAAATGTGATAAGGATTTTGCTGAAGAAAACATTGAAAAAATGAAAAAAGAATTTCCAAACACATTAATTGTTCCATGTTCTGCTATAGCTGAATTTACTTTAAAGAAAGCAGCAAAAGAAAAAGCAATTGATTATTTACCCGGAGATTCAGATTACAAAGAATTAATGGAATTAAATGAATCACAAAAAAAAGGACTGGATTACATTAAAGAAAATGTATTGAAAAAATTTGGAAGCACAGGAGTACAGGAAATACTTAATAAAGCATCATTTGAATTCTTGGATTACATTGCAATTTTCCCAGGAGGAACAAAAGGATTTACTGATTCTCAAGGGCGCATTATGCCGGATTGCTTCCTAATGCCTAATGGTTCAACTGCATTGGATTTTGCATTTAAACTGCATACAGATATTGGAAAAGGATTCATTAAAGCAATTGATGTAAAAACAAAGCAAACAATAGGAAAAGAACATAAATTAAAACACAGAGACATAATAGAAATTGTTTTTAAGAAATGAAATCATTCATTCACTTTAATTTTTCTTGTTTTTCCTTTATTCCCTAATGAAATCATTTCACTTGAAATCAGTTTTTTTGATTCTAATGAATTAATTATTTCACGTAAAGTGCGTTCGCTTAAAGAAGGAAATTTAGTTGAATAAAGTTCATATAATTCGCCTGAGTTCAGTTCTTTTTTATCTGAAATTAATTTCATTAAATTTTTTTCATTTTCATTAAGAAAAATTTCAGCTTTTTTCTTTGACGCAGAATCGCTTTCAGAAAAAGCTGAATTTAAATGAATTAATTCAAGTTTAGGTGAATTTAATTTATCTGCAATGCGTCCTGCTTTCAGTAAAGCGCTTAAAGCAATTCTTGCATCTCCGCCAAGTTTTGCTGAATGCGCTGCAGATAAATCAATCACTTCTTTGGAAATCGCTTCCTCAAAAAAAGCAATTTTTGCACGATTCCAAAGAATGTCTTTTAATTGAACAGGAGTATATTTATTGAATTCAATTGCTTCTTCAGTTAAAGAACTTTTAATTCTGTCATCTAATTTTGATTTTAATTCCAAATCATTTGAAATTAAAACTAATCCAATAGATTTTCCTGCATATTCATTAATGCGCAATAAATCATAAAGAATTTTTGATTCTTCTTCCAATAATAAAAGCTGGTCAACTTCATCCAAGACAACTATTGGAATAAAATCAGCTTTCTTCAAATATTCAACTACTTTTTCAAATAATTCATCAGTGCTCATTCCCCTGCGGGGAACAACGCATCCAAGAAAATTAGCTAATTTGAAAAGAATTCCTGCACGAGTATTGTATTCAAAACAATTCAAATACAAATGCTTTCCTCTATCAGAAGTATTTTCAAGTTCTCTTAAAACAAATCTCACTGAAACAGTTTTACCTGTACCAGTTGAACCAGTAAGAAACACATTCAAAGGCTTTTTTCCTTCAAGAACAGGATTAAAAGCATAAACCATTGAATCAATTTCATTATCACGATGCAGTAAAAGAGAAGGAACAAACTCAGGATAAAGAACCAGTTCATTCTTGAAAACAGATTCATGCTTAACAGAAAAAAGCTTTGATGAACGCATGAATACAAGAAAAAGGAAAATAAAGATAAATACTAACTATTACCAAAAAGATAAAAACCCAAACATAGAATTAATATAAGGGAATTAAATGGAAAGCAAAAGCGATTCATGGTTGGAAAAGGTAAAAGACTTTGTTTCAAAGAACATAAGCCAGTTTGTGGCAATAATGTTTCTTATATTTTCAATAGGAATGGCATACGGAGTATACATAACCATGAGAACTCCAAACCATGAAATGCTTTATTTAGCAGCACCGCCTTTAATGGGAATCCTTGCATATTATAACAGGGATATTGCATTGATTTTATTTGTGGTTTTTGTTGCGTTTTTTATTATTCTTTGAAGTGAATTACAATGGATGAACCTGAATTAATGATTTCATCAGAAGATATGAAAGCATTATCTTCGGATACAAGAATTGATGTGCTTAAACTGCTTAATGAAAGAAAATATACTTTAGCTGAATTATCAAAGAAAAAAAATGTTTCAGCCCCAAGCATGAAACAGCAGTTAAAAATTCTTGAAGAAAATAATTTAATTCACCAAATAGATGAAGGAAGAAAATGGAAATATTATGATTTAACAAAAAAAGGAAGAATTTTTCTTAACAGCAAAAAAAAACCAATGCATATAAGTCTTATTTTAAGTGCTTCAATATTTCTTTTATTTGTTACAGGAATTGTTTTTTATGCAAATACAATGCTTTACTCAGGAATGCCTTTATATGCAACTTCACTGAATAGAGATGCTCAGCAAAACGCATTTATTTCAGAACCAATGCTTGCAGGAACTGAAATGAAATCAAGCGAAATGCCAAGAGAAAACACAATAATAGCAACAGAACAAGATTCAGCAATTCCTGAACCAAAAAACGAAGAAGAATATACTCAAAAATCACCTGATTTAAGCTATCTGAACATTAATTTCATTATTGCAGTATTGCTTTCACTGATTATAGGGTATTATTTAAGGCAAAAAATAGCAGAAGAAAGAATTCGTTAATTAACGAATTATTTATATTTTTTTGTTTTCCTTATATTTCTATGAATAAAGGATTTGCTTCTCTTGGATTGCTGTTTGCAGCGCTTGCATGCATTGCCTATTTAAGCGAAATAAATTTAATGCAGGAAAAAGAACTTGGTTCAGCGCTTGCTTTAATGAATTCAATTAATTCAGGTTCGCTTAAAAGAACTGAAACAGAACTGCTTTTTGATTCAGCAATTGAAAACGCATTAAAAGAATGTGCTGAAAAAAATATTTTTTCAAATGAATTAATTCATGAAAAAATCGCAGAAAATTTAATAAATGAAATTAAATTTCTTGAAGAAAATAAAAGTAATTGCAGCATTGCAAAAAAAAATGTTTCAATTCAGGAAATAAAAAACAATTCAGCAATATTAACTGAACTTTTTGAAACTACTTATATAATTGAATTCATTTATTCAGGAAATCCAATTTCATGTATTTTTGAATCTTCTGAAAGCAGTTCAGTTGCAATGATTCCAACAGGATTTATACTAATAAAAGAGGGATTAATTGGAATCAATTGATTTTATTGTTTCGCTTACAGGATTAATTAGTGCAGTGCTTTTAGTTATTGTTTCAATCAACGGATTAATTTCTTCAATAAATTCAGCTACCGGAATGATTTCACTTGAAATGCAGGCACAGAAATGTGCTTTTATTGCTGATACAGTTTATTCAAACCAGCCAAATGAGATAAGAGAAAAAATAAACTGCAGTATAACTCAAGGAATTGCTTCAAGCAAAGATTCAAACAATTCAATGCATTCAACTGTGCTGAATAAAAAAACCAGAACAATACTTCAAGAAGGGAAAACAATTATTTTAGTGAATGGAAATGAACATTACAGATAAGGGGAGCATTTATGCAATGGACATTATGTTTGCATTCATGCTTGGAACAATAATTGTATTTCTGATAATTTCAGTTTTTTTCAATGGAATCAATTCAGCCACAGAAAATATAAAATTGTTTGAACTCAAAAAAAATTCTTTTTTTATTGCAGATTCAATAATAAGCAAAAGAAACACTGAAAATCCAATGCTTGGAAGTGCTGAATTCAATGGATTAAAACACAGAGTTGAAGAAAATAAAATTGATTCAAAACTGTTTGATTCAATTGATTCAAATGAATTCAGGGAAATAAAACTTGTTGAAATTGAATTCAGTGAAGGACGCAAAAAAACAGTTGTTGAAAAAGAACTAAACGGAACCTGCTTTGGAGCAGAAAGATTTGTATTATTTGAAGGAAGAAAAGGAAAACTAAGAATAGTGTTATGCAATGAATAAAAAAGGAATAAATTTTTCAATTGAATTTGGAATTGCATTGATTATTGCCGTGCTTATATTAAGCCTTGCTCCGCAAATAAAAGAAACATCCTTTGAAACCATTACACTAAGTGCACAGGAAAAAGATCTTTTAACAGTTTGGGCAAAAGAAAAAGAAAAATCATTAAATGAAATGCTTTCAGATGCAGAATTCATTTTAGGAAAAAGAAAAATAATAATTGAATTGAATGGAACCATAATTGAAAACAATTACAGCGAAACAAAAGAAAAAAGTGCGAAAGAAATAAATTATTATGATAAAAATTACAGAAAAATGAATCTGAAATTAATTGTTTTCCACTGAATTGTTTTTTACTGAAACAATTCCGTTTTCTTTTGAAATAATTAAAGTGAGTTCTTTTTCAGCATGAAAAGAAAAATCATTCAAAGGAATAGTTGAAATGAATTCAATTTTCTTTGAATTTTTTTCTGAAACAACTTCAACTGAAACTTTTCTTTCAGAAGAAGAAACAATCCAATCAAAATTTAATGGAAAGGAAATAATTCTTTCAGTTCCATCAGAAAAAGAATATGTTTCAGAAATAACTGAATCAAGATTTTCAGAAAATTCCTGAGCTGATTTTAGTTCAAGAAAAAAATTTCCTGCATCAAGAAAAGTTCCAAATCCGGCGAAAAGAACTGCAAGCATTGAAAGACATGCCGCAAAAATAAACAAGAATTCCAATGAAACCTGTCCGCGCATTTCAATCAATTTCATCTATTTTCTTGAAAATATCTTCAGTTTTATCTTCAATTACTTTGCTTCCCTGAGAAGCAGTTTTCTGCAGCTGTGAAACAATAACCAATACAACTGCAACAATTGACGCAAGCACAATAATTAATTCAACTGAAACCTGAGCTTTATTATCTAAATCCATACAAAAAAACTACACCAACAAAAATATAAATATTACGTTGATTGTCGTGTTTTTCTTTTAGTGTGGTTTTTAATTATTTTTGCTGATGTTTAAGTAAATGAAACAAAAAGAAATAAATGATTTGATTATAAGCTGGCTTACAATTAGCTTATGCTTTTCATGGGTTTTTTCCAGTTTTAATTTAATAAGCATTTCACTTACTTCATTAATCCCTATAGGAGATTTTCTTAGTTTAATCCCAATAATGCTGATTGTTACTGGAACTGCATTTATTCTTCATGAACTGGCTCACAGACAAGTTGCAAAAAAATTCGGAGCTCATGCAGAATTCAGAATGTGGCCTTATGGATTAGCAATTGCAGCAGGATTCTCTCTTTTAACAGGCTGGGTTTTTGCAGCGCCAGGAGCAGTATATATTTATGGGCATTTCAGTGCAAAACAAAACGGATTAATTTCTTTAGCAGGGCCTGCAACAAATATTATTATTGCGATCATATTTTTAATAATCGGAATGAGTTTAAATAATTCATTTATTCAAACAATTTCACAATATGGATTAATGATTAATTTATTTTTAGGTTTTTTCAACCTTATTCCAATCGGCCCATTGGATGGAGCAAAAGTATTCAGATGGAATCCATTAGTGTGGGCAGTTTTTTTCATTCCTGTTATGGCTTATGTCTTTTTTTAAAAAAATAAAATAAATTATTTGCATAGTA
>JAFGBZ010000020.1 GCA_016932875.1 Candidatus Iainarchaeum sp.
CTTGAAAGTTTGTTTTTTTTCACGTAAGCCCAAAGAAGTTTAGTCATTTCGCTTGGCGCAATATTTTTAGAACCAAAAACAGATTCCACTGAATCAGTGCGTCCCTTAAAACAAATACTATATCCTCCAAAAGGCTTTTTAGCTTCAACCATTAAAATCTCTCCTTAAAATTAATAATAGAATAAATGACTTTGAACTTATAAATAAATATGTTCAATCTTGCTGGTTTTAATCATTTAATTGATTATTTTATCATTTTAATGCTTTTTTTTCTTTTTTTAAATTAAAGTATTTTGCAAGAGTTTTCATTGTTTTTTCAAAGGAAACTTCTTCATTAAGTAAAGGAATTAAATCAGTATTCCATCGGTTTTTAAGTTTGTTTGCGTTATGAAACATTTTTAAAATGCTGAATTCTGTTTTTGATTGAATGCATTTTTGTTTCACTAAATTTAAATCAATTTTAATTCCTTTTTCAATTAATTGAAATAAATCAAAATGATCTCTTGGTTTATTTCTTGAAATTGCTGCCTGCATTTTTTCTGCAATCATTTCTTTTTCTGAAAGCGTGTTAACTGAAAAACTTGGAATGAATTCTGAATAAAAATGTTTAATTTCATGTTTTTCTGGTTTTGAATTTAATTTAGCTTTTTGATTTAAATCAATAAAAATTGTTCCGTTTTCATGAAATAATTTATAATGAATAATTAATCTAGTGAATTTATCTACTCTTTTGTCATGAGTTATTTTATTGAATTTAGTGTCTTTAAGTTTTAATTTAATTTGTTTTTCAATAACTGAAACTTTTTTTGTTGAAGTAAAATCAAGCTCTTCAGATAAACGTGCATGATTTAAAAATATTTTATTGAGTGCAGTGCCTCCTTTAAAATAAATTCCTTTAATGTCTTTAAGCAAAAAAAGCAATTCAGTTAACAAGTAATCTTTTTCAAGCAATAATTCATTAAATTTTGTTTTTGCTGCAATATCTTTCAATTCTTTTTCAGTTATTCCCTTAATTTCATCCATTTTTCTGCCTCTTTTTTCTTTAAAATCCTGAAAGAATGATTTTCCATTTTTTTAATGCATGAATTTTCTTTAATATTTTTTTCAGTTGTCCTGTGAAAAACAAATCTTGAATTAAGAACTGTTTTTTTCCCCTGTCTTTTAGTTGTATAAATATCTATTTGCATTGGAATCTGATCTGTTGCACGCCAGTAATTTGCCGCAGCATATCCTCCAATAAAATAATTTTCTCCATTAAATATTTCATCTGCAATAATGAAAGAACGTTCAACCCATGTGCCATTTTTAGCTTTAATTGGAACAAGATAATACTTAGTTTTGTTTAGTTTTATTATCCTCTTTTTTTTCATCAGATTTTTGATTGAATTATACTGCTGAGTTTTATTCCTGAAAAAATGATTTATTTCATTTATTGAAAAAAAATATTTTTCATAAAATTCAAGCCATGAAATAATTTCAATTTCCTTTTTTGAAAGCCCTGCAATCATAAAAACCATAATAACACCAAATAGTAATAATATTACTAATTGATGTTACGTCTTTTAAACCTTTGTTTTGCATGGTTAATAAATTGCTTAATTCCAGCAATCAGAAAAATAACTAATTGTTTATTTTTAATGTTTTGCAAGGTTGTTTGCCGGTGCGGGAAATAAAATTAGTTTCTTCAAGTGATTCAAGAGATAACTTTAAATTAATCAAAATCCTTTATAATTAAAAGAAATTATTAATTAATTTCACTGTTTCTTTTTCGAAAACAAAAAGTTTATATATGTCATGATACTATCATGATAGTACATGACTAATCATGAGTTGTTTGGGGAGTTGGCTAAATCCAAAGAGTTATTGGATTCTTTAGAGCCTAAATTCAAGGATTTAAGCTTTGATTTAAGTGAATTAAAGGCTTTATCTTCTGACCCTTTTGCTTTATCAGTCATGATTTATAAGTTAATGGAAGAAAGAAGGAAAACAAATGAATTATTGGATTCCATTAATGATAAATTTGATAAATTAATGTTTGAATTTAAAACAAAGGAAATGAATAAGGAATCAGTGTTTTCTGATAAAAATGAATTCAGTGTTTTAAGTGAACCAGATCAGCAAATTATTGGTTTTATTGAACATCAAGGACAGGCAACTGCATTGGATATCAAAACAGTAATGAATTATAAAGGATTAAATGCCGCAAGCCAAAGATTAAGTAAATTATTTAAGGAGGGATTACTTCGAAAAGTACAATCAGGAAAAAAAGTATTGTACTTACCTAAAGCTTGAACTGAAGGAAAGGGAACTAATTTTTCCAACCCCCACCAAAGAAAGTTTTTTCCCTTTTCTTCTTTTCTCCTTAACTCCCAAAATCTCTTGTTGCCAAAAATAGAGAAACCCCACGCAGGAAAAAAACCCTGCGTGGACTAATTTTTATATTAGTTTAATCCTTTAATTTAATGTGAATTTAAATGCCAAGAAAATCTAAAATAAATAAAGATTATAGTGATTCAAGAAAAAAACAGGTATTAAGAACTCCTGAACGAAGTATTTCTGAAAAAAAATGGATTTCTTTCAGTAATGATTTAGTTAAAAGTGAATTTAATTCATTAAGAAATTATTTGAATTTATTTGAAAAATATTCTTTTGAAAGAAGTGCTAAAACAAACTTTAAAGGATTATTTCAAGCCGCAGTTGATGGAGCAAGTGGTTTAACTAATTTTAAAAGAAATGCATTAAACGCAGGAATTTCTGAAGAAAAATTAATGCATGTAATTGAATTAATTCAAGAATACAAAAAATTAATTAAAGCAATCAGAAAAAAAACAAATAAATAAA
>JAFGBZ010000021.1 GCA_016932875.1 Candidatus Iainarchaeum sp.
CGCTTCCACCAATTGCATAATCAAATACTGCAGATAAAACTAAAATAAAAAAAAAGAATGATATGAATAAAATGAGTGTTTTTGTTTTATTGGATGAAATTTCTTCATAAAAACTCATTTTACTCACTCAATTATTTTTTCTGCAAATCATTTTATTTACAAATCTGAAAAATCTGCTTTCACTACTTCTTTTTTTCCTTCGGGAGCATCAAAGAATTCTTTTTCTCTGAAACCAAAGATTCCTGCAAAAATTACTCCTGGAAACTGTGCTATTGCCGTATTGAATCTCATTACAATATCGTTGTAGAATTGTCTTGCATAAGAAATTTTATTTTCAGTTGAAGAAAATTCTTCCTGTAATTTTAAAAAATTCTGATTTGCTTTCAAATCAGGATATGCTTCTGATACAGCAAAAACTGATTTTAATGCTCCGCTTAAAATATTGTCTGCTTGAGCGCTTTCTTTAGGGGTTTTTGCATTAACTATTGCTGCTCTTGCTTCAGTTACTGCTTGCAAAGTTTTTTTCTCAAATTTCGCATAACCTTTAACTGTTTCAATTAAATTAGGAATTAAATCAGCTCTCCTGTTTAACTGAACTTCAATTTGCGCCCATGCATTTTCCACTTTTTTCTGCATTGAAACAAATGAATTATACATCAAAATTACTGCCACAATAAGCACTAAAATGACTACAATCAATCCAATCAAAATTAATTCAATCATTGAATTACCTCCATAAAAGTAAAATAATTAAGAGAATAAAAGGAATAAAAAAGAATCGTTGATAAAAAAAGAATTATTACTAAATCAGATTTTCATTTTTGGTGGGCATTTTTCTTTTGCACACCATGAAAAGCATTTTTTGCAGTAATGTTTTCCGTTTTCTTCTTTAAGATATTTGCATTCATTCCAAGAATTAGCTATAGGAGTATCGCCTATAATAAATCTTGTTTCTTCTTTTCTTTGAAGAGATTCATTTACAACTCTTGAAGCAATGCTTCCAATTGATTCTTTTGTTGTTCCTGCGCTGTTCTGCGAAGCTCTTTGAAGTGCAGCAGTCTGAACTCTTGGCACATTCCTTGAACGCGCAGCGGAAATAATACTATCCAAAGGCATAGCGTATATTTACATCAAACATATTAATAAACTTTTTCAAAAAAGGTAAAAGAATTATCCAAAAATTATTTTATGAATTTGTTCTTTTACTTTTTCATCATCTTTTACAATAAAATCAGCCATTCTTAATCTTGTTGAAACTGTTTGAATTAAGTCAGGATTTTCTTTGTTTGTAATCAGAATCGAGGGCATTTTTTTAATTAATTCAATGTCCCCATAGCCGTCAGTGATGAATAAAATCTGATTTAAATTAAATTCCCAGTTTTTTTCTTTAAGCAGTTCCTGCAATGCATCAAATTTTGAAATAATTTTTTTTCCTTCAACTTCTCTTGATTCCATTCCCACAACTTTAATTAAATGAATTACTTTTCCTTCTTCATTGAATTCCATTTCTGAACCAATTATGGAATCAAATCTGAATCCAATTGATTCAAATAAGTAATCTTCAAGCATTTCACCGAATTTTTTTGAAGAAAAAGTTGCAAGAATTATTTTAGCATTTTTTTCTTTCTGAATTTCTTTCAAAGATTCAATTAATTCAGTTCTAAGATAAGGTTTTACTTTTTCAAAAACTGTTTTAATATCAGTAATTGAAAACCCGCGATTTTTCAGCAAAGCAGTTCCTTTAATCATTGCTTCATCAATGCTCATTGTTCCTTCAATTATTGAATTAATCATTTTACGGTAAATTAATTCTCCTGCAGTTGAATCCCTTATTTTTTCAGGAAACATTAAATTCAATGCTTCAAGACTTGAATCAGTGCGGAAAATAGTTCCATCCATATCAACTACAACTGCTTTTAATTCATTTGCATAAAATCTGCGTTTCTTTAAAGGACGTTTTACATTAACAACAAGCGAATCCTTTACTATTGAGCCGGCAAGCTTTGCTTTATGCATTCTTTTCTGCAGTGCTTTCTTCAAACCCATTGAAACCAATAAATTAAATAATTAAACTCATTTAATAATTAAGCGGAAGAAAGTGATTGAATTGAATGACTACCAATCAATTATATTAGGAGCCGGGCCGGCAGGGTGTTTTACTGCATTAAAGCTATCTGAAAAAGGAATTAAAACTGCTTTAATTGAAGAGCATTCAGAAATAGGAAGCCCTGTTCACTGCGGAGAATGCTTATCTGAATTTGCAGTAAAAAATCTGAAAATTGAATTGCCTGAAAAAGTTATTTCAAAAAACGTGAAAGGAATTAAAGTTATTTTTCCTAACGGAAAAGAATTTTTTACCCATGAAAACGGATATGTTTTAGAAAAAGATTTATTTGAAAAATGGATTGCTGAAAAAGCAGAAAAAAAAGGAACTGAAATTTTTCTGAATACAAGAGTTAATGGAATTGAAAAAAAAGAAAAAGGAATTGAATTAAAAACAAACAAGCATTCTTACACTGCAGATTTTTTAATTGATGGTTCAGGAGTTTCACAGGTTTCTTCAAGACTGCTTGGATTAAACAAGCCAAGCGAAACAGTTATTGGAATGCAGTATTTAATGGAAGAAATCCCAAATGAAGGATGGCTTGAATTTTATTTATGGCCTGATTTAGCACCGGAAGGATATTTATGGATTATTCCTAAAAAAGACGGCAAAGCAAATGTTGGTTTAACAACCACTAATAAAAATCAGGCAAAAAAATTACTGGATAAATTCATTGAAGAAAAAAAACTTGGAAACAAAATAGTGAAATCATTCGGAGGATTAATTCCTCATTCAGGGCCGCTGGAAAAAACTTTTGATGAAAGAATTTTACTTATAGGAGATGCAGCAGGATTTACTTCGCCAATGTTTGAAGGAGGCTCACAATTAGCAATGAAATCAGCTGAATTCGCTTCAGTTATAGGATTTGAAGCAGTACATAATAATAATTATTCAAAAGAATTTTTTTCAGCTTATCAAAGAATGTGGAAAAAAGAATTCCCCCCATATGAAAAGCTTTTGAAAGCAAAAAAAGAATTTTATTCACTGAGTTCAAATGAATTAAACAAGTTTTCAGAAGACTTGCCCTATAATTTAAGTTCATTGACAAAAAAAGAAAAAGCAATTTATGGATTAAAATTAGCATTAAAGCACCCGCATCTAATGCCTAAAATAAAAATGTATGATTCATTCAAATATTCTTTAAGCAAATTTTATGGCTGGTAAAAAAATGATTACTGAAACAAAAGCAAAAATAATTGAAATAAAAGAAGAAGCAAAAGAAATCAGAACATTTACATTACAGTTAGAAAAAAAAATTGATTATAACCCAGGAGAATTTATTTTTGTATGGTTTCCTGAACAACCTGAAATCAAAAGAGCTTATTCAATTGCAGGTTATTCAAAAGATAATTTAATGAAGCTTACAATTCAAAAAGTGGAAGAAGGAAAATTTACAACAGAATTATTTAATGCAAAAAAAGGAAAAGAAATAATTGTTAAAGGTTCTTTTGGAAGCATGAAATATGAAGGAGAAAAAAAAATTGTAATGCTTGCAGCAGGAACAGGAATTGCTCCGTTTATGGGTTTTATGGATTATTTTAAAACCATGAAATGCCCTGAAAAAGCTTATTTATTTTATTCATTCAAACATCCGAATAAAAAAGTTGATTTAACTGAACATTTAAAAGGAATCAAGTGCATGGAAATAATTTTAACCTGTCCTAAAGCAGGAAAAGAATGCATTCAATGGAACGGATTAAAGGAATACATTGATGCAAAAGTAATGAAAAGATTTATTCCAAACTTAAATGAATTCACTTTCTTTTTATGCGGTTCACATAAACTAGTTGAAGAAGTAACAAACACATTAATAGAAGAAGGAATTCCAGAAGAAAAAATCAAGCATGAAAAGTTTTAAGGAATTATTTATCCAACCTCAATGAAAAACAAATCAACAAAAGCCAGTGAAAAAACTGAAAAAATTCCTAAAGGAGTGAACATTATTTCGGGAAAGAATTCAAAATCAAAAGCAAACAATAAAACAAGCAATATAATGTAAATTGACACAGTAATTGTGAAAGCATTTGAAAAAACAGTGAATACTTTCATTTTAAAACCCCACAAAAAGTGCGCAACCAACAAGCAGGAAAATAAAAGAAACTTCATTAATTAACGCCATTTTATTTGAAAGAGAAGGAGTTGTTTCTGCAAATTTAAGCAAAACAAGTTTCAAAATATAATTTAATCCTAAAAACATTGCCCCCATAATAATGAAACCGCTTAATTCCTGAAATTGAATCCAGACAAAAACAGTTGCAATCATCAAAAAAGTATTCTTCAAAACTTTTTTTCCACCACTAAAAAAATACATTAAAGCAGTTAAAGCAAATAAAATAAAAATGCTGCCACTAAACCAATCAATAAAGAAGCCAATGTCTAAATTCATTAAATGATAAAGCGCTTCAAATAACACTTTTAACCCCTATATATTACCCATTCAAAAATATATAAAGTAATCGGTTAACTGAAAATAGTTAATTTAATCTATGAAATAGTTAATTAGTTTAACTAAAAGAGTTTTAGCAAAAAGAACAAAGTATTAGCAAAAGATAGATTTATATACACAATAAATACACATTAGATATATGAATAGTGTTTTAGTTAATTTAAGGCTTGAAAAAAATATGCTGAAAGAAATTGATTTAATTGCAAAAAAATCATTTTATAAATCTCGCACTGAATTCATTAGAGAAGCGTTAAGGAAACTGCTTGAAGAACAAAGAACTAAAGAAGCATTAAAAATCGCTGAAGAGAATTTTGGCAGAGGAAAAAGAGAAGGAATTAAAGAACCGACAAAAGAAGAAATGATTAAAATAAAAGAAAAAGTTGGAAATGAATTATTGAAAAAACATGGCTTACTCTAAATCTTCAGGTTTCAATGTTTCTGCAAAATCATTTAATTCATTGAAATGAAAATCTCTTGAAACAATTAAAAGATTTTCTTCATGAGCAATAATTGCCTGAACACAATCCACAACAGGAAGATTTCTTTCTAAAGATAATTTTCTTGCTTTAATCACTTGTTCAGTTGTTTCCTCAATTATTTCAAATTTATTTCTTTTGATTAATCCTTTGAATACTTTTTCATTTAATTCAAATTCTGAAAAACCCAATTTATCTTTTACTTCACCAATAACTGAACTAGAAACAATAACCAAATATTTACAACCAATAGCTTCCTGAATAAATCTAAATGCGAATTCTCCTATTGGGATTAAACCATCACTTCGATTCAAATAATAATCCAGAAAAATATTTGAATCAACTAATACTTTCATGAAAGAAAAAAGAATTTTTTGTTTTTAAACTTCTGTTAGGTTGTCTGCCGGTGCCGAGTACACCTCAACTAATACATAGGTACTGTTTTACATCACTGGTGTTTTTGGGATATTATCTTTTTCTTCAAACAGCATTTTTACAGCTTTCATTGCATTTATTCCTGCATTTTCAGCTCTTTCAATTGCTTGATTTAAAGTCATTCCAGGGCCAGTAATTCCTAATCCTAATGGTTTCCTGTGAGTTAAACTTAATTCCTGTAATGTTTTAAGCGTGCTGAAAGCAATTGCTTCATCATGTTTTGTTTCGCCTTTAATTATTGCCCCTAAAACAATCACTGCATCAATTTCAGGATTAAAATAAAGCCTTTGCACAGCAAAAGGAGAATCAAATGCACCAAAAACTTCAATTACTTCAATTACTTTATCTTCTTGCTTTTCAGCCTGCTTTTTTGCTGCTTCAAAAGATTTTGAAGTAATTTCAGAATTAAATTTACTTAACACAATACCAATATTCATACACCACACACTCCAAAGTATACATAATACTTGATTAATGTTTAATCAATTCCTCCAACATTTTCAAATCCCTGCCTTTCACCAGTTCCTGCTCTTTTCGATAATTCTTCAGGATTTTTAATCATCCATACTGCATTAATTGAATGTTTTTTTACTCTGTTAAAAACAATTTGTTTTAATCCTTCATCATTTTTTGCTTCGTTTTCAAAAACAAATATTCCTAAAGCAGGTTTTTTTGCAAGCACTTGAGCATAAATTATTCCTAGTGATGCTTCATGGGCGCATTGAGAATCAATTGCTTCTTTGCCAGGCATTCCTAAAGCTAAAACAATATCACAGTTTTTATCTTCCAGTAAAATTCTTACCTGCACCGCTAAATCTTTTATTCCTGGAACTGTTATTTTTTCCAGTTCAATTTCAGGAGCAATTTCTTTAATTGTTTCTTCAGCTATTTTGCCCATATTAATTCTTGCAAACATTGTGTCAATTAATCCTATTTTCATCAAATCACTTTTTCATCATACTATTAGTTCAAAATAAATTTCAGAACCATCTTTCAAATTTAATTTCTTCCTTAAATTATATGGTGCAATAAGTTCAACAATATTTCGTGAATGCGAAGTTCTTTCAGGAAAAACAATCCCTGCAATAATTTTACCATTAATTTTTGCCTTAAAGCATTCCAATGCACCAAAAGTTCTTTTAGCTGTTTTAAATCCTTCAAGCTTTAAAGGATTTAATCCAAGCAATGCTGCATTAAGTTCATTTTCATTTACTTCAACATTAAGCGTTCCACAGAAAGGACTAAAACCTAATTTTTTCTGAAACTGCAGAGAATAATTTTTCTGACAAATATAATAAGCGCCCTGCCCCATTCCTGAAACAATTTTTCCCTGAATCTTTGCATTGATTTGAGTAAAACATTTATTCATTTTAAAATAAACTGTTTTAAGAGAATAAACTGCTTTTTTAGTTAAAATTAATTCACTTCCATTAACAGAAGATTTTTTTTCAATTAAATCAGCTTTCCTTAATTCCATTATTTTTCTTGAAACACTCTGCTGGGAAATTCCAAGTGATTCAGCAATTCTTGTAGTAGATGAATCCATTGAACCTGTTTTTTTTGACTGTTCAAATACCAGCAAAAGCAGAAAAAAATTACTAAAAAAAATTTTATTCATAAAATAATAAAAAAAGGAAAAATACTTAAATCTGATTAATTACTCAAATTTAAGTAAAAACTCATTTTAACTGATTTGTTAAATTCATTTCTGCAGATAAACTGTCTGCGTAGGGTAAGCAAATTCAAGTTTTTCTTTTTCAAATAATTCCATTATCTTGAAATTCACTTCATCTTTTATGCGCAAGTAATCATCTGTTTTACTTAAAAAATACATTATCTGTAATTCAAGCGAACTGTCGGCAAATGCATCAAAAGTTACTTTGGTTTTTTCCGGAACAGTTCCATTAACTTCTGCAACTGCTTTTTCAATTAATTCTTTTGCTTTCATTAATTTTTTCTGTGTTGTTCCATAAACTACGCCTAATTTGAATTTAATTCTTCTCGGCTTAGCCATGGAAACATTTGTAATAATGTCTTTTGAAATAAGTGAATTTGGAACAGTAATAAACTGATTTTCAAAATCCTTTAATTTTGTTGTTCTTATTCCAACCTGGGTTACTGTTGCATCAACTCCTTTGAACTGAACTCTGTCCCCAATTGTAAAAGGTTTATCAACAAAAATTGCTACTCCTCCAAATAAATTTGCAATTGTATCCTGCGCTGCAAAAGCAACTGCCAATCCTCCAATACCTAGTCCAGCAATTAAGGCAGTAACATCATAACCAAATCCATTCAAAACAATTATTCCTGCAAGAGAAATCAAAGCAATTTTTAATCCCTTTGAAAGAATCGGAATTAACTGGTCATCTAATTTTGAATCAGTTTTATCAGCTAAAGGAATCAAATAATGTTTTATTATTACATCAATTAATCTTACTGCAAACCATGCAACAGTTGCAACAATAAGTGAACTGACTAATTTATCAAAAAACCATAGAAGAAATTCTGAATCAGGAGTTAAAAACCGAAATCCAATAAATAAACCAATAACTATTACAAGCAAAACCAACGGCTCTTCAACAATATCAACTAACATATCATCTAATTCTGTTTTAGTTTTAGCAGTTAAACGCCTTACCTGATTTTTCATAACAAAATAAATAATTTTTCCAATAACTGCAAACAAAATAAGTATTCCAAAAAAAACAGCATACTGTCCAATGCTTGAACCAAAATAAGATTCAGGAAACATTTCATTAATTTTAATTAAAATATCTTCAAACATAAAAACACCTTTAAATTCAAAAACTAAAAAGAATTTAAATAAAACCTATATAGATTAGAAAAGTATTTTAAGTGAAATCAACACATATTATTTATATTTTTGGAGGAATAAAATGAATTTAAAAAAATCAATAATCATTTCATTAATTTTATTAATTTTTATGTTTGGCTGCACCCAGTCAACAGGTGAAGCAAAAGGACTGCTTGGAGCAAGTGAAAATCAGGAAAATTTAAACGCACCTACTGGAAACAATAATGAATTAAATGAACAAACCCAAACTCAGCAAACTCAAAACCCAGTTCCTGTCTTGGAAGCAGTTACCAACTGTATTGATTCAGATACAGGAAAAAATTATTTTGAAAAAGGAACAACATTTCTCAAAAAAGGAACCATAACAAGTGGAGCTCAAACAGATTACTGTAATGGTTCAACCTTGCATGAAAAATACTGTGAAAATAATACAGTAAAAGATGAAATATACAACTGTGAAAGCGGTTGCTTAGAAGGAGCATGCAAATTAAATTCATCAGAATCAACAATTCCTTTACCCAATCCAATTGAAGAAGGAGAACTTCCAATAGAAGAACAAAAAGGAAATGAATATTATCAAGAATCAGAAGGAAGCACCCCTGTTGAAGAAATAGAATTGCCAGTTGAAGAAACTCCAATTCAAAGTCCTGTATCACAATCACAGGATTTCTTTGGATGGATTATGAATTTTTTTGGCTTTAATTAAAAGCCAAATTTTCATTTCTTCCAGTTAGCTTTTTATTCCTTTCCCTTGTTAAATATCTAATTAATTTTATTATTCTGCGGATTGGGTTAATGTTTAAGGCGCGCTAAGGGTTATAAAGTGTTTTTTGCATTTTTAGCCAAACCCATGCATTTGCAGAATTAAAAGCTAAGGATGGGGTTGTTTTTTGGTTCTGAAAAAAGTTGCTGATCATTATCTTGTTCCAAAACATGAAATTGTTTCAAAGGAAAGAGTTCCTGAACTTCTTGAAAAATTAGGTAAATCAATTGATGTATTACCTAAAATTTCAGCAGAAGATCCAGCAGTAATTGAAATAGGCGCTGAATCAGGAGACATATTGAAAATTTCAAGAAAAAGCCCTACAGCAGGCGAAACCTATTATTTTAGGATTGTGTTTTAAGGACGTGATTTGATGCAGGGCGGATGGGATTTAATTTATTCTTATTTTAAAGGCAAAAATTTTGCTCAAATGGAAATTAATTCATTCAATCAGTTTGTTGATGATAAATTAAATGAAATTGTAAAAGAAAACGATGAAATTGTTCCAAAAATAGAGGAAGTAAAAATTGAATTAGAAAACATTGAACTGCATAAACCAAAATTAGTTGAAGCAGATGGAAGTCCAAGAAATAATTTTTTTCCAATGGAATCAAGATTAAGAAACAGAACTTATTCTGGTGCATTATATTTAACAATGAAATTATTGAGAAGAGATGTTGAACAAGATTTAAAACAAGCATATATTGGAGAATTGCCAATAATGCTGAAATCAAATCGATGCTGGCTTGAAGGAAAAACAGCAGAAGAATTAATTGAAATGAATGAAGACCCAATGGATTTCGGCGGATACTTTATTGTTAATGGTTCAGAAAAAGCTTTAATGAGTCAAGAAGTTTTAGCTTCAGACAGAGTAATGGTTTCAGAACAATTAGATAAAATTGTTACTGAAGTAATTTCAACTAAAGGCGCTTTCAAAGGAAGAGTCAGAATTCTTAGAAATCCTGATGGAACACTTAATGTTACTTTTCCTGCTTCTCCAAGAAAATTAAAATTATTTGATTTACTTATTGCTTTAGGATTAAAAAACACTAAAGACCAGATTGAAGCATTTGATGATACTCAGGAAATTCAGAATGAAGTATTAATTAATATTGAAAATACTGATATTAAAACAGAAAAAGAAGCATTAGATAAATTAGGAAAATATGTTGCTCCAGGACAAGTAGAAGAATACAGATTAAGAAGAGCACAAGAAGTAATTGATGCATTTTTACTGCCTCATATTGGACAGGAACCAAAAGACAGATTAGCAAAAGCTTATTACTTAACCATGATGGCTTCAAAAGCAATTGAAAGAGCTTATAATTTAAGAGAAGAAGATGACAAAGACCATTACGCAAATAAAAGAATTGAATTAAGCGGAAAATTAATGGAACACTTATTCAGATATTCATTTAAGTATTTTATTAAAGATTTAAAATTCCAGATTGACAGAACAGTTACAAGAAGAAGAAAATTAAATATTTCAACAATTGTAAGACCAGGAGCAATAACTGAAAGAATTCGTTTTGCAATGAGCACAGGAAACTGGATTGGCAGAGCTACTGGAGTTTCAAAATTTATGGACAGAATTAATTATTTAAGTCCTTTAACTGATTTAAGAAAAATTAAATCTCCTTTGGATAAAAACAGAGAATTATATGAAGCAAGAAGTGTTCACGGAACTCACTGGGGAAGATTATGTCCAGTTGAAACTCCTGACGGCCCTCAATGTGGTTTGGTTAAAAATCTTGCATTGTTAAGCGAAGTAACAGTTGACACAGATGAAAAACCAGTTGAAAAGGCATTGGAAGAAATGGGAGTAAAATTAAAGTGATTTTTTATGGCAACTAAATCAAAGGTTTACATTAACGGAAGATTAATTGGATTTCATCCTAATCCAGCGAAACTGAAAACTGAATTAATTGAAAAAAGAAGAAAAAATGAATTAAGTTCTCATATAAATATTTCTTTTGATGAAAAAACAAATGAAGTTTACATTAATACTGATGCAGGAAGAATTCAAAGACCAGTAATTGTTGTGAAAAACGGAAAACCAATGTTTACTGCAGAACATTTACAGAAAATAAAAAACAAGGAAATCACTTGGGATAAATTACTTGAAGAAGGAGTAATTGAATACATTGATGCAGAAGAAGAAGAAAATACTTTAATTGCAGTTGATGAAGAAAGCTTAACAAAAGAACATACTCACATTGAAATTGACGGAGTAGGAACTCTTTCAGTAATCACTTCATTAATTCCTTATCTTGAACATGACATGGGCGGAAAAGTACTTCATGGTGCAAAAATGTTCAAACAAGCTCAAGGAATTAATGGAATAAATTATAATTTAAGAACTGATACAGAAGGATATCTTTTATATTATCCTCAGATTCCTTTGGTTAAAAGCAAATCATATGATTTACTTAATTTAACTAAACGTCCTTCAAATCAGAATTTTGTTGTAGCAATAATGTCTTACAAAGGATTCAATTTATTGGATGCAATTGTATTAAATAAAGGCGCAGTTGAACGCGGATTAGGAAGAAGCTCTTATTTACGCACTTATGAAGCAATGGAAACCAGATATCCAGGTGGACAAATTGATAGATTTGAAATACCTAAAGAAGATGCAGTAGGATATATGGGTGAAGAAGCATACAAAAGTTTAGGCGCTGATGGATTAGCAAATTTAGAATCTTATGCTGATTCAAAAACAGTTATTGCAGGAAGAACTTCTCCTCCAAGATTTATTGAAGAAGTAAATGAATTTGAATTAGGAGAAGAAAAAAGACGCGAATCAAGTGTTACAGTGCGTTCAGGAAAACCAGGAAATGTTGATAAAATATTTATTACTGAAGCTGAAAGTGGAAACAAATTAGTTAAAATAAAACTTAGAAGCAATATGGTTCCTGCAACAGGAGATAAATTTTCTTCAAAGCACGGACAAAAAGGAGTTGTAGGAGCAATTATTCCTGAAGAAGATATGCCTTTTACAGCAGAAGGAATACGCCCTGATTTAATTTTAAATCCTCACTCAATTCCTTCAAGAATGACTATTGGACACTTAATTGAAATGCTTGGAGGAAAAGCATCAGCATTAGACGGAAGATTAATTGATGGAACTCCTTTCAGCAGTGAAAGCAGAGAATCATTAGGAAAAATACTGCATTCATATGGATTAAGAAATGACGGAAAAGAAGCATTCTATGATGGAGTTACAGGAGAAAAAATTTACGGTGAAATATTTACTGGAATTGTTGCTTATAGAAGATTATTCCATATGAGTTCACATAAAATACAGGCTCGTGCAAGAGGCCCAGTACAAATTTTAACACGCCAGCCAACTGAAGGAAAAGAAAAAGAAGGTGGATTAAGATTTGGTGAAATGGAAGGCGAAACACTTATTGGACACGGAGCAGCAATGCTTTTACATGAAAAATTAATTGAAGATTCAGATAAAACAGTTAAATTAGTCTGCGAAAAATGCGGAGTAATAGGCGTGCATGATATGATTAGAAACAAAAAACAATGCCCTTTATGCAATTCAACAAAAGTTTATCCAGTTGAAATGAGTTACGGCTTCAAATTATTATTGGATGAATTAAAAGCATTAGGCGTGCTGCCAAAATTAAAAATAGCGGATAAGGTGGAATAAATGCTTACCAAAAAAATTTCAGGAATTGAATTCAGTATTTTAGGACCAATACACATAAGAAAAATGAGTGTAATTGAAATCAAATCACCTGAAACATATGATAAAGACGGCTATCCAATGGAAGACGGATTAATGGACCACCATTTAGGAGTAATCACTCCTGGATTAAGATGTAAAACCTGCGGACAAAAAATGAAGGAATGCCCTGGACACTTTGGACACATTGAATTATTCAGACCAGTAGTGCATTCAGAATTCGGTAAAAGACTTGAAACATTAATGCATGCAACATGCGAAAAATGCGGACGCATTTTAATTGAAGATGAAAAACTAGAAGAATTAAGACCATTAATTTTTAATCCAAATATTGATGTTGAAAAAAAAATACTTGCAAAAACAAAAAAATTAAAAAAATGTCCAAGATGCGGAGAAGCACATGACACAGTATTATTAGATAAACCAACAAATTTCTTCAGAGGAAATGAAAGAATTTATCCAACTGAAATAAGAGCATGGGCTGAAAAAATTCCTGACTCAGATTTAGAATTCTTTGGATATAACTCAAAAAGAGTCCGCCCTGAATGGTTTGTATTAACAGTATTACAAGTTCCACCAATAAACATTCGTCCTTCAATTACATTAGATTCAGGAATTAAATCAGAAGATGATTTAACACATAAATTAGTTGACATTATAAGAATTAATTTAAGATTAAAAGACAACATTGAAGCAGGCGCTCCTCAATTAATTATTGAAGATTTATGGGATTTACTGCAATATCATGTAACAACTTATTTTGATAATAATACTGCAGGAGTTCCTCCGGCAAAACACAGAAGCGGAAGAGCATTAAGAACAATAGTTCAAAGACTGCAAGGAAAAAAAGGAAGATTCAGATATAATTTAACAGGAAAAAGAGTTAACTTCGGAGCACGTTCAATTATTACTCCTGATTTAAATATTTCAATAAATGAATTAGGAGTTCCAGAAAAAGTAGCAGACACATTAACTGTTCCACAGTATTTAACAGACGAAAACATGAAAGACATAAAACAATTTATAAAAGACGGAAAAGTGGAATATGTAATTCGTCCAAATGGATTAAGAAAAAGAATAACTGAAACAAACAAAGAAGAAGTTTTAGAAGAACTTGAAGCAGGATTTAAAATTGAAAGAAAACTAAAAAACGGAGACATAGTTTTATTCAACAGACAGCCTTCACTGCACAGATTATCAATGCTTGCACACCGTGCAAGAGTAATGCCAGGAAATACTTTCAGAATTAATCCAATTGTCTGCAAACCATACAATGCAGATTTTGATGGAGATGAAATGAACATGCATGTGCCTCAAACAGAGGAAGGCATTGCAGAAGCAAAAGAATTAATGATGGTTGAAAAAAATATTTTAAGCCCGCGTTATGGTGCACCAGTAGTAATACTTGATGAAGACGGAGTAACAGGTTCATTTATTTTAACCCTTGAATCAACAGTATTTGAAAAAGAAAAAGCAATGGAATATCTTCATTCAATTGGAATAACTGAACTTCCAAAACCAGACAGAGGAAAAAATTATTCAGGAAAACTTATTTTCTCACAATTACTTCCAAAAGACTTAAATTTAGCATATAAATCAAAATTAGGAAAAACACTTGAAAAAATACTTTCAGGATATGTCTGCGAACCAGGAGACAAATACAACACTTATGTGCAGATAAAAAACGGTGAAT
Source organism: Candidatus Iainarchaeum sp. (assembly GCA_016932875.1). Lineage (GTDB taxonomy): Archaea > Iainarchaeota > Iainarchaeia > Iainarchaeales > JAFGBZ01 > JAFGBZ01. The sequence goes on from JAFGBZ010000021.1 coordinate 14,430, forward strand.
TAATTACAGGAGTAATAGATGAATCAAGTTTAGGTGAAGGAAGAGGAAAACTTGTAAGCGAATTAGCAAAAAATTATCCTCCTGAAGTAATTGCAAATTTTTATGATAAAATAGGAAAAATAGTGCAAGACATAGTTTACAAAAAAGGCGTAACAGTTGGATTAGATGAATTTGAAATGAGCAAAGAAGCAAAATCCATAAGAACACGCGCAATAAAAGAAGAAGAACAAATAGCAGAAAAACTGCTTAAAGAATTTGAGAAAAAAACACTTGAAATAATTCCAGGAAGAACTTTAGAAGAATCATTTGAAGTAAAAATGATGCAGTTAGGTGCAAGAATTAAATCAAAAGTTGAAACACAATTAATGAAAGAAAAAATTGATGCATTAATAGGCGAAAACCCAGTGTTTGATTCAAAAATTATGATTGTAAGTGGTTCAAGAGGAAGCGCAACAAATTTAACAAATATTTCCGGATTATGGGGACAGGCAGCAGTAAGAGAAGGACGCCCTAAAAAAGGATTTTATAAAAGATTAATTTCAGCAAATAAACCAAAAGACATTGGAGTAAAAGCAGGAGGCTTTATTGAAAGCAATTTCATGGATGGATTAAATCCATTTGAATACTTTTACCATGCAATGGGTGGACGTCAAGGAGAAGTTGACACAGGTGTTTCAACAAAAGTTTCAGGTTACTTATACAGAAGACTTGCAAACTCATTGAAAGACTTGGTTGTAAACAGTGATTACACAGTAAGAACTCCAGATAAAAGAGTAATTCAATTCATAAGCGGAGAAGACAAAGTATTTTCCGGAAATTCCTCAAAAGGAAAAACAATGAATCTGAAAAGGGAATTAAAAAAATTCAAGGGGAAGTGAAATAAATGGCAAAAAAAACACCAGAAAAAAAAGAAACAAAAAAAGCCCCTAAAAAGGAAAAAGCAGCAAAACCAGTAAAAGTAAAAAGAGAAGAAGAAAAAAAATCAAAAGAAGCAAAACCAGTAAGAGAAGACTTTTACACTCAAGGAGAGCTTATGCCAAAAACACATCTTCCAAAATCAGTAACAGATGAAATAGAAGAATACATTAAAGACAAAAAAATAACTGAAAAAGAAAAAAACAAATTTACTGAATATTTAGAAAAAAAATATGATTCATTAATAGTTAATCCAGGAGAAGCAGTAGGAATAATTGCAGCCCAATCACTTGGAGAACCAGGAACCCAGTTAACATTAAGAACAAAACACTTTGCAGGAGCAGCAGAAGTAAGTGTTGGAAGCGGAATTCAAAGAGTTGAGGAAATTGTTGACGGAAGAAGCAAAGCAAAATATCCTGCAATGCATATTTATCTTGAAGAAGAATTCAGAAAAAACAAGGAAAAAGCAACAAATTTCGCAAAATTATTAATTGATGTAAGAATACTTGACGTAATTAATGTAAAAGAAAATTTTGATAAAAAAATAATTGCAATTGAAATGGATGAAATAAAAACAAGCGAAAGAAACGTTGACTTAAAAGAATTAGAAGAAAAAATAAGAAAAGGAATGAAATACACCTGCAAAAAAAACAAAAATACATTAACATTTGAATTAGGAAAAGAATCACTTTTAAAAGCAAGAAAAAATTTAAACAAATTACTTAATTCAAGAATGCAGGGAGTAAAAGGAATAGAAAAAATCATTGTAACAGAAGAAAACAATGAATTCATGATTAAAACAAGAGGAACAAACCTGAAAGCAGTAATAAAAATGCCTGAAGTAGACGGCACAAGAACAACAACAAATGATATAAAAGAAATATCAAAAGTTCTTGGAATTGAAGCAGGCAGAAATTCAGCAATGTATGAATTAAAAAAAGTTTTAGATGACAACGGAATTGCAGTAGACATAAGACACATAATGCTTTTAGCAGATTTAATGAGCTATTCAGGAGACATAAAAGGAATAGTCAGAACAGGAATCACAAGAGAAAAAAGTTCTCCTTTCGCAAGAGCAGCATTTGAAGAAACAGTAAAGCATTTGCTTGAAGCAGCCTTTAAAGGAGAAGAAGAAGATTTAAATGGTGTGGTTGAAAACATTATTGTAGGACAACCGATTAAAGTAGGAACAGGAACTGTTACACTGGAAATGAAAAAATTAAGGTGATAAAATTTGGATGCAAACAAAGAAATCAGACGTGCTGTTGACACAGGAAAAATAGTTTTTGGATTCAAAGAAACAGAAAAAGAATCCATGATTGGAAAAGCCAAAATGATTATTCTGGCAAAAAACATTGAACAAGATAAAAAAGAAAAAATGGAAAATTATTCTAAAATAGGAAAAATTCCAATTTACTCTTTTGAAGGAACAGCAAAAGAATTAGGTGCAATCTGCGGTAAACCATTCCACATAAACACACTTGCAGTGCTTGACAAAGGAAAAAGCGATGTACTAAAATTAACAGCTAAATAAACAAGGGCTTTCAATGAAATTAAACCGCGAAGAAATAGAATACCTTAACCTGCTTGAAAAAGAATGCAATCAAAACGCAACAGCATGCGTTATAACAGAAAATGCAGTTGTTTTCTTTGCAGAAAAAGGAAAAGTCGGAGCAGTGGTAGGAAAAAACGGAGAAAATGCAAAAAAAATGAGTTCATTAATAGGAAAACAAGTAGAAGTATTTGAATACAGCGGAAACCCAGAAGAATTTGCAAAAAAAGCATTCAATAAAACAGAAGTCGAAGCAAAAGCTTTAAAAAACGCTTTAAGCATTAAATTCGTTTCCGCAGAAGACAAAAAAAAAGCATTAATGAATAAAAGAAGAATTTCATTGATTAAAGAGATATTAAATAAATGTTTCGGAATAAAAAAAGTTATGATTAACTAGCTTTTCTTTTAAAAAAAGAAAAGCTAAGTTCGCAAAAGAAAAAGTTTTTTTGCTTCGCAAAAAAGAAAAAAACTTATAATTAAAATCAGAAAAAAAGGATTGATAAAATGGCTAGTGGAGAATTTGCAGCAGGCTCTTTGGAAAAAAAGAGAAAAAAATGGAATAAAAAAGATCCAAGACAGAAAAAAAAGAAAAAACAAGCAAAGAAAAAAGACTTGCTTAAAGGAAGCCCTCAAGGAAGAGGAATTGTATTAGAAAAAAGAGGAGTAACTGCAAGACAGCCAAATTCAGGAATAAGAAAATGTGTTAGAGTTCAATTAATTAAAAACGGAAAGCAGTTAACTGCTTTAGCCCCAAAAGACGGCGCAATAAAATTCATTGAAGAACATGATGAAGTAATGGTTGAAGGATTAGGCGGAAGAAAACACGGAGCAAAAGGAGATCTTTGGGGAGTAAAATATAAAGTAATTAAAGTGAACAATCAATCACTTGAAATGCTTAGAACAGGAAGAAAAGAGAAAAGCAAGAGGTAATTCGGCTTTCTTTTAAAAAAAGAAAGCACGGTTGCAAAGAAAAAGCAATCCTGCTACGCAGAATTGGAAAGAAAAAATTGAAATTAAAAGTAAGAGGTAATTAACTTGAAAGTATTTGACAAATGGGAAACAAAAGACGTTAAAATAAATGATATTTCTTTATCAAAATACATTTCACTGGACACAACAGCAGTGCCTCATTCATTTGGAATCAAAACAAGAAAAAGATTCAAAAAATCAGAAGTAAGCATTGTTGAAAGATTAGTAAACAAATTAATGCGTTCAGGACAAGGAAAAAGAAAACTTTCAGGAAAATACATGCGTCATAGATTAGGATGCGGAAAAAAATTCCAGTCAATGGAAATAGTTGAAGAAGCATTTGATAAAATAGAAAAACAAACAAAACAAAACCCAATTCAAATATTAGTGCAGGCAATAGAAAAATCAGGTCCAAGAGAAGATGTAACAAGAATAAAAAAAGGCGGAATAAGTTACACTCAATCAGTTGATGTTGCACCAATCAAAAGAATTGATGAATCACTTAAAAATATTGCTTTAGCAACTTTTGCTTCAAGTTATAAAACAAAAAAAACTGCTTCAATTGCTTTAGCAGAAGAATTAATCAAAGCAGCAAAATCAGATCCAAGCTCAACAGCAATAAAAAGAAGAGACGAAGTAGAAAGAATTGCAAAAAGCAGCAGATAAATAAAGTTCAAGATTAATTCTTGAACTAACACTTTTTTTATTTCTTAAAAAAATGATCTAACAGTGCTTTGTTTTCTTCAAGAAAGTTCTGCGGATTATTTGAAGCAATCAAGCCATCTCTAAAAGAAATTAATTGAATAAAAGTTTTTGTTAAACTTGCTAAATTTTCTTCAATTAATTTCTTATCTTTTTCAAAAAAAGAAGCATCCACTGCTTTTTTTTTAGCTATTTCAATAGATTTATTTAATGACTGAATATTGGCTCTTAATTTAATTACTTGTTCATTAACTGAATTAAATTTTCTTAAAAATTTTGAAAGCGGAAAAAAATAATCTGTTCCCGTTAAATTATCTAAAATTAATCTAAATTTAAGTGATTTTTTTGCTTCAATTACTTCTTCATTAAAAGAAGGAGAATGCAAACTAATTTCTTTCATTTTATTTCGAATCATTATTCTTTGTTCAGGAGTTAAATCTGTTCGTCCAACAAATCCTTCTGCTACAGAATTAGCAATTTTAGTTAAATCTCTTTCTCTTTTTTTAGGATTTGAACCAGGTTTTCTTATTTGAGGCATTAAATCACACCATTTCTTATTTAAATATTGTGTAATGGATTATATAAATTACACTTAATATTATGAGGGGATTTTTTTGGCGAGAAAAGAAGATGTTGTTAAAATGGCGCAATTATTAATGGATACACGTGAAACTATCAGAAATATTGGAATTGTTGCACATATTGATCATGGAAAAACTACTTTAACAGATAATTTGATTGCTTCTTCAGGTTTAATGAGCCAAGAATTAGCAGGAAAACAATTATTAATGGATTCCGAAGACCAGGAACAGGCTAGAGGAATTACAATTAATGCAGCAAATATTTCAATAGTGCATAATTACAACAACAAAGAACATTTGATTAATATTATTGATACTCCTGGACATGTTGATTTTGGCGGAGACGTTATTAGAGCAATGCGTGCAGTTGACGGAGTTGTATTAGTTGTTGATGCAGTTGAAGGAGTAATGCCTCAAACTGAAACAGTTGTAAGACAGGCTTTAAGAGAATATGTTAAACCGGTTTTATTTATCAATAAAGTTGACAGATTAGTGAATGAATTACAGGTAACAAAAGAAGAAATGATGAACAGATTTGTAAAAGTAATTGCTTCAGTTAATGATTTAATTAAAAAAAATGTTCCAAAAGAATTTGAATCAACATGGAAAGTAAGCCCTGAAAACGGTTCAGTTGTTTTTGGTTCAGCTTATAATAATTGGGCAATAAGTGTTCCGCAAATGCAGAGAACTGGAGTAAAAATTGCTGATTTATATGAATACTGTAAAAATGAAAAACAAAAAGAATTAGCTCAAAAATCTCCATTATATACTGCTTTACTTGAAATGATTATCACTCATTTACCAAACCCAGTAATTGCACAAAAATACAGAATTCCAATTATCTGGGAAGGAGATCATGAAGAAGAAATATTCAAACAAATGACTTCATGTGATAAAAGTGGAAGTTTTTCAATGATGGTAACAGATGTTTCAGTTGACAAACATGCAGGAGATATTGCAACAGGAAGAATTTATTCAGGACAAATAAAAAAAGGAATGAAAGTAAAATTAGTCGGCGGAAAAAAAGATGTTGTAATACAAAAAGTAGGAATATTCATGGGACCTGATTTTGTTGAAGCAGAAAGAGTTCCAGCAGGAAACATTGCAGCATTAATCGGATTAAAAGAAGTTTATACTGGAGAAACAATTGCTGAAAATGAAATACATGAATTTGAATCATTCATGACTCAAACAGAACCAGTAATAACAATTTCAATTGAAGCAAAAAACACAAAGGACTTACCAAAATTAATTGAAGTAATAAAACAATTAACAAAAGAAGACCCAAATTTAGTGGCTTCATTAAATCAAGAAACAGGAGAACATTTGCTTTCAGGAATGGGAGAACTTCACTTAGAAATAATGCAGTACAGAATTGAAAAACATCACAATGTTCCAGTAACAGTTTCACCACCAATAGTTGTATACCATGAAACAATAACCAAAAATGAAACACCAGTAATTGAAGCAAAAAGCCCTAACAAACACAACAAATTCAAAATGAAAGTAGAATTATTATCAAAAGAAATCCAAGAAGGATTACGTGAACAAAGAATTAACGGAAAAATAAAACCAAAAGACAAAGAAATGATTGAAAAATTAAAGAAAGCAGGATTCAATACAGATGATTCAAAAAGAATTTGGGCTGTGCATAACCAATGTGTTTTGCTTGATGCAACCCGTGGAATACAAGCATTACATGAAATTCGTGAATTAGTAATTCAAGGATTTACTGATGCAATGAATGAAGGACCTTTAGCAAAAGAAAAATGCTTTGGAGTAATGATTGTATTAGAAGATGCAACATTACATGAAGATGCAATTCATCGCGGTCCAGCACAAATACTTCCTGCAATCACAAGAGGATGCTATGCATGCATGCTTTTAGCTCAACCGGTTTTATTTGAACCAAAACAAAGATTAACAATCACAGTAGCAGAAGCATACATGGGTTCAGTTTCAAAAGAATTAGGAAGCAGAAGAGCACAAATAAATGAAATGCGCACAGAAGGAGACAGTGCAATAATTATTGCTAAAGCACCAGTAAAAGAATTAATTGGCTTTTCTCAAAGCATTCGTTCTGCAACGCAAGGAAGAGCATTATGGACAGCAGAATATTTAGGATATGAAATGCTTCCAAGAGAAATGCAACATGAAGTAATTAAACAGGTAAGAACAAGAAAAGGAATGGATCCAGAACCAAAACCAGCAGAATTCTTCATGGATTAAAATCCATGAAGATAATTCAATTCCTTTTATATAATACCTTTTTAAATGTTTTAGTAAAGAATAATGTAATGGCTAAACATGGCCATCGTTGGTGGGAATATTATATTTAACCTATAAAATTGGAGGTAATGAAAATGGCAGAAAAACCACACATTAATTTGGTTTTTATCGGACACGTTGACCACGGTAAATCAACCACAGTTGGAAGAATACTGTATGACACAGGAGCTTTAAGCGAACAGGATTACAGAAAACTTCAAGCAGAAGCTGAAGCAAAAGGAAAAGGAACCTTTGCATTTGCTTATGTAATGGACAACTTAAAAGAAGAAAGAGAAAGAGGAGTAACAATTGATGTTTCATACAAAAAATTTGAAGCAAAAAATAATAAATTCACAATTATTGATGCACCAGGACACAGAGACTTTGTTAAAAACATGATTACAGGAACTTCCCAAGCAGATGCAGCAGTATTAGTTGTTGCAGCAAAAGAAGGAATTCAGCCACAAACAAAAGAACACGCATTCCTTTCACAAGTAATGGGAATCAAAAACTTGGTTGTCGGAATAAATAAAATGGATGAAATAAAATACGATGAAGCAACATTTAATAAAACAAGAGATGAAATGAAAAAACTTTTATTAGGAGTCGGCTTCAAAGAAGAAAATATTTCAATTATTCCTTATAGTGCATGGGAAGGCGCAAATGTATTCAAACCACAAGATAAAATGCCTTGGTATAAAGGAAAAACATTAGTTGAAACACTTGACAGCTTAAAAGCACCTCCATTGCCAACAGACAAGCCATTAAGATTACCAATTCAAGATGTATACAACATTAAAGGAGTTGGAGCAGTTCCAGTCGGAAGAGTTGAAACAGGAATCCTTAAACCAAATGACAAAATTATCTTCATGCCTTCAAAAAAAGAAGGAGAAGTTAAATCAATTGAAGCTCACCACGAACAATTACCTCAGGCACTGCCAGGAGATAATGTAGGATTCAATGTACGCGGATTAACAAGACAGGATGTTGCAAGAGGAGATGTTGCAGGACATGCAAAAGACCCTCCAACAGTAGTAAAAGAATTCATTGCACAAATTGTTGTATTAAATCATCCAACAGCAATTCCAGTGAATTACACCCCAGTATTCCATCTTCATACAGCTCAATTAAGCTGTAGGTTTGCGGAATTACAGAAAAAACTTGACCCTAAAACAGGACAGGTTAAAGAAGAAAATCCAACATTTTTGAAAACAGGCGACGCAGCAATTGTAAAAATTGTTCCAACACGCCCAGTTTGCGCAGAAGAATACAAGAAATTTCCTCAATTAGGAAGATTCGCAATCAGGGACATGGGACAAACAGTTGCAGCAGGAATAATAATTTCAGTTACTCCAAGAGAGTAACTGAATTTAATTTTTTTTTTTCAGTGAAAAAAATGGCGACACAAAAAGCAAGAATCAAATTAACCAGTCCGGAATATGAAAAAGTTGAAGAAGTTGCTTCAAAAATCATTGAAGTAGCAGACAGAACCGGAGTAAAACATTCAGGGAAAATTCCTTTACCAACAAAAAAAATAGTTATTCCAACACGCAAAAGTCCTTGCGGTGGCGGAACAGAAACATATGATAAATGGCAAATGAGAATTCATAAAAGACTAATTGATATTGAAGCAGATGAACGCACTTTAAGAATGGTGATGAGAGTAGAAATCCCAGAAAACGTTCACGTTGAAATAGAATTAAAAGAAAAATAAGAGAATAAAAATTCTCTTTCCTACTAATTTTTAATCAAACTATTTCTTTTAAAGGAAGAAAAAGACTATAAAGTGTATATGGCAAATAATCCAATAAAAAAAAATCAAATTTAATTAAATTTAAAAGACGCACTGCATTTAATCACGGAATTCAATCAGACGAATATATACTGCAATATCAAAAAGCAGAAAAAACAGATGCAGTAAAATTCTGGACAGGAAAAGATAATTCATTAAATTTAATTCAAATAACTCCTTTACTTGAAGGAGAAAAAACAAAATTTTTAGTTAAAATAGGAAAAACAACAATACTTAATTCACAAGGTCAGACAGAATTCCTGCCTTACCGGATTAAAACAGAATTAATTGAATAAATAATTAATTAACCAGAAAGAATTAAAAGAAGAAAGAAATATAAATAATATGTGAAGAAAAATGGTTAATGCAAAAAGAAACAAAGTAAGAAAAGAAGGAACGCAAACAGGACAAGCAATAGCTCAAAATTATTTAAGAACAAAAGGAATTACTGCAACAGGAAGAAAATTACCACAAAAAATGGCTGAATTAATTAAACAAACACAAAGATTAGCTAGATTAGAGAAACTAAAAAAAACAAATCCAGAAAAATTTAAACAAATACAACAAAGATATAAAAGAATGAAAGCAAACCGAGAAGCACAAGAAGAAATTAAAAGAATTAAAAGAGAACAAGGAATACAAACAGCTGAACCACTTAAAAAATTTTATCCTTCATTAGAAAAAGAAATAGTTATTGAACCAGAAGCAATACGCAAAACAACAAAACCTGAAATTAAAATAGTTAAAGTTGAAGATTTCATTTCAAGAAATATTGGATTAAATGCAAATCCGCAAAGCGATGTTCGTGTTTTGTATAATCATGCAGAAGAAATAAATAAATGGCTTTCAAGAAAAAAAATTTTTGTTGAAGAACCAAAAATTGCAGAGACAGCCTCACACGAAGTAATGCTTTACTTTGGATTAAAAAAAGGAAATCAAAGAGGACAATTTGAAATAAAACAAATTAGAAATCCTAATGACGGCTGGTATTGGAGAGAAACACTGCAAATGCCTGAAAGCACTACTACTGTTTTTCGTGATTCGAAAGGAAAAATAATCCCTAAACCAGAAAGAAAACTAAGAACCTTTTAATTTTTTATTCTAATGCATTACTAATCAATCATGTCATTTGAATTATTTGAGCATACTGCTGATATTGGTTTAAGAGGAAAAGGTAAAACATTGGAAGAAGCTTTTTCAGAGTGCGGAAATGCTTTATTGGAAGTAATGAGTTTTCGTAATAAAACTGATGAAAAGAAATCAATTGAAGTTAATTGTTCAGCTGAAAGCAAAGAAAATCTTTTAGTGAATTACTTAAATGAATTATTATACATAATGGATTCAAAGGATTATTTATTCAAAAGAATTGAAGTTAAAAGTATTTTAGAAAAGGAAGCAAAGTTTTTCCTTAAAGCAGAATGTTTTGGTGAAAAGCTTGATTTTAGTAAACACGAGCTTAAAACAGAGGTTAAAGCAGCAACTTATTCAGGATTAAAAATTCAGAAGAAAAACAATGAATTTATTGCTGAATGCATTGCGGATGTGTGAGAAAAACATTTAAAACAATCGATACTTATTGATATCTATGGCTACTAAACAAATTAATCTGAAAATACCTTCAAACCTTTATGTCACAGCTGAATCTTTTGCTGAAACTTACGGGTACAGAAATGTTCAAGATTTGGCACTAGAATCATTAAGGGAAAAACTTTTTGAAAAAAATGAATATGATGAAAGCTTTTCTGAAAAAGAAATTGAATTAATTGATGAACTGATTGAAAAGTCAATTAAAAAAAAGAAATTTATTTCTGAAGAAGAATTCTTGAAGGCAACTCAATGAGCTTTAAAATCACTGTTTTAGAAACTCTAGTTGAACAAGTAAAAAAATTAAATGAAAAAAGCAAAAGAATAATAGCAGAAAAAATAGAACTGATTAAAGAAAATCCTTTCAGGTTCAAAAGAATTCATTCAAAGAAATTTAATAAAGTTTTCAGAGTAAGATTAAATATTGAAAACAATGAAACAAGACTGATTTATGTTGTTCTTGAACCAAACATAATTTTAGTTTGCTTGCTTGAAAGAAAAAAAGATTATAAAGATTTAGAAAAATATTTATCAAAAATTTAAAGTGAAATAAATGAGTGAATTAAATCAACTAGAGGGATTTGTCTGGGAAATGCCTAAAGAAGGAAACATGAATGTTCCTGCAAGATTATATGTTGATAAAGAAATGATTGAAACATTAAAAGAAGAAGAAAAAACTAATTGGAGCACTTTAAGGCAGTTAAGGAATGTTGCTTCTTTGCAGGGAATCCAAAAACATGCAATAGCTCTTTCAGACTGTCACCCTGGTTATGGCGCTCCAATAGGAGGAGTTGCTGCATTTGATTTAATGGAAGGATTAATCACGTTTGGAATTGTTGGATTTGATATTAATTGCGGAGTCAGAACTTTAAGAACTAATTTAACTTCTGATGAAATTAATTCAAAGAAAAAAGAATTAAGTGAAGCTTTATTCAATGAAATTCCTGCTGGATTAGGAGTGAAAGGAAAGCTTGAATTAAAGCCAAATGAAATTGATGAATTATTAGAAAAAGGCGCTGAATATGTTGTTGAAAAAGGATTTGGATTGAAAAATGATTTAGAATTTATTGAAGAAAAAGGATGCGTTAAAGGAGCTAATCCTGAAAATGTTTCAATGAAAGCAAAGCAAAGACAATTCAAGCAAATTGGAACTCTGGGTTCAGGAAATCATTATCTTGAAGTGCAGGAAGTTGAAGAAATATTTGATGAAAAAACAGCTAAAGCATTTGGATTAAAAGAAAAAGAATGTGTTGTTTCAATTCATTGCGGTTCACGCGCTTTAGGACATCAAATTGGAACAGATTATTTAGAGTTTCTTGAAAAAGCAGCAAAAAAATATAAAATTAAAATTCCTGATAAAGAATTAGTTTGCGCTCCAATTCAATCAAAAGAAGGACAAAAATATTTTTCAGCAGTGAATGCAGGAATTAATTGTGCTTTTGCAAATAGGCAGATGTTAACGCATTTAACAAGAACTGTTTTTTCAAAAGTTTTTGAACTCGAAGAAAAACAAATTCAAACTCTTTATGATGTAGGACATAATACTGCTAAAATTGAAAAACATGAAGGAAAAAAATTATTAGTGCAAAGAAAAGGTGCAACAAGAGGATTTGGAGCAGGAAGAGAAGAAATTCCTGAAAAATACCGCGCATTTGGACAGCCTGTTTTAATTGGCGGAAGCATGGGAACAAATTCATTTATTTTAAGCGGAACTGAAAAAGCAATGCATGAAACTTTTGGTTCAACAATTCATGGGGCAGGTAGAAGCAAGTCAAGGGTTGCAGCAAAAAAAGAAGTTAATGCAGAAAATGTTATTGAATCGCTTAACAGAAAAGGAATTATTGTTAAAGGACATTCAATGAAAGGGATTGAAGAAGAAGCACCTTCAGCTTACAAAAATATTCTTGAAGTAGTTGAAGTAGTGCATAAAACAGGAATAAGCAAAAAAACAGTTAAATTAAAACCATTAATCTGCATTAAAGGATAAAGAAAATAAATTAAGTTTGCATTAAAAATAAAAAACCAGTAAAAGATAAGATTAAATAAAAAACAAGTGTACTTTAATTAATGAAAAAAATTATTTTATTAATTGGATTAATTCTTTTTTCTTTAATAGTTTATTCAACTGCATTTAATGGTTCAGAAGTTGAATTCAAAGAATTTTATTCTTATACAAAAGAGAATTTAAGCCCAGTTGAAAAAATCAAAAAAGAAGTTTTTTTTAAAGATGAAGAATTATGGGTTTACATTGAATTGAACAAAAAATCAGCAAATATGGTTGCAGGTTATTTTGATGCAGAAAAAAGAAGCGATTTTTCTTCCCTACCAGAAACAACAATTAATTCACCATATAATTTAAACTTAACAGGACTTGAACCAGGAAATTATACTTTCAGAGCAGAAGTATATGAAAGCAAAGATGCAAAAACAATCCGTGAAATGAATTTTACTGTGCTTGAAACAAGTAAAACAATTGAAGTGCCTGAAACTAACCCAATGCTCATAATAGGGCTTTTAATAGGAATAATAGCCATAATTCATAGAAATTAACTAATTAGAGTGAAAAAGTAAGCTTTAAATACTTGTTCTGCACTATTATTACTGATGAATAGTAATTTTTTTGGTGGGGGAATGAATTTAAAATATTTTTTAATTCTGGCTTTTTTCGTGTTATTTGTTGGAAATGCTTTTGCATCAAATTGGTATTTTGGTTATGGCAATGGCGATTATTATTTTGAAATAAGCAATAACGGCTCATGGCATAGAACTTCAACACCTTATTCATTTTATTATGACGGGTATTATTTCTTCGATAATTCTTTCAGATATTATTACAACGGCGCATATAATTACTATCCTTCAGGATGGTATGATTTAGGTGCATGGAATTACAATCCTTACACCAGCTCAGGCGCATGGACTTATAATCCATGGGATGGAAGCTATGCTTCATATTATTCTCCTTACTATTATTACTGGGAATATGACTGGCAGTATAATCCTTCATGGACTAATATTTATGCAGGAACTTATTACAATTATTATCCTTCAAATTATATTCCTTCAGGAAATTATTACGGTTACAATGGACAAGGATATTATAATTCAGGAGACATGACTGGAAGTGGTTACACGTATGAACAAGAAGCATCATGCAGTGAATTATATATTTCAAGTCCAAGCATAACAATTAATCCGAATGAAACAAAAGAAATTGAAATTAATGCAAAAAATAATTCGGATTATTATTTTTATTTAAGCAATGCAACAGTTTACATTGATTCATGGAATGTAAATGCTAAAGTAATTAAATTTGATAAAGAAATTGCAAACGGAAAAACAGGAAAAATAAAAATTGAATTAACTGCTGATGAAGATGCAGAAAAAGAAAATACTTATTTAAGAATTAAATTAAACGGAAGATTTGCAGACACAGTTAATTGTTCAAGCGATGATTTACAGAAAAAAATTTCAATTAATGTAAATGGAAACAGTTCAACTAATTCAGGAAACCAAACTGCTTACAGTTACACATATTATGGAAGCTATGATTCCTATGAAGAACCAGGAACATGGAAAGATTCAAGCAATTATTATTTTGAAGAAGATGAAGAAGAAATAATTGAACCTGAATTAAATGATGCACCTAATCCAAACATGGTTTCAATTCATACACATTCAATTTCAGTTGAAGCGGGAAAAACAGCTTACACTACATTTATTTTACAGAACATGAGTTCATGGGATTTGCTTGTTGATTCAGTTGAATTAGAAGAGCAAGGAAATAATTATTCAGCAGGAGCAAAAATGGTTGACAGAATACTTGTTCCGGCAAAAGGATTTGGAAGCATTCAAGTAAATGTTTCAGCACAAAATGTTTCAGAAGAAACAGTTTCATATGGAAGATTAATTGTTAATGCTCATTTCAGGGAAGGAACTCCTGTTTATACTGAAGAAGGAGTAAATGTATACATAAGCAAGAAAGAGAATGTTGCTGAATTCAAGGAAAAAATTGAATCATTTGAATTAATTGCTCCAAAAGAAGTGAATTATGATTCAGGAGCTGAATTTGCAGTTTATTTAAATAATCCTTTTGATTCACAAGCAAGAGTTTATGTTTCATGCGATAACTGCACTTTAAATAAAGATAAAATTCTTATTGAAGGAAAAGAAAAGAAAACAGAAATAATTAAAGTCTCAGGAGTTTCAAAGGATTCAGTTATTACTTATTCAATCAGAATGAGCGGAAAATATTTCCAAAATAAATTAACTAATGTGAATTTTATTGAAGAAGAATTGATTGAAGAAGAAAATAATTCAGATGAAAAACAAGGATTTGTTTCAATTCAAAAAATGAATTCAGTTGTAAATGAAAATAATGAATTCATTAAAATTACTTTGAAAAATTATTCAAATAAAGAAAAAGAAATTGAACTTAATTTTGAAGAAATTAAAGGAAAAGTTTTAATTGATTCAATGAAAATAATTCTTAAAGCAAACGAATCAAAGGAATTAATTATTCCATTTAAAGTAAAAGAATTTACTGAAGGAAAAGCTGAAATTATTTTATTAATGAATTATGATAACGGCTTTGATTCAAGAAAAATTGAATTCATTGAAGAAAAAACAGCAAAAGAAAACAATGAAGAATCAACCGCAGGATTAATGGGAACAGCTTTCACTGTATTAGGAAACAACACATTGCTTGGATTAATCTTAATTTTTATAACATTAATTATTTTTATAGCATACAAACAATACAAAAAAACAAAACAAGAAGAAATAATTGTAATGGAAACAAATTAAACGGTTTAGGATTTTTTCTTAGATAACAGTTCAGTATACAACGAAATCAAAGTTGAATAATTATAATATTTTGTTTTAAGAGTATCTAATGAGTTAATTTCTCCATTAAGTAATTTTTCTCGACCTGATTTTAATTCTTCTAAAAATTTTAATTCTATATCGCCTTGATGTGCATATTCCCCGTTAAGTTTAGAAAAAATTTCTTTAAATCCTTTAAGCAATGCTTCTGCTTTTTCTGCATTTGCGATATGCATTTCCCTAAATGCTCTGTTGTTTTGATTTAAATCACCAAAAATATCTTTATTAACAAATTCAAACAACCCAGCATTAGAAATTTTTGTTTTTGCCACTGGTTTGAGTTGAATCCCCCACTTAGGCATAAACCCATGTCTGTTCATTGCTTCAGTTATTTCTATTGAAACTCTTTTTTGGTCTTTAACCGCTTGTCTTCGTCCTTTCCATTTTTTACTCCAAGGATTAGCAGTTTGAAAAAAATTTCCTATTTTTTCTCTTATTTTTCCAGCCATTTAATTCACCACTAAAAGTAATGTTTTAAGGGTTTTTAATTGTTTTTTTGAAAAAATGAAAGAGTAACCTATTTAAATGTTTCCAGCAAAGAATTAGTACTATATATTTAGTAAACTGTATTCGTGGAGAACCTTTGCGGATATAACTACTAGAAAACAGATGCTGTTTTTTAGTTTGAATTTAATGATTCCAGAGTTTTTTCTGGATTTAGGCTAAGGAGAATTAAAGATGAATGAAATACATAAACCGCGTTCAGGTAGTCTTGCCTATTACCCTAAAGTAAGGGCAAAAAAGCATACTCCTAGCTTCAGCTCTTTTTTACTTAATTCTGATTCAGATGCAATGCCTGTAAATTTTATGGGTTATAAAGCAGGAATGACAACTGTTTTTGCTTTAAATCAACAGCAGAAGTCACCTAAATTTAATATGGAAATTCCTGTTCCAGCAACAGTAATTGAATGCCCTCCAATAAAAGTTTTTGGAATAAGAGCTTATACAAATACATTGCAGGGAAAAAAAGTTTTAATTGATGTTTTAACTGATAAAACAGATAAGGAAATGAGTAAAAAAATCCATTCATTCCTTAATTCAAAGAAAAAAGATAATAAGAAAAACTCTGTTTTAGATATTGAAAAAGATATAAAAGAAGTTTCAGAAATAAGATTGCTTGCATTTACTCAGCCAAAATTAACTGGAATTGGCAAAAAAAAGCCTGATTTAACTGAAATTGCATTGAATGGAACTGTTGAAAAACAATTTACTTTTGCAAAGGAAAAGCTTGGAAAAGAACTTAAAGCAAGTGAAATATTTAAACAAAACCAGCAGGTTGATGTTAAAGCAGTTGATAAAGGCAAAGGATTTGTTGGTGTTGTTAAAAGAGCAGGCGTTAAAGTTCACCGCCCTAAAGCTAAAAAGCATAGAATTGTTGGTTCGATTGGCCCATGGAAACCAGCTACAATAATGTGGACTGTTGCAAGACCAGGACAATTAGGTTATCAGAATAGAACTGAATTCAATAAAATGATTTTAATTATTTCAGATGAAACAGTAAAAGTCAATCCAAAAAAAGGATTCGGCAAATATGGTTTGGTTAAAAATGAATTTATTTTATTAACTGGTTCAGTGCCTGGAGCAGTAAAAAGACCTATTGCAATCAGAAACGCAATAAGGGCTGATGAAAAAACAAGGCCTAGATTAAGTGAAATAACTTCTTTTTCTCATTTAACTGAAAAACAGGGAGTCAAAGCATAAAGTGATTTTTAATGAATGCAAGTGTTTACTCTATTACCGGAACTAAAGGAAAGGAAATAAAACTTCCAAAATCATTTGCTTCAAAAGTTGATTTTGAATTGATTAAAAGAAGCTTTGTTACAATGCAAAGCAATTTAATTCAAAGAAACGGTCCTTCAAGAAGATCTGGACGAGAAAATACAGCAAGATATGTTGGAAGAAGAAGCAGTAGAGATAAAATAATTAATACAGAACATGCAAGACTTCCAAGAATGAGAAACAGAAGAAGCATTCTTGCAGGAACTGTTGCAGGTGTTTCACATGCAGTCGGCGGTCCAAGAGCACATAGATTAACTCCAGATAAAATAACTGAAGAAAAAATGAACAGAAAAGAAAACAGAAAAGCAATTGATTCAGCTATTGCTGCAACAACTAAAATTGAACTTATAAAACAAAAACATTTAATTAACGAAAATCTTTCACTTCCATTAATTGTTGAAGCAAAATTTGAAGAATTAACTAAAACAACTGAAGTGAAAAAAGTGCTTGAAGCATTAAATGTTTATATGGACATAGAAAATTCAAAAGATAAAAGAAAAATACGTGCAGGAAAAGGAAAAATGCGCGGAAGAAAATACAAGCATAAAAAATCATTGCTTATTGTTGCTGAAAAAACAGATAATATTTTCAGAGCTGCAAGAAACCTTGAAGGTGTTGAAGTAGTAAAAGCAAAGGATTTGAATGCAATGCTTTTAGCTCCAGGCGGAGTTCCTGGAAGATTAACTTTATGGACTGAAAATGCAATTAATTCAATGTGATGATTTATGGCAGAAAAAAAAATTAAAACAAAAAAAGAAGAAAAAGTTAAGGCATCAGTTGAAAAGCCTAAAACTGAAGAAAAAAAAATTAAAACTAAAATGCCTGAAGCATCAAGAGAAGAATTAATCAAAGCATATGATATTTTAAAGCATCCATTGATTACTGAAAAAGCAGTTGGATTTATTGAAAGTGAAAACAAGCTTTCATTTATTGTTGAAAATACTGCAACTAAACCAGAAATAAAAAAAGCAGTTGAAGATTTATTTCAGGTTAAAGTACAGGAAATTAATATTTTAAGAGATACTAAAGCAAGAAAAAAAGCATTTGTAAGAATTTCAAAGGAATTTAAAGCAAGCGATGTTGCAACTAAATTAGGTGTATTATAATGGCAAGACGAACTCGAACTCAAAGAGCAGGAAAAGGCGGAAATACTTATAAGGCAACAATTCATTCAAGAGCTAAAGCAAAATACCCGCAGGCAAAAGAAGAATTGTTTTCAGGAGAAGTAATGAATTTAGTTACTGATCCAAGCAAAAGCGGAATTCTTGCAGAAATTGAACTTGATAATAAATTAAAATTTTACACTATTGCAGCAGAAGGAATTTATGTAGGACAAAAAATCCAACTTGGAAAAAAATCAGAACTTAATATTGGAAACGTTATTCCTTTAATGGATTTGCCTGAAGGTGCACCAGTATTTAATATTGAAAAAACTCCAGGAGACGGAGGAAAATTTATTCGTTCAAGCGGAGCTTATGCTTTAATTATTACTAAAGATAACAAAAATGTTTACTTAAAAATGCCTTCAGGAAAAAACAAGGCATTTAATCCAGAATGCCGTGCAACAATTGGTTTAAGTGCCTGCGGCGGAAGAACTGGAAAACCATTAGTTAAAGCAGGAAACGCATTTTTTGCAAAAAAAGCAAAAGGACATAAATGGCCTACAGTACGCGGAGTAGCAATGAATGCAATAGACCATCCATTTGGTGGTTCACAGCATCATGCAGGTAAATCAAAATCAACTGCAAGAAATGCTCCGCCAGGAAGAAAAGTAGGTGCAATTGCATCAAAGAGAACTGGAAGGAGAAAGAAAAATTAAAGTGATTTAATATGGCAAAGGAATTTACATTCAAAGGAAAAACAATTCAGGAATTACAGGCAATGAGCATTAATGATTTTGCAAAGCTTATTCCAAGCCGTGCAAGAAGAACACTTGAAAGAAACGGAATGGATAAAACAGTTCTTGAAAAAATAGGAAAAGCAAGAAAATCAGCTGATGCAGGAAAATACCCTAAACCAATAAGAACTCATTTAAGAGACCAAGTAATTATTCCTTCAATGATCGGATTAAATTTCGCTGTTTACAATGGAAAAGAATTCAGCGTATTTGAAATAAAACAAGGAATGTTAGGACATTGCTTGGGAGAATTTTCATTTACTAGAAAAAGATTAACCCACGGAAAAGCAGGAATCGGTGCAACAAGATCAAGCACTGCAATAACCGCAAGAGGATGATTGAATTGGCTAAAAAAAATTATCACTGTGAATTCAATGAAAAAACAGATGCAAGAGCAGTTGCTTCAAACCAGCCTGCTTCACTGAAATACTCAACTCAAATAATCAGAGAAATAAAAGGAAAAACAATGAAAAGAGCAGAAGCATTTCTTCAAAATGTCACTGAAAGAAAGGAATTTATTCCATTAGTTAAATACACTTCAGGTGCAGGACATAAAAAAGGAGATGCAAAAAACGGAGCAAAAGCAGGACGTTATTCAGACAGAACCTGCGAAGTATTTTTGAATTTACTTAATTCAGTTAAAGCAAACGCAGATTACAAAGGATTAGATAAAGAAAAACTTTTGATTAAAAATGTTTTTGCTTCAACAGGATACCAAAAAATAAGTTACCAGAAACAAGGAAGAATTGCAGGAAAAAGAAGAAAAAGAAAATCAGTGCATTTAGAAATAGTTGTAACGGAGGCGAAATAAATTGATTGAAAAAACATTCCTCAAACAGTCGCTTAAAAGAGTTGAATTAGAAGATTATTTAAAAAAAGAACTTGAAAAAGCAGGATTCACAAAATCAGAAATAGTGAAAACGCCTTTAGTAACAAGAATTGTAGTTAATGTAACTCGCCCTGGATTAGCAATAGGAAAAGCAGGAGCAAACATAAAACAAATAACAACCACAATCCATGAAAGATTTGGAATTGAAAATCCACAGTTAGAAATAAAGGAAATAACTGTTCCTGAACTGGATGCACAGGCAGTAGCAAATAAAATAAAATCATTAATTGAAAGCGGTTATTCATGGAGAAGCGTTGTATTTAAAATAGTAAAACAAATAACTGACAAAAATGCTCAAGGAGTAGAAATTGTTGTATCAGGAAAACTTGCAGGAAAAAGCGGAAGAAAAAGAAAACAAAGAATTGCATCAGGATACATGAAAAAAGTCGGTTATCAGACAAAGTTTGTTGATTATGGAAAAGCATCAGCTTATCCTAAAGTAGGAGCAATAGGAATAAAAGTAAGAATTGTAAAACCAGACACCGTATTCCCAGATAAAATAAATATTCCTGCATTGCTTGATTCAAGAGAAGCAAAAAAAGCTGAAAAAGAAATAATTGAAGAAAAACCAAAAGAAGAAAAAAAGGAAAAAGAACATAAAGAAGAAAAGAAAAAAGAAACAAAACAGGAAAAACCAAAAGAAGAAGTGAAAAAACAAGTTAAAGAAGAAAAACATAAAATCAGCGAAAAAAAGGAAAAACCAAAAGAAAAAAAAGAACATAAAGAAGAAAAGAAAAAAGAAGTGCATAAAGAAAAGTGATGATTATGGGAAAACAATCAAAAGATTTTCGCGCAATGGCTAAAGAAGAGCTTGAAGAAAAGCTCATTGGATTAAGAGCAGAGCTCGCAAAAGAACGCGCTGCAATAGCTTCAGGAACAAGACCTGAAAAGCCATCCAAAATAAAAAACGCGAAAAAAAATATTGCAAGAATTTTAACCATTTTAAAAGAAAAGGAGGTTAAAGCAACCCATGGATGAAATTTGTGAAATCTGCGGTTTACCCAAAAATCTTTGCGTATGCAAAGAAATGAGTAAAGACCAGCAAAAAATTAATATAAAGCTTGTCAATCGCAGGTTCAAAAAAACAATAACCCTAGTATCAGGATTTGAAAATGAAAAAGAAGCAAAGGAATTCGGAAAAGAACTTAAAAGAACTCTTGCATGCGGGGGAACAGTAAAAGATAAAATAATTGAATTGCAAGGAAACCATAAAAAGAAAGTAAAAGATTTTTTGATAAAAAAGGGATTCAAAGAGGAATTGATAAATGATTAAAGGAGAAAATTACTGCATTACCCCTGAAAACATTTTAATGCATGAATTCACGGGAATTGAATGCAAAGTAATTCAAAGCACAGATAAAAACAAAAAAAAAATTAAAGGAAAAATAATCAAAGAAACAAAAAATACAATAATAATGGAAACAAATGAAGGAAAAAAAATAATTCCAAAAAAAGAAGTTGAACTTGAATTTAAATTAAATGAAGAAAAAGTAAAAGTAAACGGAAAAAAAATTATAGGAAAAAGCGAGGACAGAATAAAACTTAACTGGAGGAAAAAAAATGAGTGAAAAAAAAGACAAACCATTAAGCATCAGAGGAAATGTTTTCACTGGAAAAGTCGTTTCGGCTAAAGCAAACAAAACAGTTACCATTGAAAGAACACTTACACAATTCAATGCAAAATATGAAAGATACAAAAAAATAAAATCAAAAATTGCTGCACACAATCCTCCGGAAATAAACGCAAAAGAAGGCGACACAGTTAAAGTTGGAGAAACAAGAAAAATAAGCAAAACAAAATCATTTATTGTACTTGAAAAAATAGGGGAAGAAAAAAAATGAAAGCAATTACTGCAAGCGCAACAAAAGGATTAACCCTGAGATCATGGTGCACATGCGCAGATAACAGCGGTGCAAAAGAAGTTTACATTATGGGAGTTATGGGTTCTAAAGGAAGAAGAAGAATGAGCCCAAAAGCAGGAATCGGAGACATAGTTAAAGTAGTAATAAAAAAAGGAAAACCTGAAATGAGAAAAAAAGTTGAAAAAGCAGTAGTAATACGCGTAAAAAAAGAATACAGACGAGCAACAGGTGAAAGAATAAAATTTGAAGACAATGCAGTTGTATTGGTTGATGATAAAGGCTTGCCGAAAGCATCAGAAATAAAAGGAGTAGTCGCAAAAGAAGCGGCTGAAAGATTCCCTAAATTAGCAGGAATCTCGGCAGGAGTGGTTTAAATGACTAACATTAAAAGCAAGAAACCTTCAAAGCAAAGAAAAAAAAGATTCACATCAAAACAACATGAAAAAGTAAAATTATACAGAGTCCATGTAAGCAAGGAACTGCAGAAAACAATTAAGAAAAAAACAATTGGACTGAAAAAAGAAGATAAAGTAAAAGTAATGCGCGGAGCACAGAAAGGAAAAACAGGAAAAGTAATGCGCATTAACAGAAATAAAGAACAAGTGTTTATTGAAAAAATTGTAAGAAAAAAATCAGATGGAACCGAAACAATGATACCAATTCATCCATCAAATTTATTATTATTAGAATCAAAAGATGAAAAAAGCAAACCACAGCCAAAAAAAGAAGAAAAGGTGAAATAAATGGCAAAAAAAGGAAGCAATAAAAAACAAAAAACAATGTCTGCAACAAAAGCAAGAGCAATTGAAAGAAAAACAACAGTATGGACATTAAAAGATGTTCCTGGAGCGCACAACAAAAATAATTCAGTGCCATTGGCTTTTGCATTAAGAAATCTTCTTAAAATTGCTGAAACAGTAAAAGAAGCAAAAAAAATCCTTTCACAAAGAAAAATAAAAGTAAACGGAATAATAAGAACTGAAAAAAGATTTGCTTTAGGTTTATTTGATTTGGTTGAAATTGAAACAGAAAAAGAAAAAAAATATTACAGGGTAATGCTTGACTCAAAAAGAAGAATAAAATTAATTGAAACAACAGGAAAAGAACAAGCAAAAATATGCAGAATTGAAAAAAAGAAAACAATTAAAGGAAAAAAAACACAGTACACATTCAATGATGGTTCAACACACACAGATGAAAAACTTAAATTAAAAGTAGGAGACAGCGTGAAAATAGAACTGCCTTCAAAAAAAATACTTGAAAAAATTGAATTAAAGGAAGGAAATACTGCATTTATTTTAAGCGGAAAACACACTGCAAAAATAGTTAAAATAAAATCAATACTTCCTGGAACCCAGCAAAGAGATAAAATCGCTGAATTTGATTTTAAAGATAAAACATTCAGAACAAAAACAGAAAATATTTTCATAATCGGAAAAGAAAAAGCAGACAAAACACTGGAGCTGAATGAAAATGAGTAAAATGAATGAAGTGCTTATAGAAAAAGTAACAGTCAACATGGGAGTAGGACAGCCAGGAGAAGAGCTTGACAAAGCAATTGAAATACTTCAATTGATTACAGGAGCTAAACCAGTTAAAACAAAAGCAAAAATAAAACAACCAGGATGGGGAATAAGAGAAGGACTTACAATTGGCACTAAAGTTACGTTAAGAAAAGAAAAAGCAAAAGATTTTCTTAAAAGAGCACTTGAAGCAAAAGAAAAAAAATTAAATGAAAAAAATTTTGACAGAAGCGGAAATTTCGGCTTCGGAATAAGAGAATACATTGATTTGCCAGGAATAAAATATGATCCTTCAAAAGGAATCCGCGGATTTGATGTATTAGTTACACTTAAAAAACCAGGATACAGAGTAAAAATAAGAAAAATAAACAAGAAAAAAATTCCAGCAAGACACCGCGTAACAAAAGAAGATGCAATTGAATTTATGAAAAAAAATTTCGGGGTTGAAATAAAATGACCGGAAAAGGAACAAAACAGGAAAAGAAAAGAAAACGCGACAAAAGAGAATGCACCAGATGCGGAGCAAATGACGCGGTAATGAGCAGATATAATTTGAATTTATGCAGGCGCTGCTTCAAAGAAGTGGCTCCAATGCTTGGATTTAAGAAAAATGATTAAGGAGTTGAAAAAATGAGCATGGACCCTATTGCAGACGGACTCATAAACCTGAAAAACCAGGAAAGCGCGGCAAAAAAACAATGCAGTGTCAGGCCGGCATCAAAGTTATTAGGAGAAATATTCAGGGTAATGCAGGAAACAGGATTCATTACAGCATATGAATTTGTTGAAGACCAAAGAGAAGGAACATATAAAGTAAAAATCGGCGGAAAAATAAATTCATGCAAAGCAATCAAACCAAGATATGCAGTAAAAAAAGACGGGTTTGAAAAATATGAAAAAAGATATTTGCCTGCAAAAGATGTTGGATTATTGATTGTTTCAACTCCAAAAGGAGTAATGAGCCATATTCAGGCAAAAAAACAAAATATTGGCGGAAGGCTTTTAGCCTATGTTTATTAAGGTGAAATAAGTGAAAACAGAAAAAGAAATCATAATAGAACTTCCTTCAGGAGTAACCGGAGAAATACAGGATAAAAAAGTAACTCTTACAGGAAACGGAAAAACTGTTTCAAAACAGTTCAAAGCAACAACCATTCAGTTAAGCATTGAAGGAAACAAAGTAAAAATTTATTCAGCAATCACCAACAGAAAAATAAATGCAGTAATGAATGCATTTGACTCACATATAAAAAATTTAATCAACGGACTAAAAGAAGAATATGTTTACAAAATGGAAATAGTTTACTCTCACTTTCCAATGACTGTTGCAATAAAAGGAAAAGAAGTTGAAATAAATAATCTTGCAGGAGCAAAAAGTCCAAGAAAAGCAAAAATAAAAGGAAATACTAAAGTTGAAGTAAAAGGAAAAGATGTAACAGTTAAAGGAAACAATAAAGAAGAAACCGGTCAGACAGCAGCCAATATTGAAAATGCTACAAAAATAAGAGGCCGAGACATAAGGGTTTTCCAAGATGGAATATACATTACTGAAAAACCAACAAAGGCAGTGTGATTAAATGAATAAAGAAACAAAAAAACCAGCAAAAAAAGAAGCAAAAACAGTTCAGAAAAAAGAGGCAAAGCCAGCAGTAAAAAAACAAAAAACAATTAAAGCTAAAAGCACTGCAAAAAAAAGCATTGAAACAAAAAAAATTCAATTAAAATTAAAGAAAAAATCAAAACCAGTTTTCAGAGGAAGATTTGGAAAAAGAGGAAGCGCTAGAAGCATTAAAAAAGACAAATGGAATAAATGGAGAGTTCCAAGAGGAATAGATGTAGTGCTTAATAAAGACAGCGGAAAAATTCCTTCAATAGGATTTCGTACTCCAAAAAAATTCCGCGGACTGCATCCTTCAGGATACAAAGAAATAATTGTAAGAAATGTAAAAGAACTTGAAGCAATAAAAGAAGGATTTGCAGCAAAAATTTATTCAAACACAGGAAAAAAGAAAAGAAAGGAAATAACAAAAAAAGCGCAGGAAAAAGGAATAATTGTTTTAAACAGGTGAAGAAATGAATTTAACACAAATAAAAAGAATTGCAGCACAAATCCTTAAAGTCGGAGAAACAAAAATATGGATTAATCCTGAAAAAACAAAAGAAGCAAAGGAAGCAATGACAAAAGAAGATGTGCGCGGATTAATTAAAGAAAAAATTGTTTTAAAAAGAAAAGAAAACCTGCAGTCAAGAGGAGCTGCAAGAATACTTAAAGAAAAGAAAAAGAAAGGAAGAAAAAAAGGAAAAGGAAAAAAAACAGGAACAAAAAAAGCACGCGCAAAGAAAAAAGAATCATGGATGAAAAACGTGCGAGCTCAAAGAAAAACACTTAAAAAAATGAAAGAAGAAGGAATCAAAACAGAAATTCCTTACAGAGAAATATACAATAGAATTAAAGGCGGATATTTTAAAGGAAAAAAATATATTTCTGCTCTTGAAAAAGGAGGGAAAAAGAAATGAAAGCAAGCTGTACTTACACTGTACCATTCAGAAGAAGAAAAGAACAGAAAACCAATTACAAAAAAAGACTGGCGGCAGTCAAATCAGGAAAACCCCGCCTTGTAGTAAGAGGTTCAAATAAAAGTTTCATTGCAGAAATAATTGTTTACAAACCAGAAGGAGACAATGTAATCTGCTACACACATTCAAATGAATTAAAAAAATTCGGATGGAAACATCATAACGGAAACATTCCGGCAGCATATTTAACTGGATTTTTGTGCGCAAAAAAAGGAATGCAGAAAAAAATAGAAGAAGCAATACTTGACATTGGATTAACAACTCCAGTGCATGGTTCAAGAGTTTTTTCAGCATTAAAAGGCGCGATAGATGCAGGAATTAAAATAAATGCAGAAGAAGTTTACCCTAAAGAAGAAAGAATTAAAGGAAAACACTGCTCTGCAGACCTTGAAAAAGATTTTGAAACAGTAAAAAAACAGATTCAAGAAAAAACCGGAACGGTGAAATCAAATGAATAAACGCGAAAATAGAAATAAAAGAGAAGAAAGAAAAAACCGCAAAGAAGAAGAAAAAAAACAGACAATTGAAAACTGGGTTCCTCAAACTTCGCTTGGAAAAAAAGTAAAAAACGGAGAAATAGAAACACTTGAAGAAATATTTAACAGAGGAGAAAAAATACTTGAACCAGAAATTGTTGACATGCTTGTACCAGAATTAGAAGAAAAACTAGTTGATTTCACTAAAACAACAAAAGTAAGAAGAGCAGGAAGAATGTTTTCATTCAGAGCAGCAGTTCTTGTAGGAGACTCAAAACAGTTTGTAGGTTTTGGAACAGCAAAAGACAGAGAAAGATGGCCTGCAATAAAAAAAGCAACCAGACAGGCAAAATTAAATTTATTTAAAATAAGAAAAGGAAACGGTTCATGGGAATCAACCGCTTCAACAGGAACATCAATTCCATTTAAAGTAAACGGAAAAAGCTCTTCAGTAAGAGTTGAATTAATTCCTGCACCAGAAGGAACAGGATTAGTATGCGGAGAAAAAATAAAGGATGTAATGAAATTCTGCGGAATTAAAGATATCTGGAGCAAAAGTGCAGGAAACACCAGCTCAACACTTGATTTCATTAAAGCAGGAATTGATGCATTAAATAAAACAACCCGCATGAAAATATCAACACAATTAAAAGAAAAAATGGAAAGGAGTAAATGAAAATGCTTGCAGTAATAAAAGTAAGAGGAGTAATAGGCGCTTCATATGACTTAAAGCACACGCTTAATCTTATTAATCTGACTAAAACAAATCATTTGGTTTTAATTCAGGATACAGCACAAATGAAAAAAATGGTGCATAAAGTAAAAGACTATGTTACATATGGAGAAATAAGCAAAGAAATGCTTGCAAAAGTTCTTGAAAAAAAAGCACGAATAACTGAAACAAAAAAACTTACTTTAGAAGCATTAAAAGAAATGAAAATTAAAGATTACAATGAATTAGCAGAACAATTAATTTCAGGAAAAACAACATTGAAAAAACTTGGAATAAAAAGAGTTTTCAGATTAAAAGCACCAAGAAAAGGATATGGAAGACAAGGAACAGGAAAACCATTCAAAATAGGCGGAGCTCTTGGATACAGAGCAACAGCAATAGATGATTTAATTAAAAAAATGATTTAAAGTGATAAAATGGATTCAAAAAGAAAGAAAAAAGAAAAAATGCGCGGGCACAGAAGCCATGGAAAAGGAAACACTAAAAACAAAAGAGGAGCAGGATGCAGAGGCGGACGCGGAAAAGGCGGTTCAAAAAAACATAAATTCACAAAATATTACATGGAATTCGGCGCAAAAAGAACACTTAAAGCAAAACCACAAGGAAAAGCAATAAATTTAAGCGAAATAAATTTCTTACTTGAAAAAATACAAGAAAAAGAAAACGGATTTATTGTATTTGACGGAATAAAAACAGGTTATTCAAAAATACTTTCAAAAGGAACATTAAATCAAAAAGTTTTATTCAAAAATGTAACAGCTTCAAAAAAAGCAATTGAAAAAATAAATGAATCAGACTCAAAAATACAAGGATTAGAAGAAACTGAATTTGCAGAAGACGAAGAATTTGAAGCAGAAGAAGAAACTGATAAAAGGGAGGAAGAATAATTGGGTTTCCTTGATTTATTTGTTCCCTTATACAGGATGCTTCCGACAGTAAAACAAGCGGAAAAACAGCCAACATTAAACCAGAAATTAATTACAAGCGCTACAGTGCTTATATTATTCTTTATAATGGGAGCAATCCCAGTAATTGGTTTAAGTACTTCAAACGCAGGATACTTGCAACAATTACAAGTAATTCTTGCAAGCAATATTGGAACAATTATTTCAGTAGGAATAGGTCCAATTGTATTGGCTTCAATTATACTTCAATTACTTGTAGGCGGAGGATTACTTAACCTTGATTTAACAAACCAAGAAGACAAAGCAAAATACATGGCAGTGCAAAAAATATTTGCAATAGTTTTATGTTTTTTTGAAGCAGCAGCATACTCAATGACAGGAATGCTTATTCCAGCAGAAGGAATGCTTATATGGGTTATACTGCAGGTTGCATTTGGTTCAATTTTATTAATGTATTTAGATGAAATTGTATCAAAATGGGGAATTGGTTCAGGAATAAGTTTATTCATTGCAGGCGGAGTAGCACAAAATGTTTTATGGATAGTATTCAATCCATTTGATGCAACAAAAGCACTTGCATTCCTTGGAGGACAAGGATTACTTTTCTTATTTATTCAAAACATTGGCTCAAATTTATTAAGCACAATTAATTTATACCTGCTTCCAATAATTTTCACAATACTTGTTTTTTTAGTAGTTGTTTTTGCAGAAGGAATGCATGTAAATATTCCAATTACAATGGGGCAAAGAGGCACTGGAGGAAGATTTCCAGTAAAATTCCTTTATGTTTCAAACATCCCAGTAATTCTTGCAGCAGCATTATTCGCAAATGTAAAACTCTGGGCATCACTTGCAAAAGACATTCCATTCATCGGAACAATTCTTGACAGAGTTTCAACACTAGTAATAGCACCATATGGAATAAGAGAAACAATGATAAGCCAACTGCTTGCAACAAACCCAATAACTCTTGCAATAAATATAGGAAATGAAATAATCCAAAGCTTTATGAGTCTGCAATTAATTGGATTAGGCGGAGAAGTAATTCATGCAATATTTTATTTAATTATTTTAGTAGCAACATGTGCAGTATTTGGAAAATTCTGGGTTGAAATGGCAGGACAAGGACCAGAAGCAGTTGCAAAACAATTGCAGTCAAGCGGAATGTATATTCCTGGATTCAGAAGAGATCCAAGAATAATCAGAAAAGTATTAGATAAATATATTCCTCCAATAACAATTCTTGGTTCAATTTTTGTTGGATTGCTTGCAGGATTTGCTGACTTAACAGGAGCAGTAGGTTCAGGAACAGGAATTTTATTAACAGTAGGAATAGTTTACAGATTATATGAAGAACTGGCAAAAGCCCAGTTAAGCGAAACAAACCCATTGCTTGCAAAGCTTTTAGGGTAGGAATTTAAAGTAATGGGAAGAAAAAATATAAAAAGTGAAAAAAATGGTGTTCATTGATTCAGGAATAGAAATAATTGGAATAACTTTGCTGTTAAGTGTTGCAAGTCAAATGCTTAGAAGAAAATATGCTCATCCAAAAGAAATGAAAATACAACAGGATAAAATGAAAGAAATAGGAAAAAAACAAAAAGAATTAATGGCTAAAACCGACGATAAATCAAAAAAAGAATCAGAAAATTTGCAGAATGAAATGTTTCAAATAATGGGAGAAATGAATGGAAAATTAATGAAAAATATGATGGTTTCAATGGTATTATTTCTTCCAGCATTATTTGTATTAAGAACATTCTATGAAGGAATTATTTTTGGTTTGCCAATACCAATTCCATGGTTTGGAGAAAACTGGAGCATTCAATTATACAATGAAACAAACTGGCTTGGATTATATGCATTGCTTTCATTAATATTTGGATTAATATTAAATATTATAATTAATATAATTGAAAAAAATAAGGAAGGGAAATAAATGCCGACACCAGGAGAAAGAAGCAAGAAAAAAAAGTTTGTGCGCGTAATAAGCAAAACAAAAATAATGCATCCAAAGAAAAAAGCAAGCAAACACATTGACCCAATAACCGGAAAACCATTAGCAGGAGTGCCTCATGGAAAAAAAAGAGGAAAACTTAATATTGCAAAAACAAAAAAAAGACCTAGTGCAGTATTCGGCGGAGTATTAAGCGGAGAAAGCAGAAGAAAAGTAATTGAAGAAGCCGCAAAAGTAAAATTAGGATTAAAAAAAATTGAAGATGTTCCAATGAAAGAAAGAAAATTCGTGGAACAGGCAATGAAAAAAATAGAGTGATTAAAATGGCAATAATGGAAGCAGGAAGAATATGCATTAAAACAACAGGAAAAGATGCAGGAAAAAAAATAGTAATACTTTCAGTTGAAAAAGAAAACAAAGCAGTAATAGAAGGAATAGGAATTAAGAAAAAAAAATGCAATATAAGGCATTTGATTCCTACTGAAGAAAAAACAGAAGCAACAACAAAAGAAGGAATAATTAAAGCGCTTAAAAGGTGAATCAATTGGGTAAAAATAAAGAAAAAGAAATGCAAGCAAAAAAAGAAGAAGGAAAAAAAGAAAAAAAAGCAGTGGTAAAAAAACCAATGCTTGCAAAAAGAAAAGACATCGGAGCAGATGCAAGATATATTGTAAGAATAGTTAACAAAGATTTAGACGGAACAAAAACAATTAAAATGGCTTTAACTGACATGAAAGGAATAGGAATAAGAACCGCAGACATGCTTGCAAAAGTATTTGAAAAAGAAACAGGAATAAAAAAAGAAGAATATTTAGGAAAAATACCTGAAGATAAAGATAAAGTGCTTGAAGAAATAGTATTAAATCCAGCAAAATATGGATTGCCTGAATGGACACTTAACAGAAGAAACGATGTTGAAACAGGAGAAAGCAAACACCTAGTAATGGGAGACCTTGATTTCACAAAAAGAAATGATTACCAAAGATTAAGTGAAGTAAAATCATACCGCGGAATAAGATTATCCTTAGGACTGACTGTAAGAGGGCAAAGAACCAAAAGCACTCACAGAGGAAAAGGCGGTACAGTCGGAGTACTTAAAAAGGATGCAAAAAAATAAGGTGAATTAAATGGGCGATACAAGGAAACCAAAAAAACAATATGAAACCCCAAGAAAACGATGGGACAAAAACAGAATTGACTCAGAAAGAAAAGTAAAAAACAATTACGGGCTTAAAAATAAAAAAGAATTAAGAAGAATAGAATTAATTATTAAAAAGAAAAGAGAAAATGCAAAAAAACTTCTTGCACTTACAACAGACCAAAGAAAAGAACGCGAACAAGAACTTCTTTCAAGCCTTGAAAGATTAGGAGTGCTTCCAAAAAACAGTTCTCTTTCAGATGTGCTTGGATTAACAGTAACAGAATTTCTTGAAAGAAGATTTGAAACACTTGCATGGAGAAAAAATTTTGCATCAACACCAAAACAAGCAAGACAATTCATTACTCATGGACACTTAATGATTGACGGACAAAAAATAACTGCACCAGGATATTTAGTAAAAAAAGAAGAAGAAAACAAAATTCAATGGGCAAAAAAACCATTAGAATTACAGCCTAAATTAAAAAAAGAAATAAAAAAAGAATTTGAAGAAGCAAAACCAAAAGAACAAAGCCAAAAAGAAAAATTTGAAGAAGCAAAACCTGAAGCAGAAAATACTGAACCAGAAAAAGAAGGAAAAGGTGAATAAATGGGATCACAAAGAATAAAAGACGAAGCACCAATTGAATTCAAAGACATTAAAAAACCTAAAGCACTGGAAGAAAGTGAAAGAAAAAAAGAAAAAGCAAAACAAGGAATAATTCATATTTATGCTTCACACAATAATACAATAATGCTTTTAACAGATGTTACAGGCGCAGAAACAATTGCTAAATGTTCAGGCGGAATGGTTGTAAAAGCACAGCACAAAGAAGGAAGCCCTTATGCTGCAATGAAAGTAGCAGAAATACTTGTAGAAAAAGCAAGAGAAAGAAATATTGATGAAGTTTTTGTAAAAATCCGCGGGCAAGGAGGAATACGCCCGAAATCACCAGGACAAGGAGCAGAAGCAGCAATAGTTTCATTAACAAGAAACGGAATAAGAATAATAGGAATACAAAATGTTACTCCAGTACCACATGACGGATGCAGAAGAAAAAAAAGACACAGAAGCAAAAAAAATTAAGGTGAAATAATGGAAATAAAAAAATTAAGTTCAGGAAAAAATTCAGTTGATTTGCTGATAAAAGACAGCAACTATGCATTTGTTAATGCAATAAGAAGAACAATAATGAATTCAATTCCTGTTCTTGCAGCAGAAAATATAATTATTTATGAAAATTCATCAGTTTTATTCGATGAATTTTTAGGACAAAGAATTGCAATGCTTCCAATTAAAACAGATACAAAAAGATACAAAGAAGGAGAAACAGTAAAATTAGTTCTTGAAACAGAAGGCCCAGGAACAGTTTACTCAAAAGACATTAAATCAACAGACCCTAACTGTGAAATAGCAGAAGGAAATATTCCATTAGCAAAATTAAAAGAAGGACAAAAAATAAAACTTGAAATAGAAGCAGTAATGGGAAAAGGAAAAGATCATGTAAAATGGCAGCCAGCAAATGCCTATTACAGAAATATAGCAAAAATTTCAACAAAAGCAGGAAAAGAACAACTCAAAAAAATAGTTGAATCATGCCCTAAAAATATTCTTGAAATAAAATCAGACAAACTTGTTTTCGCAGATGCATACAAATGCGATTTATGCGGAAAATGCAGAGATGCAAGCAATAATGAAGTAAATTTAAGCTATGATGAAAATTCATTTATTTTTACAATAGAAAACCATGGAAATATTTCAGCAGAAGAAATATTTTCAGGCGCAGTAAAAGAAATAAAAAACAAACTAGAGGAGTTAAAAAAAGAAATTAAAAAAATATAATGCTTACCGCGGAGGTACCCAAGCGGTCAACGGGGCAGGACTTAAGCGAGCTTTTCTTTTAAAAAAAGAAAAGCTACGTTCGCAAAAGAAAAAATTTAAAAAAAAGAACGTCAGGGAAAAATTAGGACCCTTGAGAAGAGATCCTGTGGCTTAGTGCCTTCGGGAGTTCAAATCTTCCCCTCCGCATCGAGCTTTCTTTTAGAAAAAGAAAGCTACGTTCGCAAAGAAAAAAGTTTTTTGCTTTGCAAAAAAGAATTAAAAAATAAAAAAAAGTTGCAAGAAAAGAAGTGATGAAATGAATAAAAAGAAAACAACAAAAGAATTAATCCAAATATTAGAAAAAAAAGCAGAAAAAGGAAAGAATAACATTTATTCAGCTTTAGCTAAAATTCTTTCAAAGCCAAGAAAAAGCATTGCAAAAGTAAATTTATGGAAATTAAGCAAAATAGCTGAAAAAAACACAGGAAAAACATTAATTGTATGCGGAAAAATACTTGCAACAGGAAATGCTTCAGCAAAAATAAATGCATATGCATTTGAATTTTCTGAAAATGCAGCAAAAAAAATAAATGAAGCAAAAGGAAAAATAAATTTAATTGAAGAATTATTTAAAGAAAAAATCAAGGAAGAAAAACTTTTACTGGTGAAATAAATGGTTGTAATTGACGGAAACGAATTAGTAATGGGACGCGCCTGCTCGGAAATCGCCAAAATACTTTCAAAAGGAGCAAAAGTTGATTTAATTAATTCAGAAAAAATAATTATTTTAGGAACAAAAAAAGACATTTTTGCAAAATACACTGTACGCAGAAATATGAAAGGAAAAGGAAACCCTGAAATAGGCCCTAAATTTCCAAGAACAACTCAAGGAATATTTAAAAGAAGCTTAAGAGGAATGCTTCCAAAAACAGCAAGAGGAAGAGAAATGCTGAAAAAATTTAAAGCATATACAGGAATTCCAAAAGAATTTGAAGGAAAAGAAAAAAAAGAATTAATGCATTCAAAAGCAAATTCACTTCATAAATTTATTACATTAAAAGAATTAAGTTCACTTCTGGGGGCAAAACAATATGAGTAAGAAAAAAGGAAAAGGCTCTACAACAAAAGCAAAAAAGAAATGCGCAGTAGCAAGAGCAAGAGTAACAAAATCAAAAACAGATGAAACAAAAATAAGAATAAACAATAAACCAGTTGAACTAATTCAGCCAATTGCACTTAAAAGAATGGTTTATGAACCAATAGAATTAGCAGGAGAAAGCGCCAAAGGATTAGACATTAATGTAACAGTTAAAGGCGGAGGATTTGTATCACAAGCAATTGCAGCAAGAGGCGCAATAGCAAAATCAATTGTTGAATACAGACATAATGATACATTAAAAGAAAAAATGCTTGCTTATGACAGACTTTTACTGGTAGATAATCCAAGAAGAGTTGAATCCAAGAAACAGCTTGGACCAAAAGCAAGAAAAAAGAAACAAAAAAGCAAGAGGTAAATAAAATGATTACGCCAATAAGATGTTTTTCATGCGGAAATTTGATAGGAAATAAAGCAGAAGAATTCGCTGAACGCATTAAAAAAGAAGATCCAAAAAAAGTACTTGATGAATTAGGAATAAAAAAATCCTGCTGTAGAAGAATGCTTTTAAGCCACGTGGAATTAATTGATGACGTGATGAAATACGATATGTGAGGGACTTAAATGACTAAAAAACCAGAAACAAATCCAGAAGAAAACATGCTTGTTTTAACAGAAAAATACCTTAAAACAGGAAGCCACATAGGAACAAAATTCAAGTCAGGAGACATGAAAAAATTCATTTTCAAAACAAGAAAAGACGGATTAAAAGTACTTGACATACCAGTAATAGATGAAAGAATAAAAATTGCAGCAAAATTCATTGCAAAACACACTGATAAACCAGAAGAAATAGTTGTTGTTTCAAGAAAACTTTACGGACACACTCCATCACAACAATTTGCAAAATTAATCGGCGCACATTTTATTACAGGAAGATTTGTTCCAGGAACATTCACTAATTCAAGCTCCCGCAGATTCATTGAACCAAAAATGATTATTATAACAGAACCAGAATCAGACGGACAAGCAATAAAAGAAGCAAACATAATCAGAGTACCAGTAATAGCTTTATGCAGTACAAACAATTCATTCAAGGATACTGATTTAGTTATTCCAGTAAATAATAAAGGAAGAAAAAGTTTAGCTTTAGTTTACTGGCTTCTTGCAAGAGAATACTTTAAAGAAAAAGGAATTCAAATAAATGAAAAAGACTTTGAAGAAAAACTTGAATTATTTGAACAACAAGTAAAAGAAGTAAAAGAAAGACCACAACAAGAACAACGCCCAAGACATTTCAGAGGAAGAAAACCACAAAGAAGAGACTAACACCCGTCACGTCGGGCGATGGACATACTCTCCGAGCACAAGTGCACTGCTTCAGCAGTGCTTAATTAATTCCGCTTAACTTTTTTTATTTTTTCAATTGCATTAACTGCTTCGCACCGGCAATTTACTCTCCAAATCTTTAAAAAGTACTCAAACCTTATTCTTCTGGTGGTTGGAATTGGAGAAAGAAAATGCTTTAGCCGTATTTGAAGGAAAAAAAATAAGAAAAACATGGCATAAAGAAGAATGGTTTTTTTCGGTTATTGATGTCATATGGGCGTTAACTGAAAGCAATAATCCAAGAAGATATTGGAGCGATTTAAAAATTAAATTAACTAATGAAGGTGCATATGAGTTGTACGATAAAATCGTACAACTGAAACTTGTTTCTTCAGATAGAAAAAAATATGAAACTGACTGTGTTAACACTGAAAGTGCATTCCGTTTAATTCAATCAATTCCTTCTCCTAAAGCTGAGCCATTCAAATTATGGCTTGCAAGAGTAGGATATGAAAGAGTGCAAGAAATAGAAAATCCTGAATTAGCGCAGAACAGAGCAAAAGAATACTATGAACTAAAAGGATACCCTAAACCATGGATTGAAAAAAGATTAAGAGGAATTACAGTAAGACAAGAATTAACAGATGAATGGAAAGAACGCGAAATCAAAGGAAATGAATTCGGAATTTTAACTGATGAAATTCATTCAGCAGCATTTGATGTAAACACTAAACAGCATAAAAAAATCAAAGGATTAAATGCGAAAAATAAAAACCAGAATTTACGCGATCATATGAATGATTTAGAACTAATTTTTTCAATGTTAGGTGAAAAGGTTGCAACAGAAATAACTAAAAAAGAAAACTCGCAAGGGATGAAAAAATGTAAAACTTCAGCTAAAAGAGGCGGTACTGTTGCAAAAAAAGCAAGAATTGAAACAGAAAAAGAACTAGGAAAACCAGTTGTTTCAAAAGAAAATTACCTGCATTTAAAAGAAAAGAAAAAATTAAATTAAACCAAACAATTTAATTTAATTCAATGCATTAATATTTCATGCTCCGCGAATTAGCTGTTCAGGAAAGCTTTTATCCAAAAGGAAAAAAACTTGAATTAATGCTAAAAGAATTTTTTTTAAACACAAAAAAAGATTCATGCAATGCAGTTATTTGCCCGCATGCAGGATTAATTTATTCAGGAAAAACAGCAGCAAAAGCAATTACAGCACTAAAAAAAAGAAAAGTATACATAATATTGTGTCCTAATCATACTGGGATAGGAGAAAAAATAAGTATTTATCCTGAAGGAAAATGGATTAATCCATTAAATGAAAAAAAAAATAAAATTAATTCTTTTTTAGCTGAAAAATTAAAAGAAAAATTAAAAATTGATTTTGATGAATTAGCTCATATTGGAGAACATTCAATTGAAGTAATTCTTCCTTTTTTAAGTTATTTGAATTCAGATTATGAAATTGTTGCAATTGCTTTAGCAGAATATGATTATAAAAAATTAGCTGAACTGGGAAAAATTTTAAGTGAATTATTTAATGAAAAAAAATTTTCTTTAATTGCTTCAAGTGATTTCACTCATTTTGAATCAGAAAAAAAAGCAAAAGAAACTGATTTCAAGGCAATTGAATTCATTAAAAAACTGGATTCAAAAGGATTTCATGAAT
Organism: Candidatus Iainarchaeum sp.; assembly: GCA_016932875.1. Classification (GTDB taxonomy): domain Archaea; phylum Iainarchaeota; class Iainarchaeia; order Iainarchaeales; family JAFGBZ01; genus JAFGBZ01. Next base: position 51,336 of record JAFGBZ010000021.1, read on the forward strand.
TTGTAACTGAAAATAATGCTTCAATTTGCGGGTTTACAGGAATTACTGTTGCAATTGAATTTTCTAAAAGAATTGGCTTAAATAAAGCTGAATTAATTGAATATACTTCAAGCGCAGCAGTTACAAACGATAAAAACAATGTTGTTGCATATGCAGGAATAAAATTTAAGTGAAAAAAATGGAAGTAAATAAAATTTACTGGATAACTCATCCTGCTTTTTATTTAAGCTGGACAACAGAAACATACAAAAAAAAAGATATTGAAAAATATTTTGAAAAAAGACTTTATCCTTTAATTGAACAAGCAAAAAAAGAAAACGCAGTAATTGTTTTTGTTTCAAGCCCAACATATTTTACATTAAATCCAGACAGAATAAAAAGAAACAATGAAATATCAGAACTTGAAAATGCATTTAAGAAAAAAATTAAAGAAGAACTTGGAAAAAAAGCGATAATCACCACAAGAAAAGAGCACATCGTTCCAGAACATGGGTTGGATTTAAATCCTGAATTAATAGCAAATGAAGTTAAAGCACGATTAAAAGAAAATAGATTTAAAACAAGCCATAAAACAGAAGTATATGGATTTGGAAGCGATTGGAGATATTGTTCTAGAGATTATCCTTTTTTATTTCGCGAAACAACAAAAATCAAAGGCGGTTTTCACATCCCTGTTTGGGGCTCACTAATGAGTAAACCAAGTGAAGCAAATAAAGAAAAAAGATTGAATGCATTAAAACAAAGAAATTTATTCAGAGAATATCAAGATATTCCTAAATCAAGAGTTTATTCTCCTGAATCGCTTTCCCAAAACTATAAAGCCCGCAAAAATCACCAAAAATCAAAGAAACCAAAAGCCTTAAAACCACGTTAAAATGCTTTTAAATGCTTTTTTGAAGCAAAATAAGCAAAAAAAGGGCTTTTTCTTAATTTAATCACTGAAAGCAGTAAATTTAAATACTTGTCTTGTGCTAATATATAGTATATTAAAAATACGTCATTTTAGGCGGGTTGGCTTCAATGAATGAAAAAAATATTAATCTTTTTATTGAAAGACTTGGTTTAACTGAATATGAATCCAAGACTTTAACTGCATTATTTACTTTACGTGAAGCTGAAGCTCCTGAAATTTCAAGACATGCACAGGTTCCTAAAACCCGTGTTTATGATGTATTGGATAAATTAACTAAAAATAATTTAATTATTGAAATTGCCGGACGCCCAAAAAAATATCGTTCAGTTGAACCTGACAGAGTTTTTGCTAAATTAATTGAAGAAAAAAGAAAAGAATTAGGATTGCTTGAAGAAAAATCAAAAGAAATCACTGAATTATTAAGCGTTGCTGAAATTGATTCAAGCATTAATGAAAAAGTAATGAAAGTAAAAGAAAAACAGGATTTTTTTAAAATTCTTTCACAGGAATTAGAGAAAGCAAATGATTCAGTTAATGCTTTTACAAATCATTCAAAAGATTATTATTCTTTAAAGGAATCAATTAAAGCTAATCCAAATAAATTAAATGTAAAAATTTTAGGAAAAAATTCAGTTGAAAACGCAAAAAATGCATTGGAAATAACTTCTTTAGGCGGAAAAATCAAAGAAGCAGAACACGGAATGCATGCCTATGTAATTGATGATAAAAAAGTCATTATGGCTTTAAGTGATTTCAATTTAGATAAACCAGAATATCACTTTACTATTTGGCCTGAAAACAAACCATTAGCAAACACATTAAACCACTATTTTGACAAATTCTGGGGATAATTTATTTTAGAGATATGCTTCATCGTGATGAACAAATTTATCAAAAATCACAGTATCTTCTTCTACTTTAAACATTAATACATAGCTTCCAATGTGAACTCTTTTGAATTCATTTAATGGTTTTCTTAAATTTTTAAAGTGATGGATTGTTTGTTTATCTAATTCTGCTATTTGAATTATTTTTTTTTGAAGCGCGTTGAATAAAGAAATGTCTTTTTTCTTTAGTTTCTTCAAAGTGTCTTCTAAAGCAGAGACATCTATTTTCAAAGTAAATCACACCATTTAATAAATTCCTTTGAATTCATTGGCTTGATTTCACCTGATTTAATTTTTTTGCTTGTTTTTTCAATGGATTTAATTACTTCTTTAGCAATTTCTTCTTTAATTTCTCTTTTATCCGAATCACTTATTTCAGATAATTCCCTTACTTTTTTCATTGCCTGCAAAGCTTCAACATCAGTTAAAGTTTCCGCAAAAGCACCTCTTGCAACAGAAGACCAATTAACCCAATCAGTTGCATCCATTTTTGCTTTTAAATCATCTGAAACCGATAAAGTAATAGTAGCCATAAAATCACCTACAAGTATATTATTTGTAAATACATATTATAAAAACAATTTAAATTAGTTACTGTTTTCAAGTACTTACTGAAAACCCAAGTTATTTAAACTTCTTTCTTGAATTAATTTATTTATGAATGTTTCTGAAGTTAAAGAAAATGCTTTTCGTTATGGAGTAAAGAATGCTTTTCTGCATGAAGGAAAAGCAGATATTGGCGCAATTATTGGTAAATTAAAGGCATTAGATAAAGAGTTGAATATTAAGAATGTAATGCCTGAAGTAATTGAAACAGTTAAAGAAATTAATGCTTTGCCTTTCAGTGAAATTGAAAAAAAATTTCATGAATTTGAAGGAAGTTATGAATTAAAGGTTCAAGAAAAAAAAGAAGGCTTGCCTGAATTAGATTGGGCTGAAAAAGAACCAGTTGTAACAAGATATGCTCCTAATCCTAATGGGCCGTTTCATTTAGGTAATGCAAGAGCAGCAATTGTTTCCTATGAATATGCAAGAAAATATAATGGAAAATTTATTTTAAGATTTGATGACACTGATCCGAAAGTAAAAAAATCAATGAGTAATGCAGAAGAAATATTTAACAGGGATTTAAACTGGCTTGGAATTAAAGTTGATGAAACTTTTTTTGCTTCAGACAGAATTGAAATTTATTATGAACACATGAAAAAAATAATTGATTTAGATAAAGCTTATGTATGCACTTGTGATTCAGAGGAATGGAGAAAATTAATTACTGAAAAAACTGCTTGTCCTTGCAGGGAACTGGATAAAAAAGAGCAAAGAAAAAGATTTGATAAAATGCTTTCCCATGAATTCAAGGAAGGGCAGGCTGTTTTAAGAATTAAAACTGATTTAAACCATGTTGATCCAAGCATTCGTGATTGGTGGGCTGCAAAAATAGTTGACTGGCCTAATCATCCAAGAGTAAAACAAAAATATATTTTATGGCCAAGCTATAATTTTGCTTCAGCAATTGATGATCATTTATTAGGAGTTACATTAATTATTCGCGGACAAGAACATGAACAGAATATGACTAAACAAAAATATTTATATGAATTTTTTGGGTGGGTTTATCCGCATGCAGTTCATTTTGGAAGAATTAAATTAGGTGAAATGGTTTTAAGCACTTCAAAAATATCTAAAGGAATTGAAGAAGGACTTTATACTGGATGGGATGATGTAAGATTAGGAACTATTTGTGCTTTAAGGAAAAGAGGATTTGAACCAGAAGCATTAAAGCATGCAATACTTGATTTAGGAATTAATACTAATGATGCAACAATTGAAATGAATAAATTAGCTGATTTAAATAAAAAAATAATTGAACCAAAAGCAAAAAGAGCAACATTTATTGCTAATCCTGTTCAGCTTGAAGTAAATTACTGTAAGGAAAAAGAAATAGAAAAATACGGGCAAAAATATTTGCTTAAAGCAAATGAAAAATTCATGGTTGAA
>JAFGBZ010000022.1 GCA_016932875.1 Candidatus Iainarchaeum sp.
ACGATCCAATCAAAATTTTAACTAACTGATTAAATGAATTCAAAAAATTTTCTTCAAAAAATTAAATCAGATTTAAATAATAAATCAGAACAAAAAAAAGGATTGAAATTCATTGGATTTTTTTTAATTTGGTTTTTGGTTTTGAATTTACTTTTTTTATTTATTCCATTGCAGTGGATTGAATTTGTTCCTGCTTTTTTTGCATGGATTGTTTTTACTTTAATTGGATTTCAAGGAATAATTGTTTTACAGAATCCTGTTTTAATTGAATTCACTAATTTTGATTACGTTGTTTCAATCACTTATTTATGTTCAGGGCTTTTAGAATCAATTGTTTTAGTTTCATGCATTCTTGCAAGCATTGGAATTTCAAGAAAGAAAAGAATTCTTGGAGCGATTGCAGGAGTAATTGTTTTAGGAATTGGAAATATTGCAAGAATTGTTTTAAGTGTTTTGATTTTAAAAATTGCAGGAGAATTTTATGCTGATTTATTTCATGAAATTTTATTTAAAATATTTTTATTCATTGGAATTGCAGGAATTTATTTAATTTGGTTTTTATGGGCAACTGAAAACAAGAAATTCAATGAATTAATGAAAAAAGTTCATTTTAAATAAATTACTTATTTTACTTATTTAAGGTGATTTAATGGTTAATATGACTTTGGCTGTTCCAAAAGAATTGCACTCTAAAATGAAGAAATATTCTGAAATTAAATGGAGTGAGGTTGCGAGAAAGGCGATTGAAGAAAAAATCATGCTGCTTGAATCAGAAAAAGACCCTTGGAGAGTTTATGCAATGAAACGCTGGGCTGAAGAAGGAGTAGATGCACATGAACTCTTTGATTTTTGAACAAGGAGATATTGTTATCGCAAATGTTCTTTTTTCAGAGCAAATCGGAATGAAAACAAGGCCTGCTTTAGTAATAAGTAATTCAGAATTCAATAAAAAATCAGATGATTTGATTTTACTTAAAATTACTTCTAAAGGAAAAAAAACACAATTTGATGTTAATTTAACTTCAGAAGATGTAACTGAAGGATTTCTTAAACAAGAAAGCAATATAATGGTTGATAACCCTGTAACGGTTTACAAGAGATTGATTGAAACAAAAACAGGAAAAATAACAAAACAAAAATTAAAAGAAGTAAAACAAAAAATAAAGGAATTATATCAAATATAACCAGTTAACGGTTTTCCAAACAAGGGGAGCAGGGAAAAGGTAATTAATATATATACCCTTTTAACTTTATTACTAATATTAATTAATTAAATGAATTATTTAGTGGTTGAATGATTACTGAAAAGCTGGGTGAAATTTATTCTGGTTTAGAGGAAAAGTTTTTTGGATTAATGGATTCATTAGAGCAAAAAGGATTGCCTGTTTATAATGTAATTAATCCTTTAGAGGAAAAAGGAATTCCTGTTTTTCCTGCAAGCATTGCATTAATTGTTTTAATTGTGCTTTTAGTGGGTGCGGTTTTTTTAGTTGGAGCTCCTGAAACAAATATCAGCTTTAAAATACTTGACCAAAATAATACTCCTCTTACAGGAGTTAAAATCACTGCTTTTTATGGAGATAATGAAAAATCATTTGATTTATTTGATGAAAAAGGAAACATCAAAAAAATTTTTGAATCAGGAAGCACCGCAGTAATAAAAAATATCAGAACAGGAACAAGCATTTTATTTATTGCAGAAAAAGATGGATATGTTGGAAGCGAAAACAAGCAAACCCAGACAACCCTTGAACTTAGCAATAACCTTCTTGTTAATTTAAGATTCAGAAAAGATTCAAAATTTATTACAGGAAAAATAATTTTAGTTGATGCACAAAATAAATCGCCTGTAACTGGTGCGGTTGTAACTGCTTCTTTAATGGATGGAACAACAGTTGAATGCAGTGAAAAAACTACAGGAGAATATGAATGCATTGTTTCAAATGATTCTGAAGCATTGGTAAGCATTAAGCCAAAAAATTATTATGAACCAAAAGAACAAAACATTACATTCAAGGAAAACCAATCAACAGAAATTTCTTTAGAGCCAAAATCAATTGCATTGGAAGGAAAAACAAGATTAATTTTAAAACCAATTGATGCTGAAACAAAACAGCCAATTACAGGAACAAATATAAGAGTTTATGATTCTTTAACTGAAGTCACTTTATTTGATGATTTAGTTGAATCAAATGAGCTTCCATTTGATGTGGATAAAGGTTCAACCATAAGAGTTGTTGTTTCAAAGCAGGGATATGTTTCATTTGATTCAAGCATTCAAAAAATGACTTTTGAATTAAGGGCTGAACAGGAAGCAAAAGAAATTCCTTTAATGAAAGGAGGAAATTCAGTAAGAGTTGAAGTTTATTCAAAAGAAGATGGATTACAATTGATTCATGCTTCAGTGCAGTTATTTAATTTATTTGGAGAAAAAATAGGAGAAGAAGAAACTGATTTTTCTGGTTCAGTTCAATTTAATTCATTGAATCCTGATTCAGAATATATTGTTACAGCTTATTCATTGGATTATCTGCCTCAAAGAAAAAAATTTAATTCATTTCTTGAACCGAATATTAAATTTGAATTAAGCAAATCAACTTCAACTAATTCAGGAATTCTTAATGTGCTTGTGGTTGATTCAAAAGCTCTTGCCGCAAACAATGCAAGTGTTTTATTTTATGAGGATTCAAATGGAATGAAACTTCCTTTAGGACTGCCTTCAATTTTAACTGATTTAGATGGAAAAGTAACTGTTCCAATGGAATTGAATTTAAATCTGATTATTTATGCAAGCAAAAATTATGATGAAGGAAGCACTTCACTTCAAATGCTGAATTCAGAAGAAGAAGCAGTAATTTATTTAACTAAAATGAAAGGAGTTAAAGGAATTGATTTAACTGATTTAAGAGGAAACTGGCTTAAAGGAACAGTTAAGATTACTGATTCACAGGGAAATATATTATTTGAAGGAAACACATTAGAGGAAACTATTTGGTTTGATTCACAGGGAAATGATTTTGTTAATGTGGAATATACTTCAGAAGATGGAGTAACTTATTCAGAGGAAGTAGATTTAAGAGGAAAAGAAAAAATAAATTTAAGAATTCCTGAAGGAGATTTAACTGGATTAGAACCAAAAATTGAATTTAAAGGATTATTTAATGAAAACGGAACAGAAGTAAAAGGATTAAAGCGCGGGGAAACAGGAACATTAAAATTCACTGTACAGTATCCTGAAGGAAATTTTGAAAACGGCTTTCATGTAAGAGTTGGAAGTGATGAAGAAGTTTATGTTGATTCAATGGATGAAGGAATAACTGGATTCCTTGCAGCTGATGCGAAAAGTTTTTTTGGAAGAATTTACACTCAAGAAAATCAGGAAGCAGATTATGCAAATGAAGGAACAGCAAATGAATCAAACAAATTTTTGGAATTAATTTTTTCTAAAGGCGGAACAAAAGAAATTAAAGTAAAAGTAACTGCAAAAGAAACAGGAGCAGCAAATTCATTTGAAGTGCATTACAGGGCATGGACTAATATTGCAGGAAAATATTTGCGCGAACCAATAGATTCTGAATTAGCACAACTGCAGTCAACTGAAACAAAAAGTCCATTATATGCTGAAACAAAAAAAGAATCATTCCTTTTATTTAATGGCTTAAGCGAATGCTCTGGAAATGTCTGCGCTTCATTCAGGTTTGAAAATGATGAAGGCGAAGAAATTCCTGCAGAAGAATTCATTGCATCAAAAAACAAAAATTATGCTTTAATAGTTGAATTAATTCAATCAGAAAATTCAACTGCAAAAATAAAAGCTTCAACAGATAAAAGCAATCCATTGATTTCATTTAATTCAACCCAGTCAGGAGAACAATTCCAAAGCATTACAACAGAAGAAGAAAAAACAAGAACTGAAATTGAAACCCCTCTTATGACTTTAACTGCTTCACAAGTAAAAGAATCAAGTGTTTATTTTGAAGCAAGAGAAACAGGAAACACTTTTATTTCAGTGCAAATTATTTCAGGAAAAGATATTTTAACAAAAGAATTTCATTTCCCGATTGAAGAAGAAAAAGAACTTGATTTTTCAAGCATTCCTGAACCAATTTTATTTGGACAGGATTTTAAAATAAAAGTTGAAGGAGAAGAAACAGTTCCATTAACTGAAGCTGAATTAAAAATTTATTCTGAAGGAAAACAAATTAAATACATTAAAGGAAATGACTTGCTTGGAACAGGAAAAAACGGATTATATGAAATAAAGAATTCATTTGATTCAGGATTAATTGAAATTGAAGTAAAGCATAAAGGATATTCTTCAAAGAAAAAAGAATTTGAAATAACAAAACAAGGAATAATTCAATTACCAAAAGAAATCAATTTAATTATTTCAAAAAATGAAAAAGAAGCAAGAACTTCAATTGAAATAAAAAATATTTCAGGAGAAATAATTGATGACATTACTGCTGAATTAAAACCTGCAAAAAATTATCCTTCAGGATTCAACACAGAATTTGGAAATGTTTTAATGATTTCACCAAATTCAAAACAATCCATGGATTTAATTGCATCATATGATGGAATAAAAGAAGCAGAATCAGGAACAGCTGAAATAATTGTTAAAGGAAAAGTAAAAGGAAAATATTCTGTAAGCGCTAAAACAAAACTTAATTTGAAATATAATCCTGCAATAAATCCTGAATGCTTGGAATTTTCAGAGGATGAACTGGTTGTTTATTTTACTTCAAGCAGTGCTGAACGTGAAAGCTATGCAAATAATTATACTGCTTCAAAAAGCAATTCAACACAAAATGCAAATAATCAATATATGAGTTATTATGATGCACAAGGATATTATCAGGATAATGGACAAACAGGAGATTATTATTCCAATCCATTAGGAAATAACACAGGGTTTTATGGTGCAAACAATTATGAACAAACACAGGAAATTCAGTTAACTGTTAAAAATAAATGCAGTGAACCAGTGCGTTTAAGTCCGCAAGTAATTCCTGTTTCAAGCAAAACAGATTTAATTACAATCCAAGTTGATGAAATTGATTTAAGCGGAAACAAAGGAACTTCAGTTGAAAATGAACAAACAATTACAGTAAAAGTAACAAATAATTTAATGAGAAATTATCCTTCAAAAAAATCATTTAAATTTAATATTGAATTCAAATCAAGCCCTTCTGCAGCAAGCATTCCATTAGAAGTTGTTTTCTGGGATGCATCAACTGCATTAAATATTTATCCAAGAAATATTGATTTCTATTTAGCTACTTCGCCTGCAGGAGAAAGAATTCCTGTAACAAGACCAGTGTTTTTGAAAAACACAGGAGAAATAAAAATTGAAGACATTGGTTTAGGAGATGCACAGCAATACATTACTGGAACCACAAGAATAAATGTAATGCCAAACCAGTTCAATGTGCTTGAAAAAGGAACAACTGTTTCAGCAGGAGTTACAGTAATTCCTGAAAATAATGCTAAAACAACCATTGCAGATAAAAGTGTAATAAATGTTCAAGGAAGAGTAAACGGAAAATTATTTGATTTCGGAGCAATAAATGTTTTCGCCCATGTTAATCCTGAAAACTGCTTAAAAGTAACAGGACAAACACAGATTAATTTCCAGAATACTGAAACAACTGGAGCAAAAATAGATTATATTACCTTAAAGAACACTTGTTTAGAAGAAGTAATGGTTCAAGAAATAAGGCCAAATCAATTTGGATTAAATTCACTTATATTTAATCCTAATCAGATAAGCATTATGCCAGGAGAAACAGCAAAAGTTTCAGCAATACTGAATTTAAATGAAGAATGGGATTCAGATAAAGTCGGAGCAAAACAAGTTTATTTCTTAGGATATCTTCCTTTAAGCAATACATGGATTGAATCAGATCCAGTTCAAGTAAATATTAAAATAGGAAAACAGGCATTCAAAGATGAACAAGCTTCAAGCAAAAGAAAAATTAATTTATGTGAAACAGAAGGAAAAGAAGCTTCAACTGATTTTTGGTTACCAGAAATTGCTTCAAGCGCTTCATGCGATGTAAAATACTGTGATGCAGAATTAATGGCTGAATATTTAGTTAAAAAAATTGAAGAAAAAGTAAATGAAGCAAAAAACAAAGCATTATCTTATCAGCATGATGCAGAAAAAGCAAGCTGTAAATTAACAGGTTACTGTTCTTTTGCTGATTTAGGAGTTACTTCAAATTCATTCAATGTTTATTTAATGCACGATAAAGTTTCAACTGAAATTCTTAGAAAAACGATTGAAGAAAGCGGAAAATTAGGAAGCCCTTTAATCACAAGCAATTTAGGAAACATTGATGTAAGAAGCAATCAAATTTCAATTAATGGTTCATTTACTGGATGCGGAAGATACCAAATTAAAATAACAGGAAATATGGCAGTTGAAGGAAACACACTTAATCCAGGAAACAATCATATTTTTGTTGAAATACTTCAAAAAGATTTAACCGAACAGTGCAGTCCAAAAATACAAAATATAATGAATTTTTTACCAAAAGATAAAGGACTTTCAGTTGAATCAAATTATGGAACAATGCTTGGAGTAGTTACAGGAGATGCAGAGTTTGAAAAAGCAAAAGAAACTCTTGCAACAAATTTATTTGGTTCAAAAGAACGCGCAAGCGATAATGGTTCAAGCAATAAACTTGATTTAGTGAAAGGAACCAGAGAACAAAAATTACTTGAATTAGAAATGCATGAATCAAGCGAAACAAGCCCAATAACAATTCAGGCAAGAATACTTGATTCAGGTTCACAAGATGAAAAAACAATTCAAGGAATAGCAGATGAAGCAGCAAAAGTAATGGATTCAATTGCAAAAAGTTCATTCAAAGATAATATCTGCATTGATGTTGAAAACAATATTATTAAAGCAAAAGGATATGCTTCAAGCGGAGTATTAAGCATTAAAGGAAATCCATTAAGTGTTACATTAAATCAGGAAAAATGCACTGAAATAACTGTTTCAGGAAAAGTAACTGAAAGAATAAAACTTACTGCAGAACCAGAAGAAGGAAAAACAATAGGAATAGCAGAATTATATTTCAAGGATTTAAAAGGAGAAAAAGCAAGTGAACTTGAATTAAAAACAAGAAAAGAATCAGAAACATATGAAGACAAAATACAATTATGCGCTAAAGGAACAAATGAATTCTTTAAAGTGCAGGGAAAAATAAATATTACTGCTGAATCAACCACTGGAACTCAAGGAAAAGCACAGGAAAAAATTGAAGTAAAAGCATGCGCAATTCATCCAACTGAAATAAAGAAAAAAATACTTGCATTAACTGAAAAAGAAATTCCTTCAAACGGAAAAGTTTATTTTATTCCTTACTGGTCAAATGAATTGAAAGATGGAATTAATTTAAATGATATTGAAAAAGCAGGACTTGCAGAAAAAGCAATAAAAGAAGCAAAAGAAAAAGGAAGCAATGAAAAATCACTTGCATCAAACGACAAATACAGAGGATTAAAAATAGAAGCAAAATTAGTTGGAATGGGTGCATGCATGCTTACAGCAGGAGCGCTAGGAGCAATAAAATTAGGAATCGGCGCATTAGGAGACATGGCAATGTACTGTGTTGTACCAACAGCATGGGAAATGGCTGATTACTGGAGCATTACAGGCACAGCAAAAAATGCAATAAAAAATGTTGGTGGAAAAATAAAAGAATTAGTAGGAAAAATACCTGGAATAGGTTCAGCAATAAATTTCCTTATTGATTCAGTAATAAATCCTTCAGCAGGACAAATAGATAAATTAGCAGAAGAAGTAAATCAAACAACAGAAGAAACACCAACTACAACAGGAATCAATAATGCATCTGCAGAAACAACAACTAATCCAAATACATCAACCTTAACTGATGAGGGAGTTACAAGCAAACCAGAAATAGCTGCAGCAACAACAAGAATTCTTTACGAAGCATTATTAAAAAAAGAAACAAATACTGGGTTCCTGAAAACATTATTCAAAAAAGCTTTTTATCCAACTTCAATGCTTAAATCAGCATTAACCATAGGCAAAGGACTTCTTTCAGGAGGAATGGCAATTATTGCAGGAACAGTAACTGAAAAATACTGGTTAAGAGAAAGATTAATGGAAAAAGAAGGATTAACAGAAAACAAAGCAACAGAAGAAGCATTAAATTCAAATAAAGACAGTAAAGAAAGTCCAAGTTTAATACAAATACCTCCAACAAATTTACCTGAAGGAACTTTTGTTAAAGGACAGCTTTATTCAGCAAGCATAATAATTGATAAAAGCACAGGAGCAATAAAAATTGAAAAATATGAACTTGAAACTGAACTTAAAGAAACTAATCCTAAATTCATTGAATCCTGCAATCCAGCAGAATACAATAAACCATTTTATTTACTGAAACTATATCCTAACACAACAATTACTCCGCCAATAAGAGGACATCAAAGCAATGTACTTGCTTATTACAATCAAAAAACACCAGAAATTACTTTAGGAGAATTAATTTCAGGCAACAGCGATTCAACTGAAATAGCTGCAATGCTTGCAACTGTTTCAATATGGAAAAATGGGTTTGGATGGAATTCAAAAACACAAAAAGCAGACTTCAATCCAACAAATTTATTTGGAAACAATAAAACAAATATAAATGAAAATATTACTTATGCAAAAACAAAATTAACTGAATTATATAATTCATGCAATAAAGAACCAACAACAATATTTGAAGATGCTGAAATTGAATGTGTTCTTCAAAAATATGATGAAGCTACTAACTCAGTTAAAAACACTAGAGCAAATGATGAACAGGAATTAAGCACTTGGGTTAGCACTTACAAAGTATGGGCTTCTTATACCGGATGAAATGCAATTGAAAAGCATTAAATAATTCTTTTTTCATTCATAATGCTTATGCAGAAAAAAATTAAATTAATTAAAATGAATTCAAAAGGATTTACTCTTTTCACTGCACTTGTTTCATTTATTTTAATTGTTTTAGCAGTGCTTGTAACCCAATCAATGCTTGGAGTTGAAAGCAATGCAATAACAGTGATGAGTGATTTAGAAGAACAATCTGAACTGCAGGCAATAGTTGATTTAGCCAGAGCAGATGCACTACAAACTTTTAATTATGATATTCGTTATGCATTAGAATCTTATTTCCAAGCAGAAGCAAATAATTATCCATTAGATGAAACTGAAAAAACACTTGAAGACATAAAAAAAGGATTCATTAATCAGTTTTTTGTTGGAACAACAGGAAACAATGATGTAACTGCTTTTGCTAACAGACTTGCAAGCGCTTTAGAAAATACTTTAGCAAACATAAATGACCCAAGAGGATATACAATTACATTAAAAACAAGCCCAAGACAGGAAACTACTGATACAATGGTAAAAGCAATGCAAAAATCACAAACAAATGATAAATTCATGGAAATAATTACCTGCGGAGAAGATGAAGGAATTCCTTTTGATAAATGTGATGGAAGTTTTTACATTAATTTAGATTTTGCTTCAATAAGCAATGAAGATTATGAAAAACTTCCTGCACTTGAAATAAGAAGCAATTCAACAGGAAGAACAATAAGACAGCCGATTATTCCAAGAGGAAATATGAGAATTTATGTTCCAATAAGAATTTTTAAAGTATTTGAAGCAGGAAGACTCATTGAATTCGGAGAAAATGGAAATAACGGAATTCTTACAGCAAATTATTCAAATTCAATTGAAAATTATAAATTAGGATTCTGTGATGGATGCGGTCCAAAAACAAATCCAATTCAATCAGGAAGTTCAACATGGAATCCTGCTCCGCTTGGAACATGCCCTAAAGAAGGAACTCCGCAACCAATTGGTTTCACAGGAATTTACAAAAATTTTGGTTTTTATAATGACACAGGAAATGATTCAATGAAAAGCAAGCTTGAAGAAATTGTTGAAAAAAAACTTTTAACTGATTCAGAACAAATATTTTTAACTGTATTCAGAAACAGTTCACCTTACACCAATACAGATGATACTGATCCAGTAGGTTTGTTTGAATTAGCAATTGAATCAGATAAAATAAAAGCACATGCAGGATTAAATGAAGTAAGAGAAAACACTACAGATAGTTTTGGAATGAACTGCAGTTTTATGAATTCCTATGAAGTAGTAATTTCATTTACTGAAAATAATCCAAAATACAAAGTATTGAAAGATAAAACACCAGTTTACAGAGTAGTACTTAGAAAAAATTTCACTGGTGCAGCACCAACACCAGGAACAGACTGCAAAACAGATTCTCCAAACTGTGTTCCAGATA
>JAFGBZ010000023.1 GCA_016932875.1 Candidatus Iainarchaeum sp.
AAAAAAAAAAAAAGAAATAAAAAAAAAAAAAAAATAAATTAAAGAAAATCAAAGGGAAAAAGAAAAAAATTAAAGAAAGAAAAGAAATTAAAGGAAAAAAAAAGAAATCTGTTTTAATTGAATTAAATTATTTGATGGGTTTAAAATCAATTAGCTTCAAATAAAAATGTGAGTCAATGAAATTTGTTTCAAGCAAATTAATTAAAGAAAATTTAATTGAAGAAAGAGAATATCAAGTTAGTTTAGTTGACTCTGTTTTAAGCAAAGGAAATACTTTAATTGTTGCTCCAACTGCTTTAGGAAAAACAGTTATTGCAGTTCTTTTAACTGCAAAAGTATTGGAAAAAAATCCTGAAAGAAAAATTCTTTTTTTAGCGCCAACAAAACCTTTAGCAGTACAGCATCAAAAATCATTCAAACAGTTTACTTTAATTCCTGAAGAAGAAATTGTTTTGCTTACTGGAACAACTTTGCCTGAAAAAAGAGTGAATGCATGGAATAAAGCAAAAATAATTTGTGCTACTCCGCAGACAATTGAAAATGATTTAATGCATGGAAGAATTTCATTAAAAGAAACAGGATTAATTATTTTTGATGAAGCGCATAGAGCAGTAAAAGATTATGCTTATCCGTTCATTGCAAAGCAGTATATTAAACAGGAAAAAAATCCGTTAATTTTAGGTTTAACTGCTTCTCCCGGAAGTGAAAATGAAAGAATTCAGGATGTAAACAGGAATTTATTTATTTCAAACATTGAAGTGAAATCATTAAGCGATAAAGACATAATGCCTTACTCTAATGAAATTGAAATTGAATGGAAAAGCATTATTTTACCAACAGAATTCCTTGAAATAAAAAAATCATTAAATGAATTTATTTCAAAACAACTTATTGCATTAAAAAAAATCGGTTTAACTAATACAATTAATCCGCAAATGATTGGAAGAAAAAAACTTTTAGAAATTCAATATAAAATAAGAAAAGAACTTACATCAGAAAAAATCACTAAACCAAGCTATTTTATTGCTGCATCAAGAACAGCTGCTTTAATTAAATTAAGCCATGCAGTTGACTTGCTTGAAACCCAGGGCATTTCACCGTTAAAAAATTATTTTGATTCAATGCAAAAAGAAACAGAAAAAAGCAAGGCATCAAAAGCAAGTTTAATGTTAATGAATTCAGAGGAAGTTCAGAACGCAATTAAATTAACTGAAAAAGCATTTAATGCAAAATTAATGCATCCAAAATTAATGGAATTAAAAAAAATTCTTAAAGAACAATTTTCAAATAATCCTGAATCAAGAGTATTAGTATTCAATCATTTCAGGGACTCAATTAAATTCTTGGAAGAATACTTAAAAGAAGAAAAAATCATTAAAGCTGCTCCATTCATTGGACAAGCAAATAAAGAATCAGGAAAAGGAATGAAGCAAAAAGAACAAATTCAATTGCTTCAAGAATTCAAAGAAGGAAAATACAACACTCTTTTATGTTCAAGTGTAGCAGAAGAAGGATTAGATATTCCTGCAGTTGATTTAGTTGTATTCTTTGAAGCAGTTCCAAGCGAAATAAGATTTATCCAACGAAGAGGCAGAACAGGAAGATTCCATAAAGGAAAAACAATTATTTTAATTGCAAAAAATACAAGAGATGAAGCATATTACTGGAGTTCAATTGCAAAAGAAAAAAGAATGCATTCAACTTTAAGAGAAATAAAAAACAAAAAAGAAAATGTTTTACCAAAGCAAACAACTTTAACAAAATACACTGAAGAAATAAAAAACAAAATAGAAATTTATGTTGATGCAAGAGAAAGAAACAGCAAAGTATCAGAATTATTGGAAGAAATGGGCTGTTTAATTAAAGTAAAGCAAATGGAAATAGGAGATTATATTTTAAGCGATGATGTAGTTGTTGAAAGAAAAACAGTTGAAGACTTTTTAACTTCATTACTGGATGGAAGATTATTTTCACAAGCCATTAAAATGAATGAAAATTATTCAATGCCATTATATTTAGTTGAAGGAAGAATGGAAGATTTATTTAATTTAAGAAACATTCATAAAAACGCTTTAATCGGAGCATTAACTTCGCTTGCATTAAATTACAGAACCTCTGTTTTCTTTGTTTCAGGAGCAAAAGAAACAGCTGAATTTCTTTATGTAATAGCTAAAAGAGAACAATTCAAAGAAGACAAAGAAATAAGATTAAGAATTGGAAGAAAAGGAATTACTTCAGCAGAACAGCAAAGATTTATTGTTGAATCATTTCCAATGATTGGCCCGCAGGCAGCAATCAATTTACTGAAAGAATTCAAATCAGTTAAAAACATTGTAAATGCAACAGAAAAAGAACTTCAAAAAACAGAATTACTAGGAAAAAAGAAAGCAGAAACAATAAAAAAATTACTGGAAAAAGAGTATAAAGAAGAATGAAACTAAAAGGAGAATTAAATGGAAAAAAACAATTTTAAATTAATTTTAGTTATCGCAATTTTTCTGATTATTGCATGTGCTTTGCTTATTTTTATACCTTTAAGTGGATTCCAAAAAGGAAAAATCTGGACTTCGCAAAAAGTTTACACGCAAGGAGAATATGTAAAAGTTTTTATTGAACTTCCAAAAGAAAAATTTGATTCATGCGAAA
>JAFGBZ010000001.1 GCA_016932875.1 Candidatus Iainarchaeum sp.
ATTGCAATTGAAGATACTTTGATTGGAGTGCAGGCAGCTAAATCTGCTGGATTAAAAGCAATTGCTTTTCCCACTAAATTCACTGAAATGCATGATTTCTCTCATGCAGACATGCAAATTAAGAGTTTAACTGAACTGAATTATACTAAATTAAAGAAATTAATTGAGAAGTGAATTTATTGAGTTCAAAAATTGATTATATTAGTTTGCTGGTAATTTTAATTCCCTGTGTTTTAGGTTATTTTACTGCAAGCATTTTTTTTGGAGGGCTCTTTAAATCAGGCTTATCTGGATTACTTGTAACTGGTTTAAGTGCTTTAATCGGAGCAGTAATCGGAGCAATAATTCTAAAATATGTTTTAAAAAGAAAAATTTAAAGTGAGTAAATGAATATTGCATTATTTTCTGATTTGCATTTAGGTTTAGGGAAAGGAACTCCTCGTTTTGAAGAAGCATTTAATAATGCGCAGAAATGCTTTGAAATTGCTTTAGAAAATAATGCTGATGCAATTGTTTTGGTTGGAGATTTATTCAATGAACCTGTTCCTGAAATTGAAGTGATTCAAAAAGCATTTCAGATTTTTTTAACTGCAAGAAACAAATCAAGTGAAGTAAAAATATTTCATGAAAAAAATTCTGAAAAAAAAGAATTTGAATTCACTGGAATTCCAATTATAACTATTTCAGGAACCCATGAATTCAGAGGAAAAGATTCATTAAATATTTTAGATGCATTTAATGCTTCAAAAGTTTTACTTAAATTGCATGCATCAATTGCTGAAATTCAGAAAGGAAAAGAAAAGTTATTTATTCATGGTTTAAGTGGTATTCCTGAAAAGCATGCATTAAATGCATTAAATTCATGGAATCCAAAACCAATTAAAAACGAAAAAAACATTTTATTATTGCATCAATCAATTAAAGAATTTCTTCCATTTGAAGATGAAATGACTGCAACCATTTCATTAAATGATTTGCCTTCAGGATTTGATTTAATTGTTGACGGGCATCTTCATTGGACTAATTTGCAGGAACTGGAAGGAAAAAAATTTTTGTTAGTTGGTTCAACCATTACAACTCAAATGAAGCGCTTAGAACAGGAAAAACCTAAAGGATTGTATTTATTTGAATCAGAAACAGGTGAATTAAAATTTAAGGAAATTCCCAATCAAAGAAAATTATTTTATCATAAAATTAAATTTGAGGAAGCAAAATTAAGCGAAGTAATAAATGATTGCAGGAAATTAATTGAAGAAGATTTAATCAAAGAAAATGCTTTGCCTCCTTTAATCAGATTGAATTTAACTGGTTCTCTTTCTGCTGGTTTAAATGAATCAGATATTAATGTAAATGAAATTCTTGGTGAATTCAATGATAAAGCAATTTTTAGTGTTTCAAAAAATTTTAGTTCAAAGCAGTTTTCAAAAAAAATAGAGGAATTAAGAAAACTTCATTCAGAAAAAAAACCTATTTCTTCTTTAGGGTTTGAATTGCTTGAAAAAAATTTAAATGAAACTGATTTTAATAATGCTTTTGATGCAGAAAAAGTATTTCATTTATTAGAAGAAGGAAAAATTGATGAAGTAATTGAATTAATGGAAAAGAAATGATTTTATTCTGCTGTGAGGTATTCTTTTTATGAAAAGAAAAATTTCTGAGTTTATTCCTTTTTGGAAGAGAATATTTCATCCGGAACATAAAAGAAATCCTGAATTTTATGCTCTTAAAACAAAAGATTTGGCTCAGGTTGAAAAATGTGATTCTGAAGGGCCGTGGGGGATTTTTTATTCTGATTTAGATAAAGTTGAAGATTATTTGAAATTTAAAATCAGAACACATATTTCAAAAAGAATTAATAATTATTCAGAAGAAAAACCGTTCAAAGTTTTTGATTTAGGTTGCGGTGCGGGGGTTGCTTTAAATGAACTTAAGAAAAAATTTGGTGCAAAAATCAGAACAGTTGGGTTAGTTCTTAAATTACCTGATTCTTTTTTGAATAAATCTCAGGGATTAGAAAAATTAGACCGTTTAATTGAAGGAAGATTAGCTGAAATTAATCCGAGAGAAAGTTTTGATTTAATTTATTCGCATTCTGGTGCAACAGTTTATGAATCAAAAAGGTTAGAATCTGTTCAAAAAATAATTGGTTGGCTTAGACCTGGTGGAGTAGCAATTTTAGAAATAAGCAAAATTAATAATGAATTAAAAACTCTTTTAATGCAAAATGGAATCAAAAAGTATTCTTTTAGAAAACGAATAGGTTTTAGAAACCCTGTTTTAGAATTTAAAAAACCTAAAAGAATACTTCCATAAAACAATTTTAAGGTAAGAAGTCTTCTTCTTTCATTTTTTTTGGTAGATATGTTTCTGTAATGTATCTGATTCCTTTTCTGCTTAATGCTTCAAGTTCTAATTTATAGTTTTTCTTTTTCATATTGTCAAATTCATTCTGCCATTCTTTTTTCTTAAACCAAGGATAATTCTTCATTTCATTTAATCTTTTTACATCTCCTTGATTTAATTTAATTGTTACTTCTTTTGGTATTTTGTATGTTTCAACATCTTGGGTTGTTAATCCAATGAATTTTGTTGCAGGAGTTGCTAAACTTTCTTCAGAGTAGCTTAAGCTGATTGAACCCTGTTTTATTACTGAATAAATATACATTCCCCATGGATCTGCATCCATTAATGCATAAACAGGTAAATTAAATTCTTTATGTAATCGCTGGGTTAATCTTCTTTCTGCTCTTGAAGGTTGTCCTCTTCCTGTTATAATTATGCAGTTATTTTTTTTCCAGAAATTGTCTTCATTGAATCTTTTCCATACTGCATCTTTTTCAATGAATAAAATATATTCTGCTTTCAAATCTTTAATTTCAATTCTGTCTGGTTCAACATTTGATGGAACTCCCCATCCTCCTGAACCCATTTTAGTTAAATCAATTGTATCTTTTCCGTCTTTGATTTTCATGTTTCCAGCAATAACTCCTTTGCTTGAAGCGCTTAAATGTAATTCTTCACGCAATAAATTAACTGATGCTTCAATGTCTTCAATTATGGGATCTGATTCACCTTGTTCTTCAAAAGTGTTTTCATTTGTGTCAGCAATTGTGTGCTTTAAAGCATAATACAAATCACGGATTGAAACAGTTGCGCTTTCTCTTATTACTTTATTTATTTCTGCTGCAACAAGCATTGTTTGCATGAATTTTCTTGAATGAGCTACATTAATGAATTGTCTTTCACTTTTTTTGTCTCCTAATTTAATTGTTTTACTTTTTTCATCAAAGAAAACATTGTTTAAATTTCTTACAGGCAATTCATATGTTGGGTTGTCTCCTTTTTGAATTTGTTTAAATATTTCATGCCCTACATCTTCAAGTGATTTCATTACTTGTTTGTCTCGTTTGCTGATTTTTTCAGTCATTCTTCATCACCTTTGTTTTTTACTTTAGTTTTCTTTTTTTTCTTTGCTTTCACTTCTTTTTCTTTTGTTTTTTCATATTCTTTTTCTATTTCTTCTTCTGAAACATTTTCCCATTTTGCCTGTTCTTTTGCATCTTTTGCTTCCTCTATTTTTAATCTTTTAATAATTATTTCAAGCAGTTTTTGTTCAATTGGCTTCATTGGTTTTCCGGTTAATTCACTTACTGCTATTGCTACTTCTGTTGCGTATTTGTTGAATAATTTTCTTTTCTTTTGTTTTTCTTCTTCTCTTTTTTTGAATCCAACATATCTGTAAATTTTTCTTCCTACATCCATTAATGCTAAACGCATTTCTTCCATTATTTTATCTTCATCTGAAATTGCCTGCTTTCCTGCTGAAGTGTAAGGAATATGCACTGAAACCATGTTAACAAAAACAGTCATTGCAACATTTTCTGCATCTCTTATTCCATATCTTTTCCATTCAATTGACTGCACTGCTTTTGTTATTGCACATCCTCCTGAATCAAATAATAATGGAGCATTGTTTGCAAAACGCATTATTTCAATTTTTCTTACTGCTCGTCCTTCTTCGTCTTTTTCTGCGTTTGAAACAGTTTTTCCTGCTCCTCCGCCCCAAGCAACTCCTACTTCAATTTGGAATGGAAATCCTCCTGCATAAACCTGTGGTTTTCTTGTGTTTACTTCAAGGAATTCAGGAGTAACAATTGAAAGAATTGATTTTTTGATTCGTTCTTCTCCTATTGGCCTTAATCCATCAGTTCTTGGAGCAATGAAATCAATTTTCTGGAATCCTTTAACTATTTCTTCAGCTTCATCCCATTCTAATTGTTTTGGATCCTTGTTTAAATCAAATGAAACCATTTTAGTTAAATCCTGCACTGCTTTGTCTCCCATTCTGTCTAATTCTTCTTTTAAAAATGAATTTACTTTTCTTGCTTTAGTTCTTTTTGATAAAGTAATTATTTCATCAATTGTAATTCCTCTTGGATGTGATTTCATTTCCAATGGTTTTTTTGGAATTATTTTTGAAGTTCTTTCAAAAACAGTTTTCACTCCTGAAGGATCAATAAAAGTTATTTGAGCATGAGGATTTGCAATTGCAGTTCTTCTCAAATATTCTAATGGAGCCTGTTCTGAGTTAACATATTTTACTCCTTTAAATTGAGATTTTACTGCAGTTCCTTTGAATTCTTTTTTTAATTCAGTTAAATTAGCTAATTTTGGCTCGTTTTTTTTCGGGTCAATTGTTATTTCAACACTTATTGCTTTTCCTGTTTCTGTTCCAGTAATTACTTTTGTAGGGCGTCCTGTTGTAATTTGTGAAAGCATTGTTGCACCTGAACATCCAATTCCTTGTTGTCCGCGCATCTGCATCATTCTATGGAATTTTGTTCCAGCCAGTAATTTTCCAAAAGCTTTTCCAACAGTTTCATTAGTTAATCCAGGGCCGTTATCTTTTGAAATAATTTCATAATGTTCATTTCCTAATTCATTTATTTGCACTTCAATATCAGGCAGAATTTTTGCTTCTTCACATGCATCTAATGAATTGGTTACGTATTCATGCACAATAGTTGTCATTGCTTTAATTTTTCCGGTTAATCCAAGCATCTGCATATTTTTTTTAAAGAATTCAGCAACTGAATGCTCTTTGAATTCCTTTGAAATTTGTTCTGCATTGTTTCCTTTTTCTTCTATTGAAATTTCTTTTGCATCTTTTTTTTCTTCGCTCAATTTAATGCACCTCATAATTCAAATTTTTCAGTTCTAGGTTTATTATGCATAAACCCAAACACAGTTGAATGTTTTGCTCCTTCTAAAAGCATTTCAACTGCTCTTTTAGCTAAATCAATTTGTTCAAGTGTTCCAATAAATGCAATTGTTTTTCCTTGCACGCTAATCATTGCACCGCTGCTTTTCTCTATTTCATATCTTGCTTTTCCTTCTGCGCCAATAACTCTTCCACGTTTTACCTGCATTGCTTTTCCGGTTTTTAAATCAAATTCATTTAAATTAATTACATCAAATGAAATTAAATTATCTTCAAATAATTTAAATGCTTTTTCAGGACTAAATCCTCTTGCAATTGCTTTCACTACTTTTATTGCAGTCAAAACTTGTTCTGCATCAGATGAAGCCATATCTTCAATTAAAACTGTTCCGTCATCTGAATCAATTTCAAGAGTAACTGTTCCAAGTTTTTCAATTTCTCTTTTAATGCTTCCTTTAGGACCAATTAATGCGCCTAACCTGCGCATAGGAATTCTTATTTCTTCCATCATAAAAATCAAACCAGAAAAGGCTATAATATATATAATAATTATATATATAATATTTAAAGGTTTTGCTGAAATTAGTCTTTTTCCAGCAGTTTTTTCTTCCATTTTTTTATGTCTTCAATTACTTTTTCATAATCTGTGTTTACGCCTTTTTTTGAGAAAAAGTTTGCAATATTTTGTGCATCTCTTTCAAAGAATTCTTTTGCTTTTGGATGAGTTGTTAATACTCCTTGTCCTATATCAATTATTACTGGTTCTCCTTTCTGCATTAAAATATTGTATTCACTTAAATCAGCATGCACTAATTCTTCTAAGTAAAGCATTCTTGCAATTGATTCAATTATTTTTTCATAAACATATTTGTAATCGCATACAGTGTCTTTTAATTTTGGTGATGCAATTCCATTTTCACCAATGAATTCCATTATTAAAATATTTTCCTTGAACACTATTGGTAATGGAACTCTTACTCCTGCATTGTTTGCTTTCTCTAAATTTTTGAATTCTTTTCTTGTCCATGCAAATACAAGTTCTTTTTTGTCTTTTTTTACTTTTTTAAATCTGTAGTCGCCTTGCACATATTGATTCATTTTATTGAATTCGCTTGTTTCAATTTTGTATATTTTTGCTGCAAGAAAATTTCCGCTTCCATCGCTTGCTCTGAACACATGGGCTTCTTTTCCTGTTGAAATTACAAACTCAATTTGATTAATGAATCCTTTTGATGCAAGTGAATGGATTACATTAATTGAATGAATGTTAAATATTTTTGAAAAAGTTTTATAGTCTTTTTCGTCTGAAAAAAATTTTTTCCTGTAATCCGGTTCTTCAAATTCTTCTTTCATAATAAAATAGTTGCTGTGAAAAAATTAAAAACCAGTTTCATTGGTTTTCCATTTTTTCCAGTATCCTGTCAATTATTCCTTTTCTTCTTAAATAATCTGCTTGAGCAGGAGTATAACGCCATATTACATCTGCTTTGCTTTTCTGGAAATCCCATAATTTGATTATTACTACATCGTCTGCGCGCATCCAGATTTTTTTCTGCATTTTTCCAGGAATTCTGCAGTTTCTTTCAATGCCGTCTTCAGCTAAAACCATTATTTGAGTTCCTCCAACACGGTTGGTAATAACTCCTAATAATTCAAGATCTTCTTTTCTAGGCATTTTAATTCTTCTTACTTCTTCCATTGCTCTTTCTTCTTTTGCTTCAATGTCTTTTTTGCTTAAAGGTTTTTTTTGAAATCCCAAGTTTTTTCCCCCTATAATCTATATACTTGTATGTGCGGTATTCCTTTTATTCTTTTCATGTTTCTTTCACTTGCAATTCCTTCTTTTAATGCAACTGAAACCGCTTTTTTTCCTATTAAATTAATTGAATCGCATTCCTTCATTAATTTTTTTGCTTTTTCTTCTTTTATTTCTTCTTTTCCATAAAAAGATTCTTTTACTTTAATTGAAACATTTCCTTCTTCCAGTGTTTTATTCAATAATTCTTTATCGCATGCAGCAAAAACAGTTTTTGAATTAATTTCATGTTTTTTCCCAATCATTAAAATCAGATCTTTTTAAGTGGAAACACTGCTCCGCAGGCTTCACATTTAATTATTTTTACTCCGTTTTGTTCAGAAAATTTAGTGTCTGGTTTACCGCATTCAGGGCATAAAACATAATTTTTCATATATGAATTAAATATTTTATTCATCTGCACTGCGCTGAATTTTCCTGTAATGCTTAATTTTCCTTCTGCTAATGTTGCCGGTGCAGCGGTTTCTTTTGATATAAATTTCATTAAATGTTTTTCTTCTCTTTCAATTACTTTAACTATCTGCCCGAAATTATTTATTATTGTTTTTTTTCCCTGCACAAAAGAACTAGGTTTAGGTATTTCAAGCCTGTTTTTTTCTTCTTCTTGGGCAGGAATCATTAAATGCGCTTTAGATAAAAGCTTTTCATATTCGTCTTCTTTCAATTACAATTCCTTCTTCTTTTTTTTGTTCTGCATTAAATTTCATTAAATGCTTTAAAGAATAAATATTATCAACTCTTTTTAATAACTCTTCTTCAAACGAAATTTTAGTAACTGATTCTGCAAGCACGTAATTCTTGTTTCCCTGCCTTATTTTGCCTATTATTTGCAGGCTTTCTCCTTCATTAAAGTTTTCATCAAAATTAAGCTCGTCAGGAATTAAAACATCAATTTTTGAGGTTAAATCATTTAATTCAAGCATTGTTCCTTCTTGAGTTATTTTTTTTCCCTGCATTATTCCCCAAATATTTACTCTGCTTGCACGGAATCCTTTTTTTGTAATTAAATGCATTCCTTCAAATTCCTGTATTCCTGGAAAAAAATCTCCTTCACTTAATTCAATTAAAGGAAGCTTTACTGCTGTTTCTCTTGCAAAATTTTTTGAATTCATATTGCATCAATTACTTTTTCAAAGAAAATTATTATTAATCCCTATGGATTATATTCTTTAAATTAAAGGGATTCATTTGAATAAAAATAATAAAAACTGGATTTATTTTATTGCAGGAATGCTTTTTGTTATTTTGATTCTTTCCATAATTTATTTTTATTATTCTGATCCAAAAGGATTTGAAGAAACTCTTTTAGAATTCATTAATTCTTTTGGTTATCTTGGATTATTTTTAGTTGCAATTATTGCAAATGCATCTATTCTGCTTCCTCTTCCGCTTGATTTTTTTGTTTTAATTTTAGCAGGACTTTCAAAAAGCATTATTGATGTTTTATTGATTGGATTAGTTTGCGGTATTGGTTCAGCAGTTGGTGAAATGAGTGCTTATATTATTGGTTTAATGGGAGTAAAATCAGCTGAAAAATTTATTAAAAAAGAAACAGATAAACTTGATGAAATTGAACGCAGGCTTCGTTCAAGCGGAATGATTTTCATTTTTTTAGGTGCTTTCACTCCGTTTCCTTTTGATTTAATCGGAATTGCTGCAGGAATAATTAAATTTGATCCAAAAAGATTTTTTGTTGCAGCTGCACTGGGAAAAATTTTAAGATATGAACTGCTTGCATTAGCAGGATTTTATGGAATCGAATTAATTAAAACTATTTTAATGATGGGTTAAAACACCAGTGAAATCACAAAATAAGTTATTATCATTAAAGCGCTTTGAATTGGCAGTGCAGGCAATGGTTTATCTTTTGAAACAAATTCCACGGTAATAATTAATCCAATTAATGAAACTGCTAAAATTATTATTGCTGGAAAAAAATATTCAGGGAATGTTTTTATTGCTTTGAATTCGTTTAAAATGCTTGAAGCAAAAACCAATGGAATAACTAAATCTCCTGTTCCTAATTCAAACTGGTGTTCTTTGGTTGGCAAAGCATAAGTGAATGAAAGATTTTTTTTAGTAATTGATTTAGCTAAAGTAACCATATGCTTTGTTTTGAATACTGCAATAAAATCATATACTGCTAAAAGCGCAATTAAAATCATTACTGGAATTATTCCCAAGCTTACTCCGATTAATGCTCCTGCTCCTGCTGTAGCAATAACTGAAGTTAAATTCCTTAACCAGATATTTTCAGAAAAAATTATTCTTAATGCAATTAAAATTACTGGAATGATTAAAACCAGAATTGTTTCAGTAAAAACAAGTGTTACCAGCATTGAACTTGCAAAAATTGCAAGCAGTTCAAGTGCTTTAAATAAAATTCCTGAAAACTTTGCAAAAAATTTAATGAAAATCAATAATCCTGCAGTAAAAGCAAGAATGTAAACAAATAATCCAACTGAATTTTCAACATCTTCAGGGTTATCTGTTATAAGAGTTGCATGCACGTTTTCAGCAATTAATTTATCTGCAACAATTAATCCCAGTGTTTGAGTTATTAAAAAAATTCCTATAAGCATTAAAACAAGCTTTGAATTCATGCATTAATTGAATTCATTTAATTTAATAAAGTTATTTATACAACTAATTTATATGAAACTGGTTGTTGCTTTAGGCGGAAATGCACTGATTCAGGAAAAACAGAAAGGAACAATCGCTGAACAGTTTTCTAATGCAAGAAAAGCATTAGATGGAGTAATTAAAATTATTCAGG
Organism: Candidatus Iainarchaeum sp.; assembly: GCA_016932875.1. GTDB lineage: Archaea > Iainarchaeota > Iainarchaeia > Iainarchaeales > JAFGBZ01 > JAFGBZ01. The sequence goes on from JAFGBZ010000001.1 coordinate 9,814, forward strand.
AAAATCATAATATTGTTTTAACTCATGGAAACGGCCCTCAGGTTGGAAATATTTTAATTCGTTCTCAGTTAGGAGAAGGAAAAGCTTATGGAATTCCTTTAGGCGTGGCTGATGCTCAATCTCAAGGAGAAATAGGTTATATGTTAGAGCAATGTTTGCAGAATAAATTAAATGAAAAAGGAATTAAGAAAAAAGTCTGTTGTTTATTAACTCAAGTGCTTGTTGATGAAAATGATTCAGCTGTAAAAAATCCTTCAAAACCAGTCGGGCCTTTTCTTTCAAAAGAAAAAGCAGATGAATTGAAATCTTTTGGAGCAAATGTAATTGAAGATGCAGGAAGAGGTTACAGAAGAGTTGTTCCAAGCCCTAATCCAATTGATATAATTGAAAAAAAAGAAATTCAGGCTTTAATTGATTCAGGTGCAATAGTTATCTGCTGTGGCGGAGGCGGAATACCTGTTTATTATGGTAAACCAAAAGCAATTGAATTAAGCGAATCACAAAAAAACGAAATTGCTGAAAAAGGTTTTTGGTTGGAAGGAATGGATGCAGTAATTGATAAAGACTGTGCAAGTGCATTGCTTGGAAATCAAATTAATGCAGATGAATTAATGATTTTAACTGCAGTTGAAAAAGTTTATTTGAATTTTGGAAAAGAAAACCAAAAAGAATTAAATAAAATCACAGTAAAAGAAGCAAAACAATATTTAACTGAAGGGCATTTTGCTAAAGGTTCAATGGAGCCAAAAATCCGTGCAGCAATAAGTTTTATTGAAAACGGCGGAAAAAAAGTAATTATTTCTTCAATTGAAAAATGCTTTGAAGCATTTAAAGAAAAAACAGGAACAATAATTGTTGGTTAATTACCATTCCCTTTTTATTTTCTTTTTTCTTTTATTATAAAAATTACTGGGGGTTATGGAAATGGTTAGACATTTAACTAGTTTATATGACTTTACTCCAGAAGAACTGGAGAAAATAATTGATTTAGGGATTGATGTTAAAAAAAATCCTGAAAAATATGCAACAGCATTAAAGGATAAAACTCTTTTAATGATTTTTGAAAAGCCTTCACTTAGAACAAGGGTTTCGTTTGAAGTTGGAATGACTCAAATGGGCGGGCATGGAATTTTTTATTCAATTGCTGATTCACCTATGGGAAAAAAAGAATCAATTGAAGACACAGTGAAAACTTCTTCAAGATTTGTTGATATAATTATGGCAAGATTATTTGAACATGAACATATAATGAAAATGGCTCAACACTCTGATGTTCCGGTAATTAATGCTTTAACTAATTTTAGTCATCCCTGTCAGATTGCATGCGATTTACAGATAATTAAAGAAAAAAAAGGAAAACTGAAAGGATTAAAATTAGCTTATTTTGGGGATTCAAACAATAATGTAACTCATTCATTGCTTTATGGTTGTTCAATGGTTGGAATGGATGTTGCTGTTGCAAGCCCTAAAGGTATAGAATATGAACCGCAGAAAAAAGTTGTTGAAAAAGCAAAAGAATATGCTTCAAAGCATGGTTCAAAAATATTGATTACCAATGATGCGGTTGAAGCAGCAAAAAATGCTGACATTATTTACACTGATTCATGGATGAGCTATCATATTCCAAAAGAAAAAGAAGCAGAAAGAGTTCAGTTATTTAAACCATATCAAGTTAATTCTGTTTTAATGAAGCATGCAAAACCTGATGCAGTTTTTATGAACTGCTTGCCTGCAATGCGTGGATATGAACAAACAGCTGAAGTAATTGATGGCTCTCAATCAATTGTATTTGACCAAGCAGAAAACAGACTTCATATTCAAAAAGCAATAATGCTTTTCCTTTTAGGAAAAATGAAATGAAAAGATAATTCTTTTCATTTTCTTCTTTTATTTTTTATTCAAATATTTTTGTTCCTATTCTGATTAATGTGCTTCCTTCTTGAATTGCAATTTCAAAATCGTTGCTCATTCCCATTGATAATTCTTTTAAATTAAATTCGCGAGCAAGTTCTTTTAATTTTTTAAAATAAGTGCGTGTTTTTTCTGGTTCAATTAATGGAGCCATTGTCATTAATCCAATTAATTCAATTGAATGCATTTTTTTTGCAGTTTCAATTAATTTTTTTGCTTCTTCAATTTCAATTCCTTTTTTTGCTTCTTCATTTGAAGTATTTATTTCAATAAATATTTTTTGTTTTTTATGAATACTGCTTGCATGTTTTTCAATTTTTTCCAGTAATTTCATTGAATTCACTGAATGAATTACTTCACTTAATTCAACTGCTTTTTTTGCTTTATTGCTCTGCAAATTACCAATAAAATGCCATTTAATTTCCGGTAACTCTTGAGCTTTTAATTCTAATTCATTTAATTTGTTTTCTCCAAATTCATGAAAT
>JAFGBZ010000024.1 GCA_016932875.1 Candidatus Iainarchaeum sp.
TTTAGTAATTCTTTCTTTCATTATTGCTTTTATTGTAATTCCTTTAATGCCTTCAATTATTCCAACTCATTGGGGAGCGCAAGGAACTGCTGATGGTTTTGGTGAACCAGTTACAATGTATTTGTTTCCAATAATAATGCTTGGAACATTAATTTTGTTTTTAGTTATTCCTTTTTTTGAACCATTTAAAAAAAATTTGAAGGAATTTGAACCACAGTTTTGGAGTGCAAGTTTATTAATTCAAGGATTTTTTTTCTTATTTTATTTAGGAATAATTTATGTAATTTTATTCAATGAATTAAATATGAATTTAATTGTAATTCCATTAATTTCATTACTGTTTATTGGATTAGGTTATTTGATGCCTTCATTTAAGAGAAATTTTTTTGTTGGAATAAGAACTCCTTGGACTTTAGCAAATGAAGAAGTATGGACTAAAACTCATAAATTTGGCGGAAAAATATTTATTGCAGCAGGAATACTTTCTTTAGCAAGCATTTTCTTTGGAATATATTTCTTGCTTGCAGTACTTTTATTTGCTTCATTCAGCACAGTAATTTATTCATTTATTGAATTCAAAAAAATGAATAAAACAGAGTTATGATTTTGTTTAAAGAAAAGTTTGAATGCGAGCCCGAGGGGATTTGAACCCCCGGCGCCCTGGTTTCTCTGGTATCGTACTTTAAGAGCTTCACCTCATTCAATTAAATTGAACAATCAGGTGCTCTACCAGACTGAGCTACGGGCCCACAGTATTAATGTTTTAATGAAAGTATTTAAATTGTTATGAAAACTTGTTTTGTGAATTCTTTTATATTAGTTTGAATTTATTTTACTTCATGGTTTTAAAGGAAGAAAAAGTTTCAATTATTGGGCGTCCGTTAAAGGATATTGAAAAGTATGGGAAAAAAGGATGCATTGATTTAGGGAAAGTTGTAATGAGTGCAGGAGAACGCCCTGTATTGGGAAGAAAAATTGTAATGGATGTAACTAAATCTCATGTAGTATTAGTTTGCGGGAAGAGAGGCGGCGGAAAAAGTTACAGCATGTCAGTAATTATTGAAGGTTTTGCGAGATTACCAATTGAAATCAGAAGACGTTTAAGTGTTATTGTAATTGATACTGTTGGAATTTTTTGGACTTTAAAAATTCCTAATACTGAAGAACGTTCTTTGTTAGCTGAATGGGATTTAGAACCTGAAGTAACTAATGTAAAAGTTTTAGTTCCAAAAGGAAAACTTTCATTCTATAAAGAAAAGGGTTTGCCTGTTGATGGAGGTTTTGCAATTAAATACAGTGAGTTAGGAACAGAGGAATGGATGGCGTTATTTAAATTAACTTGGAGAGATGAAGAAGGAATTTTACTTACTCGAGTAATTGATTCTTTAAAGGAATCTCTTGGAACTTATTATGGTTTAAATGATATCCTTAATGCAATTGAAGTTGATAGTGAATCAGATAAAAAATCTAAAATGGCTTTAGCTAACAGATTTAATGCTTCTAAAAGCTGGGGTTTGTTTGAAAAAGAAGCAACTAAAATAAAGGATATTGCTAAAGGCGGGCAAATAACTATTATTGATGTTTCTGCTTACAGGCAAAGCATTGGAATGGAAGGAACAAGAGATATTATTGTTGGATTATTAGGAAAAAAATTATTTGAAGAAAGAATGCTTTACAGAAAAGAAGAAGAATCAAAAGCAATTAAAGGAGAAAAAATTGAAAGCGATATGCCGATTGTATGGATGTTAATTGATGAAGCTCATATGTTTATGCCTAAAGACGAGGAATCAATTGCATTAAATTCTTTACTTGAATGGGTTAGAGTTGGACGTCAACCAGGATTAGCTTTACTTTTAGCAACTCAGCGTCCAAATAAACTGCATCCTGATTGCATTAGTCAATGCGATTTATTTATTTCTCATAGAATGACTGCACAAGAAGACATTGAAGCAGTTTCTCAACTGCGTCCAAGTTATTTGCAAGGAAATTTTGATAAATATTATCAGGAAATGCCGAAAGAAAAAGGATACGCAATTGTATTGGATGATAATACTGAAAAATTATGGTTAACTAAAATCAAGCCAAGATATTCATGGGACGGCGGTAAAACAGCAAGCGCTTTTACTAAGTAATAGCTTTAATTCTTTTTCCTTTAATGAATTAATTTTAAGGGCTTGTAGTCTATCGGTTATGACGCAACCTTCACACGGTTGAGGCAGAGAGTTCAATTCTCTCCAGGCCCATATTAAAAGAATAATTGAATGGTAGTTTTATATGAAGAAAACTTTGTTTGTTGTAATGCCTTGCGGTAAGCAAGTGGAATGGATGTGTTTTCATGATTTAATGAAATGCATTCCAGGAATTGTTACTAATTTTAATCATGGTTTTTTGACTGTTTCAAGTCCTTATATTGTTGAAAACAGGAATAAAATTGCAAGAGAATTAATTTCAATTGAAGAAAAAACTCCTGGAGTATTAATTGATTATGTTTTATGGCTGGATTCAGATATGATTTTTTCTTTTGAACAAATAAAACAGTTATTGAATCATTTGGATTCAGGAAAAGAAATTGTTTCAGGACTTTATTTTAATAAAAAAAATAATGAATTATTTCCAATTGCATTCAAAAAAAACGGTGAAGGATATGAATCAATTAAATTAAATGATTCAAAGGAATTAATTGAAGTTGATTCAGTTGGATTTGGATTTATTGCAATGAAAATGGATGTAATAAGAAAATTAAATGAAGAATTTAAGCCGAGGATTTTTGACAACAGATATTTAAATGATGGTTCTCTTGTAGGAGAAGACCAGGTTTTTTGTGAAAGAGCAATAGAAAAAGGATTCAAAATTTATTTGGATCCAAAAATTGAATTAAAGCATATTAAAGGAGTAATTCCTTAAAATAAAAAAATTATTTCCTTAAAATAATTATTCAATTAATTCTGTTTTGATTTTCTTTAAATCACAGAAATCTGAAGCAAAATTATATGCTCCTGCATTTAAAAAAGTAATTTTATCGCCGATTTTAGGTGAATTCAAGTAAACTCTGTATCTGAATAAATCCAGTGAACAAGGAGTAATTCCTTTAATTACAAAAGGAGTTCCTTTTTCTTTTTCTACTTCGCCTTCAACTAATAATTTAACTGGAACAATTAATGCATCTAAATCAGTATTATACACTGAAGCATTTACTACAATATTGTTTTCATATAATCCAATTATTTCAGTTTCAAGCTTTACTGCAGGAGCTGAAATAAATCTTCCTGGTTCTAAAATTAATTTAATTTTTTTAGAATTAACCCATTTCTTTATTTCTTTTAATTTATTAAAAATTGATTCAATTACATCTTCATTTGTATTGGCGTAAACTGAAGGAATTCCTCCGCCAATGTTAATGAAATCAATTAATTCAAATGATTTTTCATTTAATGCATTCTCTAACTCAAACTGCAGATTCCATTCACTCATATTCTGTGTTTTTCTATGGAAATGCACTCCAATTTTTTCAATGAATTTATTTTCTTTTAGTTTTGGAATCCATTTATTTATTGTTTCGGAATTCATTCCAAAAACAAAGTATTTTTCTGTTCTAATCGTTAATTCCTTTAATTTCATTCTTAAAAGCAAATTAATTTTAACTTTTTTTTCTTGAATGAATTCAAGCAACTGCATTAAATCAGGTTCATTATCAATTACAAAAAAATCAATTCCTTGATTAATTAATTTTTGAATTTGTTTTTGAGTCCAGCTTTGCGCTAAAAAAATCACTCTTTTTTTGTCTTTCACATGAATTAATTCATTTTCAGAATGAATGCTGAAATAACATGAAGTGTTTTCTTCAAGGATTTTTGTTACTTCAGGATTTGTTTTAGAACTATATGAAACTAAATCAGTTAATTCTTTTATTTTATTGAACTGCTTCAGCGTAATGCTTTTACTTAAAATAAATTTTGGTTCCATTAAAATCAGTTAACTTTTAGCTAATTTTTTTAATTTATTTAAATCTTTTTTTTCATTTAATTTTTCTTCTGTTTTTTCTTTTTCAATTGATTTCAATAATTTTTCTTCTTTTAACTGCTCCATTGCTGCAATCATTGTTAAAGGAAAAGTAATTGTTACATCTCCGATTACTGTTGCAATATCGCTTTCATCTTTTACTTTACCCCATGATTTTGCTTCTTCTGTTGTGGCTCCGCTCATGCTTCCGCTTGTTTTATGGGCTGTGGTTAAATAAACAGCGTAATTTGCTCCGCCATTCAATAAAGTGCTTAGTAATGCATGGTGTTTTGAAATGCTTCCGCCTAAAGCAATGATTCCTTTTTTTTCATCATGGGTTGTGCAGTATAAAATATTTCCAAAATCTTTTACTACATCAACAATGAAATCTTTATGGTCTTGCTGGAATAAATATAAATGAAATCCAAATGCTCCGTCAGTTATTGCAGGGCAAAAAATTGGAACATTATTTTTAGCTGCCTGAAATAAAATCGATTGTTCATCATTTAAAGTCAAACCGATTTCTTTTAATAAATCGCTTACAGCCCATCTTTTTTGTTTTTCATATAATTTTAATAATAATTCATTCATTTGATTTTCAAATTTCATATAACTTTCATTTTTAATGAAAATATTTCCAACTTTATTAATTCCTTTTTCATGTAATTCAACTGAATCTGCTTCAAATGTTCCAACTGAAAACTGTTCACCTGAAGCCTTCATTATATCTTCTTCTATTCCGCCAACAGTTGTAACAATTATATCACACATTCCAAGTTTAATTATTTGAGAAAAAAAACCCCTTAAACCCGAAGTAACCATATTTGAAGTAAATGTAAGGAAAATCTTGGAATTATCTTTCTTCATTTTAACAATTACATCTGCTGCCTTGCGTAATTCAATGCTTTGATAACCTATTCCACGATAAGCTTCAACCAGTTCCTTTACAGTCATTCCTGGAATCCATTCAAAATCTTTTACTTTAACCATAATAATACTCCTAAAAGAAAGGATTTTAAAAACAAGTTTTAAGCGAATTCGGTTAAATTCACTTTTAATTACGAGCTGCCGAAGGCGCTCTCGCATGCCAACTGGGCGTGACAGTTGCAGGGTGGAGGATTCGAACCCCCGTAGGCACTAAGCCGCAGGCCCTGAACCTGCTGTCTTTAACCGCTTGACTAACCCTGCGTTTACTAATTTCTTTGAATAAAAGGATTTAAAGAAATAGGTGTACTTAAACCGGTTATTTGAACCGGTTTAAGCTAAAGTATCTTTCTTTTCTGTCAGGTAAAACTGTTACAATGTTTTTGTATTTCTTTTTTGCTTTAATACATGCAAGAATGTTTGCTCCTGAACTTATTCCTGCAAGCAAGCCATTGTTTTTTGCAAGTTCATTGCTTTTTTTTAATGCATCAATGCTTTTAATTGAAATTATTTCATCAATTAAATCCCTGTTTTTTTTGATTAAAGGAGGAATAAATCCTTCTCCGATTCCTTGAATGAAATGATTTCCTGGATTTTTTCCTGAAAGCACTGCTGATTCTTGTGGTTCAACTGCAATTATTTTTGCTTTTGAATTAATTTCTTTTAATGCTTTTGCTATTCCAATTATTGTTCCGCCTGTTCCTGCTCCGGCAATGAATGCATCAATTTTTTTTGTTTCATTAATTATTTCTTGTCCAAGCCCTTGCTTGTATGCAAGAAAATTATCTGGGTTTTCAAATTGTCTGGGAAGCCATGCATTGGTTTTATTGATTAATTCATTGTATTTTTTTATTGCTCCAGCCATGTCTTCTTTTGCAGGAGTTAAAATTAGTTTTGCTCCAAATAATTTCATTAATGTTTTTCTTTCTTCACTCATTGATTCAGGCATTACTGCAGTGAATTCAAATTTTTTTATTGCTGAAATCATTGCAAAAGAAATTCCTGTGTTTCCAGTAGTGACTTCAATTATTTTGCTTTCTTTTTTTAGTTCTCCGCGTTCTTCAGCTTTCTGAACTATAAATAAAGCCATTCTGTCTTTGATGCTTCCGCTTGGATTTAGGAATTCAAGCTTTGCCTGAATTCGTCCTAATTTAATTAACGGCGTGTTTCCAATAAAATTCAAAACATTACTGACACCGACGTTCTCCTAACTTTATTTTTCCGATACTAATTTTTTCCTTCATATATAATTACCTCCAAAAAATTCATGAAAAAAATTCAATTAAATTTTAATTGAATTCAGCAGAAACAACAACAAAAAAGAGTTTTAACTAAATCAACTGAATTTAGTCTAAATAAATTTTGTTGTTTCATAAAAAATAAGTTAATTAAAAAGCTTTTAAAGTTACTCTTTATTTAAATGAATTAAACCATTTTTCGTATTCTTTGTGTGTTTTAAAGCAATGTAAAACATAAACTGTGTTTTTTTCAATAAAATAAATAATTCTTGCTTGTTTAGTTACTTTTTCGCTAAAATAAGGCAATCCATGTTTCAAA
>JAFGBZ010000002.1 GCA_016932875.1 Candidatus Iainarchaeum sp.
AATTGCTTTTTTTTCAATGATTTCAACTGCATTAATTTATTACTTCAACATTTATTATGCAGTTGAACGCAGAACAAATTATGTTGAATCAATTCTTCCTGATTTTCTGCAGTTAGTAAGCTCAAACATTAATGCAGGAATGAGTCCGTTTAATGCATTTCGTTCAAGCGCAAGAAAAGAATTCGGCCCGCTTTCAAATGAAGTAAAAATTGCGTCAGTTAAAGCTCTTGGCACTGAATCATTTTCAAATGCATTAACTGAATTAAATAAAAGATTTGATTCAAAAGCATTAAAGGAATCAATTTCTTTTTTCGCGCAGTCAATAAGCTCTGGAGGAAAACTTTCAAAACTCCTTGAAATGACTTCAAATGATTTACGCCAGACGCAGGAAATGAAAAAAGAACTGGAAACTTCCTCAAAATTATTTGTTTTATTCATTGGATTTGTTGTTTTAATCGGAACACCAATGCTTTTATCAATTTCAATCCAGTTCCTTGAATTAATTAATTCAATTCAGGCAGACACAGTAATGCCTGCAGGAAACACTGCTTCATTAGGGTTTTTAACAGCTGAACTGGCAATTACTCCTGATTTCATGGTATTTATTTCTTTGATTTTATTGCTTGGAAACAGCTTTCTTGCAAGCATGTTTATTGGAGTGCTTTCTTCAGGCAAGCCAAAAAGCGGAGTAAAGTATTTTCCATTGCTTTTAATTGTTTCAGTGATTTTCTTCTTTTTAGCAAGAACATTTTTAACAGTTTTTTTAGGTTAAAATAAATTAAATTATTAAAAATAAATTAAGGTATTGAAATGGAAAAAATAATTATTGCCCTTGCATTAGGTGTAATTCTTTTGGTTGGATTTACTTTTTTTTTCGGGCAATCAAAACCTCAAAACATTGATTTAATTCCTGAACAAAAACCAGTTGATTTGAATCCAATAGGAGAAGATTTTTATGCTTCTCAAACTGATTCAGGAAATGAAACTCCTTCAAATCCAGTTTCTGCAGATGAAACTCCTATAGTTCAATCAAATCAATTTGAAGCTGATTTAAATAAATGTTTTTTAAAAGAAAATTCATTTGAAAAAGATTTATGCATTAAATTACTTTCAGTAAAATATTTAGATGAATCTTTATGCGGTGAAATAAATCCTTCATTAAAAGATGACTGCATTAAAGAAATTGCAGTTAAATCAGATTATTCTTTATGCAATAAAATTTCAGTGAATTCAATTAAATTTGCATGCTTTTATGAATCAGCTGAATCAATTCCTGATTTTGAATTATGTTTTGAAATTCCTTCTGATGCAAATGTATTGCTCCGCGACAGATGCCTTAATTCAGCTTCAAAAAAAGCAAAAAAAATTGATGGATGCATTAAAATAAGCGGGAATTTTTTTGAAGAAATTAGATTAAGAGATGACTGCCTTGATTTCTTTGTTTCAAATCTTCAGGACAAAACTTACTGCACTAATTATATTGATTTAAATAAGCAGGATGACTGCTTTAATTATATTGCAAAAAATAGTTCTGATTCAAATTCTTGTTTAGAAATTAAAGCAAAAGAAAAAAAAGACTCTTGTTTGAATTATCTTGGAACAAGTTTAGGAATTGTTTCAGCTTGCGCTTTAATTAAAGATGACTTGCTGAAAGAACAATGCGCTGAAAAAAGCATAATTAAAGCAAAAGATTTGAATTCCTGTTATGAGATTTCCCTTGCTTTAGGGCGTGATTCCTGCTTCAAGCAAAAAGCAATTGATTCACTTAATTCAGAGTACTGTAATTTAATTCAAGGAGATTTTGATTTGAAATCAGAATGCTTTAAAGAAATTGCAGTTAAATCAAATAATTCTTCTTTATGCAGTAATATTATTTCTTCAAGATTTGATTTAATTGATTCATGTTATTATGAAATTGCAGTTGAAACAAAAAATCCTGATTTATGTGAATTTGTTTCAGCAGGACAAAAATATTTAGACTGCTTTTATTTAATTGCATTTAATTCAAATGAACCAAATATTTGTAATTACCCTGAAAAAACTCATATAAATAATTCAAATTATTTGGTAAAAGATTTATGCTTTAAAAAATATGCAATAGGAAAATCAGATATTGATTTCTGCCAGAGAATAACTCCTTCTGAACTCAGAAAAGCATGCATTGATTTGAATGCGGATTTCAGCTGAATTAGCATTTGAATAATTAGGTTATTTTTACAGACAAAAGCTTTAAATAATGTTGTATGCTAATAGTTTACATATTAGTAACGTTTTTGTAAGGTAGTAATATGTATTATTCTAGGCCTCTTTTGGGCGTTTTAGAAAAGAAATTAAATACTAAAGAAATTGTTATTTTAACTGGAATGCGCAGGGTTGGAAAAACAACTTTGCTGAAAATGATTTTTGATAAAATTGAAAGTAAAAACAAGGTTTTTTTGGATATTGAGAATCCCATTAATCAAAAAATTTTTGAAGAAACTGATTACAATAACATTTGGTTTAACTTAAATTCTTTTGGAATTAATTCTAAGGAAAAAGTATTTATTTTTTTAGACGAAGTTCAGGCAAAACCCGAATTAGTGAAGCCAATAAAGTTTCTTTTTGATCATTATAATGTTAAATTTTTTTTAAGCGGTTCAAGCAGTTTTTACCTTAAAAATCTTTTTCCTGAAAGTCTTGCAGGACGAAAAGTTGTTTTGGAGTTAGCTCCTTTAACTTTTCAGGAATTTCTTGTTTTTAAAGGAGTAAATAAAGTTTTTTCTGACAAATTTTTTGATAAAGACAAAAATAAAAATAAAATTGAATCAGAAAAACTGAAAAAATTGTTTGAAGAATATATGGATTTTGGTGGTTTTCCTCAGGTTGTTTTAGCTAATTCAATCCATGAAAAACAAGAAGCACTGGAAGATATTTTCAAATCTTATTTTGAAAAAGAAGTTATTGCTTTATCTGATTTCAGGAATATGTCTGCTTTCAGAGATATTCTGCTTCTTTTGCTCAAAAGGGCAGGTTCAAAAATAGATATTTTAAAAATTTCTTCTGAAGTTGGAATTTCAAGAGAAACTGTTTATTCTTATCTTTCTTTTCTTGAAAGCACTTTTTTTATTCATTTAATTAAACCATTTACAACAAATATTGACAGCGAGATAAGAGCTTCAAAAAAAATCTATTTATGTGATACTGGAATTGCAAGATTCATTGGTAACGCGGAAAAAGGAAATTTGCTTGAAAATGCGGTTTTTTTGAATTTAATGAAATATGGGAAAATAAATTATTATCAGAAACGCAATGGTGCGGAAATTGATTTTATTTTGCAGGATAAAAGCACTGCTTTGGAAGTAAAAAGCAAAGGCACTGAATCTGATTACAGGAAATTAATGAAGACTGCAAAAGAACTAAACTTAAAACAGGCATTTATTATAACAAAAGATTTTAGTGAAAAAAAAGGATTTATTCCTGCGACTGAGTTATAATTAATTTAGCTCAGTTTGATTTATATATTACTAAATTTATATTTTTTTATAAATGCATTAATTAAATAAGGTGTTTAGTGATTTCAGAGTTGTAATAAAATTAAAAATTTTTTCAGGTTAAAGAAAATGAATTTAGATAAAATTGCGCAGGGTACCACTGAGTATTTGGTTGTTTTAGCTGTTGTTGTGGTTATTGCTTTAGTTTTAGCAGGTGTTCTTGGTTTTTTTCCTGGTTTTGCTTCCAGCATTAGTGAATCAGAGTCAAAGGCTTATTGGCAGTCTGTTTTTCCTTTGGCTGTGGTTGATTATTTTGTTGATTCTAATGGAAGTGTTTTATTGCAGTTGCAGAATAATTCTTTTGAGTCTTTGACTGTTAATGAAATTTATTTTAATGGTTTGCCTTTAGGTTCTGGTTCTGTTTTAGTTAATGCTGGAAGCAAGGGTTTGGTTTCTGGCAGTGCTGTTTGTGTTGAAAATGAAGTTTATTCTTTTAATGTAAAAATTGATTATGATTCTCCTAATATTAGTTCAAAAAATTTGGTTGGTTTAAAGCCATTGATTGGAGTTTGTGAAAAAGCAAACAATGCAAGCCTTGAACCAGTAATTGAACCTGAATTAAATTCTATTGATTTAAATGTTTCAACTGCTGGGTATAATGAATTGATTTTAGTTACTGGAAATGGTTCACATGATGGCAATGTGAATTTAGATTTTTTTTGTTCAACAACAAGTAATCCATCTAATTCAAATAAAGATTTTTGTGAAAAAACAGATATTGCTTTGCCTTATTCAGATATTGAATGCATTGGAACAACTCCTGGAAACGGTTCAGGAAATCAAACAATTTACTGTGTTCTTTTTGACGGAGAAAATTATTCAGATGTGGAAACTGATTCATTTGTTTTAGATGATGATTTAATTGAATTAACTCATTTATTTTTAACTGCGTCAACTGATAATAATTCTAATGATGATGATTTAATCTGCAATTATGCTTTGAATTCTAATGCTTTATCTGCTTCTATACATTGGTATAAAAATAATGATTCATTAACTGTATTGAATATGCCTTTTGAAGGCGGGGCAGTAAATTCTTTGAATGATTATTCTGGAAACAATAATGCTGGAACTAATGTTAATGCTGTTTGGAGTTCTTCAAACGGGTTTGACTTAAACGGAGCATATGCATTCACTGGAACAGAATACATTCTTATCAATCATTCAGTAAGTTTGAATTTAAGTAAAGGCATAACTATGGAAGCATGGTTATATCCTACGCAGTTTAAAAGTGACGGAATAATATTAGGCAAACCACATACTTCTTTTTCTGCTCCTTATTTAATGTATGGATTAGGTTATGCTAGTTCAAATAACAGATATGATATCGCTTTAGCTGATGGCGGTTCGCAAAGAAATTGTCCAACTCCTAATAATGCAGTTCAATTAAATTCTTGGCAGCATGTTGTTGCAACATTTAATGGAACAACTGCAAAAATATATGTTAATGGTGTTCAAGCATCATCGTGTAATTTTACTCCATTTAATATAAGAACTAATTCTGAACCGCTTTATTTAGGTTATTATCCTTTTGGAAGTTTTAATTATGCTGGAAGAATGGACTCAGTCAAAATTTATGATTTCGCTTTAAGCCCAGAGCAAATACTTGCTTTATATAATACTAAAGGGGATTTAATTGTTTCTCAGGAAACTGATGCAGGAAATGTTTGGAAATGTGAAGTAACTCCTTTTAATTCAAGTGAAGCAGGAAACACAGAAACAAGCAATGAATTGACTGTACTTGATTAATGATTTAATTTTTTTAAAAGTATTAACTTAGTTTATTGTCTTAATTTTTAATCCAAATAATTTATATATTAATAAATCTATTATTAATGAAGTCTAGGAGGACTTTTAATGAATACAAAAGTTTTAATTGTTGATGATGAATTTGATGATCTTCTTTCAATGAAAGAAATCCTGGAAAAAGAAGGAATGAAAGTTTTTACTGCAACTAACGGCGCTAAAGCACTGGATTTACTTAATGAAAACCAGTTTGATATAATTTTAATAGATATTAAAATGCCTACTTTATCAGGCTATGATTTATTGCGCTTGTTAAAAGAAAGAGTTGATTCAAAATCAAAAATTTTATTTGTTTCAATTATTCCTGAAAAAGAAGCAGATTTAAGTGAATGCGACGGCTTTATTCAAAAGCCTTTTTCCCCTAAATCAATTGTTTCAAAAATAAAATCAGTTTTAAATTAATGGAGGATTAATATGGTTAAAACAATAATGGTTGTGGATGATGAACCGGATAATGTAACCACAGTAAAAACAGTTCTTGAAAAAAACGGTTACAAAGTTGTTTCAGCAGTTAATGCAGATGACTGTTTAGAAAAATTAAAAACAGTGACTCCTGACTTAATTTTAATGGATATAATGATGCCTGGAACTCCTGTAAGAGATGCAATTCCTAAAATAGATAAAAAAATCAAAATAACTTATTTAAGTGTTGTAAGAGTAGGTGAAGCGGAAAAAGAAGATTTGCTTAAAGCAGGAAATATTGTTGATTTCATTCAGAAACCTTTTGATATAAATGATTTGCTTAAATCAGTTAAAAAAATCACAGGGAATTAAATGAATATAAAAAAAGAATTAGAGGAAAACCAGACAGTGCTTCTGTTGTTTGAAGGAAAAGACTACAATGAATTAGCAATAAGCATTGCAAAAGATTTAAGTGAAAAAAACGTCTGCTTTGTTACCTTGAATAAAACATTTTATTCATTAAAAGAAATATTTGAAAAAAACGGAGTAAATATGCAAAATGTTATATTCATTGACGGCATAACAAATACAATCAGAAAAACTGATTCGCAGGAAAAAGGATGCTATTTTGTTTCAAGTCCGAATTCCCTTACAGAATTATCTATTGCAATAAATAAATTTTTAAAACATGGATTTGATTACCTTGTGTTTGATTCAATAAGCAATTTACTGATTTATCATAAAAAAGAAGTGCTTGCTAAATTTCTTTCAAGCATAATAAATAATATCAGATTAAACAAAACAAAATCAGTTTTCTTTGCATTAAATTTAACTGAAACAAAAGCATTAATTCAGGAAACAAGCATTTTTGTGGACAAAATAATTGATGTAAGCGAAAAAGGTTTTGAAAACAAAGTAAATGAATTAAGTAAAAGGAGGAATAAATAATGTTTGTATTTGACCCGATATACGTAGTTAATTTGATTTTATGCATAATTATTTTTGTTTTAGGTTTTCTTGCATATAAATCAAAAAGAAACAAAAATGCATTTTATGTAGGCTTTGCTTTTGCTTTATTTGGTTTAAGCCATTTAGCTACATTATTTGAATTAAGAGAACAATTAACTTTAATTTTAATTGGAATAAGAACTTTAGCTTATTTAACTGTTGTTTTTGCTTTATACAAAATTTTAAAGGAATGAAATAATGGATAAAAAATTCAGTTTAAAGGATTTTTTTATGG
>JAFGBZ010000025.1 GCA_016932875.1 Candidatus Iainarchaeum sp.
AAAAATCAATGCAATTCCTAAAATGATTTTAGGAATAGTTGCATAATTTAATTCAATCATAAATTAATTAGAGTTAAATTGAATTTAAATGAATTGGATTTAATTTATTGATTAAATTTAAAGCAGTTTTAATTCTTTTGTAAATTTATTTAATTCTGATTCTAATGCAGGCCCTATTCCAACACAAGTTGGTTCTCCTGGAGTAACTTGAGTATGTCCCGCATCTTTAATTAATGCAATTGGAAATAAATTTTTTAATTTTTCAAACCATTCAAGTAATTCTTTTTTTGATTCAACTTTTAATACAACTTTTTCCTGTCCAAGCATTTCCCATTCTTGAACTGCTTCAGGTGTTTTATTTAATGCTTTTTTATATGCTTCTAATACTGCGTGTCCGCATTGGGCTGCGATTTTTCCTTTACCCATTTTCAAATCATTGCGGACTAATATAAGCATTTTATAATTCATTATTGAATTCACTTGTTCCTTTGAATTTAATTAATTTAGTTATTCCTTGTTCTCCCCATAAATAAGTGATTGTGTGTTCATGTCCTTTATCCATTACTAAAACATAATTTGTTGGATTAAGTGAATTCTTTAAAGTGAATAATTTACTGTATTTCACTCTTGCTTTATCTGGTGAAACACTTTCAACAGTGAAAACAGTTTCATCATTTCCATTTCCAGTAATTCTGTCAAATGATTCTTTTTCACTGCAATTAAAGGTTTCTTCCTTAATGTTTTTCTTAAAAGGCGGTTTCCAGTCCGCTTCAATGGTTTTAACATAAAACATTCCTTTCATTCAAATCCCTCTTTTTTTACTGTATTATTAAAAGCACTTGAAAGATTTTAAAAGAAATGGTTTAATTAAGTTCACTTCATTTTTTTATTGATTTAAATGGTTTTTAAAGGTGGAATTCGCTCTTTTAAGAGTTTAATGAATGAAAAATCTGTTCGGCGTTTTTCTTTTATTGAAAAAGCAAAGCAGATAGGACAAGGGCGTTTTGGCGAAGTTTTTTTAGCTAAATTGTTTTTTAGTAAAGGTGCAGGAAAAAAAGTTGCAGTTAAATTTTTTAAATCTGGTTTTTTTTTGAATGATTCTCTTGCAAAAGAATACAATAAAATTATTTTTGAATTAATGCGTGCAGGAGTAAAAATTCCTAAAATGCGTGCAGTTAAATTAAAACTGCGTTCAAAAATGACTAAAGAAGATTTTCAAAAAAGAGTTATTCCTATTGATGATTCGCTTGTTCCTTTCGGTTATAATTCTCGTTTGAGTAATGGTGAATGGGTTTTAGTTTCGCAGTTTTTTGGTTCGTCTGCTGGCAAAAAGCTTTCAGATAAATCAAGATTACAATTGCCTACTGAAGAATCAAAATTTGAAGCATTAACTGAATTAGTTAAAGTAGCCAACTTAGGTTATTATCCTCCTGATGATTTAGTTGAATCAATTAAAACAAGGAACGGATTTGGAGCAATTCCTTTTGATATTGATGTTCTTGTAAGAAACGGAAAAAAAAATCCACCTGAATTAAGCGAAAAAATGATTGATAATTTAATTTTAATTTCTTCAGATAATTTTGAATTTAAAAAATTGCTTTCATTTGTTTTAACAAGAGTTTCTCCTGTTTTAAAAAAACATTTAGAAAAAAAATTATTTCTTTCAGATGATTATTTAAATAGCAAAAGAAGCAAGATGTATTCTCAGTTAATTGCATTAAGAAAAGAAGACAAATTAATTGATATGGAATATGACTAATTCCTCGCACCGGCAACTTACTCTCTAAAGCTTTTTAAATCTCTTTTTCGTTTATTCTTTTATGGATTCATTGCAGAAAGTAATTGATGAAGCGGTTAAAGTTATTTCTTTTAATGATTCTTCTCGTAATTCTCTTGCAAAAGAATTAATCCCTTTCAAGAATTCTCTTGTATTTAAAATTCCTGAAATTAAAGTTAATTTTCTTGTAGGAGGAGTTGATTCAGGTTTTGTTTCACAGAAACTTGCTTTCATTGATTTGATTTTAATCAGATGTGTTGGAGTTTCTTTTCAGTATGAAAATTCAATGCTTCAAAAAGCAGAATATCTTCCTGGTTTTTTTGATTTTCCTAAACCTTATTTAGTAAACAAAATTTTAGAGGAAGATGAATTCAATATTTCTAAATCATTAATGCGTTTAAAAGAAGAAGTTAGAATGGCTAAAAAATTAATTGAAGAAAAAAAAGCTTCTTTTGTTTTTTTGGATGGTTCAATTGTTCCGCAATATCAGGATAAACCAAGAGATGATTCTGAAATTAATTCTGATTATAAATCAATTATTTCTGAATTTGTTTCATTATATGATTCAGCGGAAAAAAATAACTGCACTTTAATTGGTTTTGTTGAAGATTCTCGTGGTTCAAGGTTTTGCGGAATGCTTTCAGAAAAAACTTCAATTCCTGAAACGCGTTTTAATGGTTTAATGGATTCATTTTTATTGGATTCATTTTTAAAAAAAGGCGAAGCCACAATTCCTTTCACTTATACTAAAAATATTTCCAATCATGCTATTTTAAAGGATTTTCCAAAAGAATGGAGTGAAAAAGTTCATGCATTGTATTTGAAGGCAGCTGAATTTGACAGACCTTTAAGAATTGAATTTTTAAGTTCAAAAAAAGAATTAAAAGAAAAATCTGAAAAACTTGCAGGAATTGCTTTTAGTTTAAGTTCAATGCATCGTGAGTATGCTTATCCTGCTCCATTAATTGAAGCTGATTTAAGAGCTAAATTAAAGCCAGAAGAAATAACTACTGTTTACAATAAAAT
Source organism: Candidatus Iainarchaeum sp. (assembly GCA_016932875.1). Classification (GTDB taxonomy): domain Archaea; phylum Iainarchaeota; class Iainarchaeia; order Iainarchaeales; family JAFGBZ01; genus JAFGBZ01. The sequence goes on from JAFGBZ010000025.1 coordinate 2,804, forward strand.
TCAAGACAAATTAAGCAAAAATATTAAATTAAAATTAAGAAGAAATTCACGTCCGTTTTGATTCCGCACCGGCAACCTACCTCCGAAACTTTATTTAATTAATTTTTTTCTTTGTAATTTGATTTAATTGAATGGAATTGATTTTTCAGAGAAATTAAAAAAGCTTGATTTTGAAATTGTTTTTACCAATCATGCTGAGTTAAGAATTATTCAAAGACAGTTAGAAAAACAAAAAATAATTTCTGATTTAAAAAATCCTGTTTCACTTAAATTAATTGAAAAACAGGAATGCGTTGAATTTGAAGAAAAATATAAATTGTGGTTTATTCCGTTTAAGAGAACAGCTTATATTTATGTAATTGTAATAAATTATGTAAAGAAAAAGATTTTTGTTAAAACGGTTATAAAGCAAAGGTTAATTTGGCAGAAAAAGGTGGAAAAAAATGTTGTTTGAATCTGATTATGATTTTCAGGAAGATTTGCTTTATTTGTATAATAAATCTAAAAAATCAAAGGGAAGCATTGAATTAGGGGAATTAATTATTGATTTAGAAAAAAAAGGAGAAATTGTTGGATTAGAAATATTTAATGCATCAAAATATTTAAGCAATTTAACTAATAAAAAAATAACTAAATCTGATTTAAAGAAAATTAAACCGCCAGTAATTTCTTTTACTCCCCTGAATGGAGTGATTTTAATTAAATTAATTTTTTCAATTGAAAAAGAAAAAATCCTTGCAACAATTGCAATACAGAACATGAATTATTCTAGT
>JAFGBZ010000026.1 GCA_016932875.1 Candidatus Iainarchaeum sp.
CCTTTATTAAGAAAAACGAAGTAATTTTTGAAAGAAGTAGTTATGTATAATTTTTGATGGTTTTTTATTTGTTTCTTGTTTTCTTAATCTATTGCTTTTTCGTGTTTTTTTATGAATTCAGTAAAAATTGAAAGTCTTGATTCATTTAAAGATGAACTTGTTTCTTGTTTGAATGATTTTTCTTCTGAAATGAATTCTGATTTGCTTTATGCTGATGCACGTTTAGAGTTAAGTGAAGGCAAAGGAGTTTCAGCGCAGAATGGATTAATTAAAGGCGCTGGAGAAGATTATGGTTTAGGTTTAGGTGTAAGAGTTTATGCAAAAAAAGATGGTTTCACTGCAGGCGGAATGGCTGGATTATCTTTAAACATTTTACAGCTTTCTGATTTAAAATCAATTCTGCGTTCTCTTTTAGATGTTTCTTTTAAGCGCGCAAAGCAAAGCATTTCACAAAAAAAACTTTTAAGCAAAAAATACCCTCAGTTAACTGGTTCATTGAATGAAAATTTTTTTGCTGAAACAAAAGCATTTCAGGATAAGGTTGAATTTAAATGCAGAAAAAAACCTGATGATTTAAGTTTAGAGGAATTAATTAAATTCACTGAAAATATTTCAGTTAATGCCAGTAAAATTAACGGCATTGCTTCAAATGTTTTTTCTGCTTCAACTGGAATGGAAAGAAAAATTTTTGCTTCAACTGAAAACTCATTAATTGACCAAAGTTTTCCTTTAACTGAAGCATTTTATTTTATTGTTGCTAAAGGAAAAAATATGGAATCATATTATGAAAGTTTGGGTGAAAAACTTGGATTAGAAGTTTTTGACGGAGTAAATGGTTTTGAAAAAAATGCTGAAGAATTCATGAACTATTTATGCAATGGAACAGTTGAATTATCTAATGCAAAAGCAATGAAACGTTCTCAAAATACTTCAGTTGTAACTGATTCATGGTTTAATTCTCTTTTAGTTCATGAAATTTGCGGGCACCCTGTTGAAGCAGACAGGGCTTTGAAAAGAGAAGCAGCATGGGCTGGCAGAGCATGGTGGTTTAAAGGATTAAATGAAAACATGTTTGGAAAAAAAGTTGCTTCTGAAAACATCACTGTTTTTTCTGATGCTTCTCTTGAAGGATATGGTAAATTTAAGTATGATGATGAAGGAACTCTTGCAAAAAAATCAGTTCATATTGATAAAGGAATTTTAAAAGAATTTTTGAATTCAAGGGAAACAGCAGCAATTTTGAATCAGCCTGCTAACGGCGGAATGCGTGCAACAACTGCTGAAATGGTTCCATTAATTCGAATGAATAACACTTGTTTTGCTTCAGGTAAAAGCAAAGCAGAAGAATTAATTGAAGAAACACGCGATGGATTTTATTTAATCGGAAGAAAAACTCCTTCAATTGGTGAAACACGCCAGAATTTTAAAATAACTGCTTGGAAAGCTTTTAGAATTGAAAACGGTGAATTAAAAGAACTTTACAGAATGGCTGGAATGGAAGCAGATTCATTTGAATATCTTTCTTCAGTTGATTTAACAGGAAATGATTTCAGAATGCATAATGTGCCTAACTGCGGGAAAGGAGCTCCTATTCAAGTAATGAAATTAGGAAATGGAGCGCCTTCTTTAAGAGGAAAAGCAATTGTTTCAGGAGCTCATGGTGATTGAATTGATTGAATTAAATGAACTTCTAAGAGTAGCGGAAAAAGGATTAATTCATTTACAGGCAAAAAAAGAAGTAAAACAAGCAGAAGTATTTGTTTCAGCAAACAGACTGAATACTTTCAGATTATGTTTTGCTTCAAATGTTTCAAGCAATGCATTAGAGGAAGCAAAATCAACTGAATCTTATGGTTTAAGTGTCAGAATTTTATTTGATGACGGTAAAAACGGTTTCGGTAAAATGGATTCAGAATTAAATGAATCCGCAGTTGAAAAAGCTTTTCTTAAAGCAAAAAATTCTGCTGTAAATGACATTGACTTTAAATCTTTTGCAGAACCAAAAGGAAAACCTAAATTAAAAAATTATGCTGACAATCAATTAATTGATTTAGATGATGCTGTAGCAGTTGACTTAGCTTATTCCTGCATTAATGGTGCATTTGATTCACTTAAATCAAATAAAGTAAATGAAAATTTTAATTTAACCGGTGAATTAGATTTCATTGTTGAAAGAATGGCTGTAGTGAATTCAAACGGAATAAATGAATTTGATGAATCAACAATTGCATTAGGAACTCTTACAACAATTTTTGAATCAAAACCAGAAGTAAGCGGAATGTGGTTTGATTCTTCAACTAAATTAAATAAATTCAAAGCATATGATATTGGATTAGAGTCAGTGAATAAAGCTAATGCATTAATCGGCGGAAAACACATTGATTCAGGAAATTATAATGCGGTTTTTGGAAGACTTGCTTTTGCTGATTTAATTTATTCACGACTTGACTTAAATTTAGGTTCAGTTGATGTTCAGGCAAGCCCTTACACTGAAAAACTTGACTCTAAAATAGCAAGCGATAAAATAAGCATTTATGATAATGGAATTGAACCTGATTTAATTGGTTCAAAAAAAGTTACTTGTGAAGGGCTTCCAACTCAAAAAACAGATTTAATCAAAGAAGGAATGCTTGTGAATTTTCTTTCAAACAGTTATTATGCAAAAAAATATTCTTATGATAAAAGATTTAATTCAGCTAATGGCTTCCGCTTTGGAGGAGAAGGAAGAAATTATTATTCTGAACCAGGAATTTATGCAACAAATTTAGTTGTTGAATCAGGCGAATTCAATGACGATGAATTAATTAAAGAAATAAAAAACGGAATTTATGTCGGACGCATTTGGTATACTTATCCTGTAAATGGATTGAATTCAAGCGATTTCACTTCAACAATTAGAGGGGATTCTTATATTGTAAAGAATGGTGAAATTGTTTCTCCTTTAATTCCAAACACTTTACGAATTAACGATAACATGAACAGAATTTTAAATGAAGTTTTAGGATTATCAAAACAGCAAAAAGCAGCTTTAGCATGGGGTGAAGACTCAGTTGTTTTAACTCCTGAAGTAGCAGTTAAAGGGCTTAAAGTTGAAAGAATCGCAAAAGGATTATACTGATTAAAAAATTTAATTTCTTTATAATTGAACCATGCCTTTTTTTAACTCCTTTTTTCACTATTTTTATATGCTTTCATCTTTAATGAAACAAAAACTGCTTTCAGCAGTTAAAGAAGATATTGCAGGAAAAGACATTACTACTTCATTAATTCCTGAAAAAAAATGCATTGCATTAATCACTGCTAAAAGTTCAGGCATTATTGCAGGAATTGAAGAATTAACTTTTTTATTTAATTCACGTAAAGTGAAAGTGAAATCTTTTGTTAAAGACGGGCAGAAAATAATTAAAGGAAAAAAAATAATGGAATTAATTGGATTGAATAAAGATATTCTTGAAATTGAAAGAACTGCATTAAATGTTTTAGGCAGAATGAGCGGTGTAGCAACTCTTGCAGGAAAAGCAAAACAAAAATCACTTGTTCCTGTTTCAGCTACAAGAAAAACAATTCCTGGCTTCAATGAATTTGATAAAAAAGCATGCGTTCTTGCAGGAATTTTGCCTCACAGAAAAAATCTGAATGAACTGATTTTATTAAAAGAAAATCATTTATTCTTTTTTAAATCAGTTTCAGAAGCATTAATTAAAGCAAAAAAATATTTTAAAGGAAAAAAGAAAATTGAAGTTGAAGTAACTTCTTTAAAGCAGGCAGTTGAAGCAGTTAAAGAAAATCCTGATATTTTAATGCTTGACAATTTTTCAGTTAAAAACGCGGAAAAAGCAATTAAATTAATTCGTCAATTAAATAAAAAAACAGTAATCGAATTAAGCGGGGGAATCAATTTAAAGAACTTGCATGAATACTCTTTACTGAAGCCTGATTTCATTTCTTTAGGTGAAATAACTAAAAATGCAGTTCAGGTTGATTTCAGTTTGAAGGTGAAAAAATAATGCGTGCATTAATTGTCGGAAGATTTCAGCCTTATCATTCAGGGCATCATGAAGCAATAAAAAAAATTCTGAAAGAAGTTGAAGAATTAATTATTGTTGTTGGTTCAAGCCAGAATTCATTTGAATTAGATGACCCTTTTACTGCAGGAGAAAGAATTGAAATGATTTCACTTGCATTAAAAAAAGAAAACTTATTTGATAAATGCTTTATTATTCCAATTGATGATATTTCTCAGTATGGTTTATGGGCAAGCAAAGTAATTTCTTACACTCCTGAATTTGACTTAGTTTACACTAACAATCCTATTGTAAAACAATTATTTGAACGCGAAGGAATTGAAGTAAAAAAAATGATTTCTCATTTAAAAGAAATTGATTCCAGCAAAATCCGTAAAATGATGACTAACGGCGGTAAATGGAAAAAACTGCTTTCAAAACCAGTAATACAATATTTGGAAGAAATGGACTGCGTTAAAAGAATGAAAGCGATAATTGAAAAAGAAAAAAAAGAATAATTCGAGCTTTTTCTTTTAAAAAAGAAAAAGCTACGTTCGCAAAAAGAAAAGTTTTTTGCTTCGCAAAAGCGAAAATTATTTTTTAAAGCAGGCGATTTAATGTCAAAAGGATATGTTTTTGGAAAACATTGGCATGAAAAAACGAGAAAAAATGTTCCAATAGATAGACGTGACTGGGATTTAGCAGAAATATCAAGAAAAGAAAATTTTTTTACAAAAAAATCTGAAATTGTAATCTCTTCTAAATATGGAGGTTATCCTGTTGATAACAGTTCTTTGCGCAGTGTTACTTTTGGAGTTCGATTTCCTTTAAGAAAATATGCAAGAGAACTTGTTCAAAGCAGTAAAGGAAGGAAACCAGTTATATTAGATTGGGGTTGTGGAAACGGAAAAGCAATAAGCCAGCTTACTTCAGACCCTTTAATTAAAGGAAAAGCGCTTTGTTTTGGTTATGGAAATATGTGGTATCCACAATGGAATGAGATTGATGGAGTTAAATTTATTTTTAAATTAAAAGAGCATTTACCTGAATATTTTAAGCGCAATCACTTGAAAATTGATTTAATTTATAGCCATGCAGGATATGAACAATGGATTAACTCTGAAGAAAAAATAGAGCATTTTTTAGCTCTTTCTTCTGTGATGAAAAAAGGAGGCAGAATACTTCTTCAATATGGATTATTCAGCAAATCACAGTTGCAAAGATTAAGTAAAGAATACGAAATAACTAAATTAAAAATGCGAACAAAAGGAATTAAATCGGCGTGCAAAAGATATATCTTCACCAAAAAATGATTTTTATGAATTTACTTGAAAGAAAATCTTTTCCTTTATCTTGTGATAATGGCCAAAAATTTGATGTAATTATTTTTGGTTCAGGTTTAGCTGGATTAACTGCTGCTTATTATGCTTCTTTGGAAAATGATTCAGTTGCATTAATTTATTCTTCAATTAAAAAATCAAGTTCATTTAAAGCAAAAGGCGGTTTAGCTGCTCCTATTGCAAAAGGAGATTCAGTTAAAAAGCATGTAAATGATACACTCAAAGCAGGAGCTGGTTTATGCAATAAAAAAACAGCTGAATTTATTATTAAAAAAAGCATTCCTCAAATAAAAGAATTAATTTCGCTTGGAATGAAATTTGATGAAGTAAATGGTAAAATTGATTTAGGAAAAGAAGGCGGGCATTCAGAAAATCGCGTGCTTCATATTTTTGGAGACAGAACAGGAAAAGGATTAACTGAATTCATTGCTTCATTAGTAAAAGAAAAAGGAATTCATTTAATTCCTGAAACAAATTTAATTGATTTAAATGTAAATTTAAATAAATGCAGTTCAGCAGTAATTTATTCTAATAAAAAAGGATTTCAAGCAGTTAAAGCAAAATCATTTGTAATTGCAACAGGTGGTTATTCATCAATTTATTCTAATTCAACTAATTCAAGTGAAGCAAAAGGAACTGCTTTAAGCGCGGCATTCCGTGCAGGAATTGTTTTAAGTGATTTGGAATTCGTGCAGTTTCATCCAACAACTTTAAAGGGAAAGGAAAGCAATTATGTTGTAACTGAATCACTGCGCGGGGAAAAAGCATTAATTATAAACTCTGATGGAAAACGTTTTCTTAAAGATTATTCTCCTTTAGCAGAGCTTGCAACCCGTGACATTATTTCTAAAGCAATTTATGAACAAGAATTCCAAGGAAACAAAGTTTTCATGGATGTAAGAAAATTAAAAAAAGATTTTTTAATGAAAAGATTTCCTTCCTTTTATGAAGAATTATTAAAAAATAAATTAAATCCTGAAAAAGATTTGATTCCAATTACTCCTAGCGCGCATTACTGTGTTGGAGGAATTAAAACTGATTTAAATGCAAAAAGCAGTTTAAGCAATGTTTTTTCTGCAGGTGAATCATCTTGTTCAGGACTGCATGGAGCAAACAGATTGGCATGCAATTCGCTTTTAGAAGCAATTGTAATGGGAAAAGTTGCAGGAGAAAACGCTTCAATTGCATCAGGAAAAAACTGTTTCAGTTCAATTAAATGCAGTAAAAAAATATTCAAATCAAAAAAAAGTGAAAAAAATCATTTAACTGATTTAAGGAAAAAAATGTGGTGCCGTGCTTCAATAATGAAAAGCAAAAAACATTTATTGAATGCAAAAAAATTCATTGAATTAAAAGCAAAAGAATTTGAATTCACTTCTGAAATTAATTCAATTAATTATTTTAGTGCATTGCAGTTAAGCAATTTAATTGTTTCATCTGCATTAAAAAGAAAGGAATCAAGAGGCGTTCATCAAAGAATTGATTATCCTTATACAAGAACTAAATGGTTAAAACATCAAGAGATTTAAAAAATAAAAAAATAGAAAAAGAATCAATTATTTCTTTTTCTTAACTGTTTTTTTTGCAGGTTTTTTTTCTTCACCACAACAGCATCCGCAACCCATTTATTCACCTCAAATAAGTTTTACCTTAAATTTAAATAACTATTAATGTTAATTAAGTTATGGTTTCATTTAACAAAACAGCTGAAATCCTTGATGATGCAGTTAAATCCAAAAAAATGCTTTCAATTGTTGGTTCGTGTTATGTTGAGTATTGGGGCAGAGCTGCTTCAAAATTACCTAAAGGAAAAAGAATGCTTTTAATTAAAGGAGATAATTCAATTGCAATTCATCAAAATAGATTGCTTCGCCCGACTAATTACATGATGAATGCATCTATTTCATGGAATCAAGAAGAAAATACTTTTATTTTAAATGCACGAAAATCAAATCCAAAAGAATCAATTAAAGTAATTTTTTATGAAATTGAAGCAGCTCACTCTTATGAAATGACTTGCTCTGATGATTTGCGTTTATTTGGAAGCGAAAAAGATTTATCAAATCAATTAATGCAGGATTTAAGTTTTTTAGAAGAAGGATTAAAACCAGTTCAGCAGGAAAGCCCTTTACGTAAAGGAGTAATTGATATTCTTGCTGAAGATAAAAACGGAAATATTGCAGTGGTTGAAGTTAAACGCCGTAAAGCTGATTTGAATTCAGTAATGCAGTTGCATAGATATGTAAAACAGGTTGAAAGAATTAAAAATAAAAAAACCCGTGGAATTCTTTTAGCACCTGAAATAGGAAAGCATTCAATGGAATTATTAGAAAATTATGGATTGGAATTCTTTTCATTTGATTTTGAAATATCTAATCCAAAAGCAAAAATTAAAGGAATAAATAAAACACAAAAAACATTGTTTGACTGAATAGGTTTTTATTCTCTTTAATCATTTATTTTTAAGTGATTTTATGAATTTAAAGAAAAATCAGATTCTTGGATTAATTTGTTTTGCAGTATTAATTTTATTATGGGTTGCAATTCCTTTTGTTGACGGAAAGCATTTAGGTTCACTGGTGTTATTATTGCTTGGAATTTATTTAATGATTAAATAAATTGCAGGAATTATTTTTCCTGTATTTCTTCTGTTTTTCTTATAATAAATTCTTTTATTCTTGGCCCTTTCATTTGAGTTATTCTTCCGATTAAGTTTTTGCTTAATTTTATTTTATCATTTTTTTTCGGAATCCTGTCAAGTTTTTTATGAATTAATCCTGCAACTGTTTCAAATTCAAGTGAATCAAATTCTGTGCCGAATTTTTCATTAAATGAAATCAAATCAATCTGCGGGTTAACTCTGAAAAAATTAGGCCTTATTTCAGTAATGCTGGGGATTGTGTCATCTTCATCATATATTTCTCCAACAATTTCCTCTAAAATATCTTCAATTGTAATTACTCCAATTAATCCGCCGTGTTCGTTTACAACTAAAGCAATCTGGGTTTTAGTTGCCTGCATTTCTTTTAATAATACGTCAATTTTTTTTGTTTCAGGAACAAAAAAAGGTTTTCTTAATAAATCATTTAATTTGAATGCTTTTCCTTTAGCCCAGTATTCCAGAATGTCTTTAATGTAAAGAATTCCAAGCACATTATCAATTGATTTATTGTAAACAGGCAGTCTTGAATAAGTGGTTTTACCAATAATTGATTTAAGTTTTTTTATTGGAATTCCTGATTCAATTGCTTCAATTTCTGAAACAGGAGTCATCACTTCTACTACTGGAATATCATTGAATTCAAATATTTTATGAATCATTTCTTTTTCTTCTGCATTAATTGCGCCTTCTTCTTCTCCTAAAGAAACAATTGAACGAAGTTCTGCTTCAGTTAAATTATGCGCGGTTTTTCCGCCAAAAAAACTGTTTGATATTTTATTAAATTCTTCAAATAAAAAAATAATTGGAAACAGAATTTTTTCCATTAAAAGCAACGGGCCTGCAACAGCAAGAGAAATTTTTTCAGCGTTTCTTAAAGCAATTGTTTTAGGAGTGATTTCCCCAAAAGTAAGAATAAGTAAAGTCATTATTCCTGTTGCAATAGCAATTCCTAATTCAGAAGGAAATAATTGTAAAGTTAAAGCAGTTGCAAGAGAAGAAGCACCAATATTCACCACATTGTTTCCAAGCAGAATAGTTATCAAAAGTCTTTGCGGGTTTTCTTTTAATTCCTGAACTTTTTTTGCATTAATGTTTCCTTTTTCAATTAAATGTTTTATTCTCATTCTTGAAATTGAAGTTAAAGCTGTTTCAACTCCTGAAAAAAAAGCTGAAAAAATTAACAGGAAAAATAGAATCACTAAATTGAATTCAAGTGAAAAAAACAATTCCATAAAAATTCATCTTTATTTATTTAATTCCGCAATAAGGCGGTTTTCCTTTTTCATTGCAGTGAAGTCCGCAGTATAATGGTTTTCCTTGTTCAGTTAATTCTTCTTCAATCCGAAGAAGTTGATTGTATTTAGCTGTTCTTTCTCCTCTGCATGGAGCACCTAATTTAATTTGTCTGCAATTCAAGCCAACGCTTAAATCAGCAATAAATGAATCCTCTGTTTCACCGCTTCTATGGGAAACCATTGTATTCCATCCTGCATTTTTAGTCAAATTAAATGCTTCAATTGCTTCAGTGATTGTTCCAATTTGATTAACTTTAAGCAGTAATGCATTGCATGCATTTAATTTAATTGCTTTTTTAATACGTTCAGGATTTGTAACCAATAAATCATCACCCATAATCTGAATTCCTGATTTTTTTGTCAGTTCAGCAAAAGCATTCCAGTCATCTTCATGAAAAGGATCTTCAATTGAAGCAACAGGATATGTTTTAATTAAATCCAAGTAAAAATCAACTAATTCATCTGAAGAAAATTTTTTTTCATCTAATTCATATTTTTCTTTATTAAAAAATTCGCTTGCAGCCGGATCTAAATAAATTTTTATTTCTTTTTCATAACCCATTGCATTAACTGCTTTTAAAATCATTTCAATTGCTTCAGAAGTGGTATCAATTGGAGGTGTAAAGCCTCCTTCATCTCCTACATTTGCTGCAGAGTTTCCGTATTTTTTTTTCAGAATTGATTTCAATTCATGGTATACTTCTGAAATCATCTGTGTTCCTTCAGTAAAACTTTTTGCATTAACTGGTGCAATCATGAATTCCTGTGCTTTTAATTTTCCTCCTGCATGTTTTCCGCCATTAATAATGTTTGCAGATGGAACAGGCACACATGTTTTTATCTGATTGCTTAATTCATTTAAATGTCTGAATAAAAAAATATTTTTTTCTTTTGCTCCTGCTCTTGCTAAAGCAATTGAAACTGCAATAATTGCATTTGCTCCTAGTTTTGACTTGTTTTTAGTTCCATCTAATTTAATCATTAATTCATCTAATTCATTCTGGTTTACAGGATTTTTTCCAATTAATTTAGGCGCAATTAACTTATTCACATTTTCAACTGCTTTCATTACACTTTTCCCATGAAATGATTTTCCATTATCCCTTAATTCTACTGCTTCATAGCTTCCAGTGCTTGCACCACTTGGAGCAATTCCAGTAAATTCGCCTTTATTTGTTGAAACAACTGCTTCAACTGTAGGGTTTCCTCTTGAATCAAGCACTTGCCTTGCTTTAACTTTAAGTATTTGGCTCATTTAATCACTTTTAATTTTAAATCCAAATTTATTTAAATAACTAATACATTAATATAATTAAAGCTTATGGAGTTGAATTCTTTGGTTAAAAAAGTAAAAATTTTTTCTGGTTCATCAAATTCAGAATTAGCAAAAGAAATTGCATTAATTCTTAAATCAAAATTAGGCAATGTTGAATTAAAAAAATTTAAAGACGGTGAAAGCTATGTTAATTTCCTTGAAAAAGTTAGAGGCGAAGATGTTTTTTTAGTTCAAAGCACTGGTTTTCCGCAGAATGATAATTTAATGGAATTATTTTTAATGATTGATGCAGCACGCAGGGCTTCAGCAGGAAAAATTACTGCAGTAATTCCTTATTATGGTTATGCAAAACAAGACAGAAGAGTTGCTGACAGAGAACCAATTTCAGCCAAGTTAGTTGCAAATTTATTAAAAGCAGCAGGCGCTGACAAAGCTTTGTTAATGGATTTGCATACAGACCAGATTCAAGGTTTTTTTGAAATGCAGGCAGACTTTGTTTATGCTGCTCCAGCAATAATTGATTATTTGAAAAAAAAGAAATTAAAAGATTTAGTTGTAGTTTCACCTGATGTTGGTTCAGTTAAAAGAGCAAGAGCTTATGCTAAAAGATTAGATGCTGAATTAGCAATAATTGACAAGCGCAGGCCAAAACAAAATATGGCTGAAGTAATGAATGTAATTGGTGAAATAAATGAAAAAAATTGTTTAATTGTTGATGATGAAATTAATACTGGTGGAACAATAATTAATGCAATTCATGCATTAAAAAAACGCGGAGCAAAAGACATTTTTGTTGCAGCATCCCATGCAGTTTTAGCTGGAGATGCAGTAAAAAACCTGCAGAATTCTGAAGCAAAAGAAGTAATTGTAACAAACTCTATTTCAATTCCAAAAGAAAAGCATTTCAGTAAATTAAAAATTGTTTCAGTTGCAGTAATTCTTGGACAAGCAATTCAGGCAATGCATTCAGGTAAATCTTTAAGCGAAGTAATTCAAAAGCAGTTAAAGTAAAACATTAATCTTTTATATTCGGAAAAGGTTGTATTGTAAGTGATGTAAATGCTTGATTTAAGAAGTGTAGGAATATTTTTTTTAGGAATTGCAGCAGGAATAATGCTTCCTTCATTGCCTATTCCTGAAATGCTTTCATTCACAATACCTTATTTAGGATTCATTTTCTTAATTTTAGGTGTGCTGGCATTATTGAAAGGTTAATATTCATAAAACAAAACCAGCATTCCGTTTTCATCTCTTACAAACAAGTAATCAGAATCATTATTCCATATGTTTGTTGAATTCCAGTAAAAAGAATTATTTAAATCAATTCCTTTTCCGCTATATAATGTAACTGATTCATTAAAATCCAATTCAACTGCATTGAAAACATATTTATTGCGTCCTGCATCTTTAACACTTAACGCATTTAAATCAATTAAATAATTGCAGTCGTTAATGAATTCAACAAATTCTTCTTTTGCATTTAATTCCTTTAATTCAATGCATTCAGTTAAACTGCTTTCACTTTTCTTCCATAAACCGTTTTCTTTTTCTCTTGCAAACTTTTCTTCATTCAATAATTCTTCTTTAAACTGAAGTCCGTCAAGCATGTAAGTTGTTGCTAACCCTAATCTAACAAGCATTAAATTCACATTCATTCCATCAACTAAAACAAAAGCCAAAGTTCTTCCATACATATCAGTTTTTTCTTTTCCATAAATTAATTCAATCTGTTTTCCTTCAGTTAAATCAATTAATTTCTGTTTTGCTTCAGTATAATAAAACTCATTTTTTTCAGGAGTATTAATTCCCAATAATCTTACTTTTTCTCCGCCCATTAATTCAAGCGTATCACCATCCACTGCCCTTGAAACAATAAAAACATCTTTAGGAATTTCTTCGTTATTCACTTTATTGGATGGAATTTCATTAATTAATTCAGCACAGCCGAAAAAAAGAATTAAAGCAAAAAATAAAATTAATAATTTTGAATTCATTTAAATCACTTCTTTAATTATTAAACGAGTTTGATTATTAAATTTGTTGCTTGAAATAATTTTTATTTAATTGCTATCGAAGGTTTCCCTAAATGAAGGTGGAATGTTTTGAAACGATGTTTTCCTTTAAACTTTGAAAAAGGAAGGAGGAACGTCGGGGAAACAAAGTTTCCCTCGGGAGAGTAGTCTAGTTTGGTAGGATTGGCGCTTCGGGAGCGTCAGACCTGAGTTCGAATCTCAGCTCTCCCACTTTTATTTTTTCTTTAAAAAAATTAATTTAATTAAATTTTCCTTCAAAAATTAGGGTACAGATGTTCAACTATTATTTTTTGCATGATTAGATTTAAATAATATAGTGCTTTAATTTATTAGTTGGTTTAATTTGTGTGGGGATTAATTTGAGCAATAAAGATTTATGTGATTCTATTTCAACTAAATCAAGCGACGAATTTTATTCTCCTGTTCCTGAAGGATATAAAAAAGGAAAAACAAAATATGTTATTATTACTGGTTCAGTTATTTCAGGTTTAGGAAAAGGAATTTTTACTTCTTCAATTGGAAAATTATTTGTTGACAGAGGATTAAAAGTTGCGCCGATTAAATTAGAAGCTTATTTGAATGTTGATTCAGGAACATTAAATCCTTTCAGGCATGGAGAAGTATTTGTTTTAGATGATGGCTTTGAATGCGACATGGATTTAGGTTCTTATGAGCGTTTCATTGATATGAGTTTAACTAAGGAAAGTTTTGTTACTTCTGGAAGAATTTATAAAAGAATTATTGAAAAAGAACGCAGAGGAGAATACTTGGGAAGGGATGTGCAGTTTATTCCTCATGTTACTGGTGAAGCAAAAAAAGTTTTAAGGGAATTAGCTGTTAAAAGCAAGGCAGATGTAATTGTAGTTGAAATTGGCGGAACTGTTGGAGATTATGAAAACATGTTTTTCTTGGAAGCAGTAAGGCAGTTGCGTTATGAGGAAGGAGAAGAAAATGTTGCAGTAATTAATTTAACTTATATTTTAGAACCAAGCAGTGTTGGAGAATTTAAATCAAAAGCAGCTCAATTAGGAATTAAAAGATTAATTGAATTAGGAATTCAGCCTGATATAATTGTATGCCGTTCTCAGAATAAAATCCCTGATTCAATTAAAGAAAAGATTTCAATTTCAAGCAATGTTCCAGTTGAAAGAGTTATTGGTTCTCATGATGTGAAAAACATTTATGAAGCTCCATTATTTTTACGTAATTTATGTGTTGATGAAATTGTTTTAAAGAAAATTAAATTAGATAAAAAATTCAAGTTAACTGATTCAAAGGAATTAATTGACTGGACTAAAAAAAATATGGTTTCAAGCGATAAATCAATTACTGTTGGAATTGCAGGGAAATATACTGGCTTGGCTGATTCATATATTTCAATTCTGAAAGCATTAGAGCATTCAAGTTCTTTAATTAATAGAAAAATTGAAATTAAATGGATTGAAACAACTGCAATAGAAAAAGGAAAAGCTAAAGTTGAAAACGAATTAAACGGAATTGATGGATTAATTGTTCCAGGCGGTTTTGGAACCCGCGGAGCAGAAGGAAAAATTGAATGCATTAAATTTGCACGCGAAAACAATATTCCTTTCCTTGGATTATGCTATGGGATGCAGTTAGCAGTAGTTGAATTTGCAAGAAATAAATTAAATTTAAAGGATGCTAATTCAACTGAAATAAATCCTAAAACAAGTAATCCAATTATTTGTATTCTTCCTGAACAAGAAGAAATTGAAGGATTAGGAGGAACAATGCGTTTAGGCGGTTATGATTTAATTGTTGAAAAAAATTCTCTTGCATTTGAATTATATGGTAAAACTAAAGTTCATGAACGATTCAGACACAGATTTAATGTAAATCCTTCTTATATTGAATCGCTTGAAAGCAAGGGAATGAAATTTTCAGGAAGAGCTCCGCAGAAAAAAATAATGCAAATAATGGAATTGCCTGAAAAAGAATTCTTTTTAGGAACCCAGTTTCATCCTGAATTCACTTCACGTCCATTAAATCCAAATCCATTATTTTTAGGATTTGCAAAAGCATGTAAAAAAAGAAAAGAAAAATAATCACTGTTCTTTTAACCATTTTTCATATTGTTTATGATTTCCTGCAAAAGCAATTTCTCTATTATTTTCTTTTTCTCTGAAACATATTCTGTATTGTCCTGTTTCAATTACAAAAAAAGGTAAACCAAATTTTAAATGTCTTGTTTTTTCAATCGTTTTCAATTCCTGAATTTTTTTCCAAATTTTTTGTTTTTCTGAATTGTCTAATTTAGAAAAATATTTGTCCCATTCTTTTTCATACTTTATTTCAAACAAGGCGCTCACTTGAAGCCATATTTTTTCTTGACTTCTTCTTCAGTAAAGAGTTTTCTTTTTCCTGAATCAACTTCATTAAAAATTTTCTGCATTTTTTTAACGGCTAATTCATCTTCAATTTGTTTTATTTCATCTATTACTTTGTATTCTTTTCCTAACCCAATAATTCCTGCGCGGATTACTTCGCTTTTGGTTTTAAACAACCCAATTCCAATAAGCCTTTCAATAATTGCCTCTTGTGCTCCTTCAAATCTAACTAAAGTTTCACCCATAAAAACACCTATCAATTAGTTATCAAAAACATATAAAAAGCTTATCTTTTAGTAGTATCTTTGTCATTTTAGCACTTTTCCTGTTTTTATAAACCACATGTACAAATCCAGTTCAGCTGCATTCATTTTAACTTTTTCAGCCAATGAAAAGAATTTTTTCTCTAATTCCAAATAATTTTTTTTATTCAGTGATTTTGGTTTTTCTTTAATCAAATTATTTTCTTTCATTAAATTCAGTATATGCCTGTCCAGAATAGCTAAATCAGTTGTTCCTGTATTGCGCAGGAAATGGCTTGCTTCTTTAAATCCAATTCCTTTAATATTATGTATAAGCCACTCTCTTTTAGAAAAAGAATCTTTGAATGAATTAATTATTTCTTTGATGTTTTTGAATTCCCTTGCCTCGCAGATAAATTTTGCTTTATTATTATGAAACCTGTGTTTGTTTCTTTGAATGCATTTGCTTAAACTTTTTTCTTTTTCTTCAATGAATCCGCTGAATTTCAGTTCATTCTGGATATTTAACGCGGTTTCAGCCTTTGAATTAGCAGTTAAAATACAGAAACACAATTCAGAAAACCATTCATCCTTGGATTTGTTTTTGAATCCGCTGAATTCATTTAAACGCGAATTAATTAATTCAACCAATTCTTTATCCTGCTGTAATTCTTTTATTTGAATAATTAAATTATCTGGCATTTGAATTCCTGGTTTCTTTTCTTTTTTTCATAAACACTGCTCGTTCTTTTTTTCTTTTTTCTTGTATTAATGCATATCTTTTTATCAGGTCTTTTTCTATGCTTTTTCTTACAATACTATACAAAGACTCCATAAAAGGCATTTTTGTTTCTCTGATTGTTTTTTTAGGTTTCATATTTTCTAAATATGATTCATGCCATTTTGCGGTAAGCACTAATTTAGGCTTTTTGGCGTTAATCTTTGCTTCCATTAACTTGTTTCTTTGTATTCTCATAATGTATTCTCTGCGCAGTTCTAATTCAGGCGTGGATGTCTGTTCTGCTAAAGATTTTATAAATCTGCCGCCTGATCTTGTAGTGCCTGATTCAAGTGAAAGAACTTTTCTTCCTCTGCTTTTTGCGTATTCGGCAAGATTATAATAAAAATTAATGCATTCATTCAGGCCTTTATCCCAATATTTTTTTGCAAGTTCTTCATCTTTTCCCCAATAAGATGTTTTTTCTTCTTCAGGACTTTCAATCATTATTAAATCTCCGGGTTTGCTTTCAGAGTCAATTATTTTTTTTGCCTTTTCAAGTCTTTTTCTTGCCTGTGTTTTATGTTTATTTAATATTTTTTCATTTATTCCTAAACCTGTTTCAGAATTATGCGTATATATGTCGCCTAAAACAGGATGGTTTGTTTCACATAAAACAAAATCATGATAATTTTCAGCCATTAAATCACTTAATAATTAATCTATGATTTAGATTAAAATCTTACTTTTTTTCATCTTTTTTTCTTCACATTAATTTTCGGGCATTGTTTTTCAATTCTGCATTTACTGCATTTAGGGCTTAAAGGAGTGCAGGTATTCTGCCCGAATGCAACTAAAACATAATTTATTTTTCTCCAGAGTTTTTTTGGTAATTTCTCACGTAATTTCATTTCTGTTTCAAAAGGAGTTTTTGTTTTCACATAACCTAAACGGTTTGTAATACGGTGAACATGAGTGTCAACGCAAATTCCTTCTTTATTAAATGCAACTGATAAAACTAAATTAGCTGTTTTTCTTCCGACTCCAGGCAGTTTAATTAATTCTTCGAGTGTTTCAGGAATTTTATTATTAAATTCTTTTTCCAATATTGCAGGTAATTGTTTCAAATGCTTTGCTTTAGTTTTATAAAATCCAACAGGATAACTCATTTTTTCAATTTCTTTTAAAGAATATTTTTCAAAATCTTTTGCTTGCTTTATTTTTTTGAATAATTTTTCGCATGCTTTTGCAGTTGTTTCATCTTTTGTTCTTGCTGAAAGAATTGTTGCAATTAGAATATGAAATGAAGAATTGGACTGAACTTTTACAAGTTCAGCCACTGGCACTTTGAATTTTTTCACTTCTTTTTCAAGAATTAAAAAAATTTTTTCAAATTCTTTTGAATTCATTTTAATCTTCAGCATTGCTTGAATTCTTTTTTTTATTCTCTTTTTGCTAATTGTGCATCCAGCATAAATAATGCATTTGGATTATCTTTAATTAATTCAAGTTTTTCCATTATGTTTCTTGCTGAATCTTCTTCTTCAATTTGTTCTTCTACAAACCAGTGCAGAAAAACTTCTGCTGAATAATCTTTTTCTTTTCTGCTTAATGCAACTAATTCATGAATTTTTTCTGTAATATATTTTTCATGTTTGTATGCGTCTTTGAATGCTTCTAATGCTGAATTCCATTCTTTTTGCGGTTTCTTTAATTCAGGTATTTCAACTCTTCCTGCTCTTTCATTAATATGGTTGTAGAATTTCATTGCATGCTTGAATTCTTCTTGTGCTTGTTTCTGCATCCAATGCGCTAATCCAGTTAAATTAACTGAATCAAAGAATGCCTGCATTGAAAAATACAAGTAACTTGAAAAAAGTTCTTCTTGTATTTGCTTATTGAATGCTGTTTCAATTTCTTTACTTATTTCCATTTAAATCACCTTTTTATTTTAAAGCAATAAACATTGCTTTGAAATTATTTTGATTTCCATAATCCATGTAAATTACAGTATTCTCTTGCAGTAATTTTTCCTGCGGTTAATTCAAATTCAGCTTCTGGTTTATCTCCTGCTTTCAAATATTTTCTGTAAGCTTTTCTGTCAGCTAAAACCTGAATCCATTCAATCCAATGCTTTTGTTCCATTGGATGAGCCACTGAACCCACTTTTACTTTAATTCCTTTCTCTGTTTTCTCTATTATTGGAACATGTTTTTCATTTCCTGAATCCTCGGTTTTTTCTGCTTGCAATTCCATTGGTTTTCCACAGCAAACAAATGTTCCCATGCTTGCATGAACTACTTCAACAATGTTTCCGCAGACACTGCATTTATAGACTTCATTTAATTTAACCATTTAATTACCTCCATTTTTTTTAATTCAAATGCGAAGCAAAATGGATACTGCAGTATCCATTTCGTCTGCCAACTGACGTGACAGTTGAGTGATGGTTATAAACCACATTTTTCGCATCCTTCTTCTAAGCACATGCATGCTGGTTCATAATATTCTCTTTCATGCTTGCATGAAGGACATTTTTCTGGTGGTTCTTTTCCTGTATGAATGTAACCGCATTTACTGCATTTCCATTGAATTGGTTTATCTCTTTTATACACTGTTTTGTTTTCAACCATTTTCAAAAGCTTTTGATATCTTTTTTCATGCTCTGTTTCAACTTTTGCAATTTGTGTGAATAAAATTGCTGCTTCTTTATTTCCGTCTTTTTTTGCCTGTTCTGCAAACTCAGGATACATTTTTGTGTGCTCGTAATTTTCTCCGCTGATTGCTTCCATTAAATTTTTTTTTGTATCTCCAATTCCTTTCATTAATTTGAATTCGTCTTTTGCATGCTGCATTTCATTCAAAGCAGTTTCTTCAAAAATTTTAGCAATATACAAATATCCTTCTTTTTTTGCTACTTTAGCAAAATAATCATATTTGTTTCTTGCCATGCTTTCTCCTTCAAAAGCTGTTTTTAAATTTTCTTCTGTTTTACTCATTTTTTTGCCTCCAAACATTTTTTGCATAATCCATAAAAATAAATTCCTGTTTTTTCTGCTTTAAATTCCTTTGAATTGAATTCCTTTAAAGCAGTTTTAGAAATTTTTTCATTAAATGAATCAATTATTTTTCCGCATTCAGTGCAAATGCAGTGCTGATGATTTGTCAACTCAGCATCAAATCTGTATTCGCTGTTTACTTCCAGTTTGATTGCTTTTCCTTTTTCCACTAATTTATTTAAATTCCTGTAAACAGTTGCAAGAGTAATTGAAGGAATTTCAATTTTAACTGAATTAAAAACCATTTCAGCAGTAGGATGAGCTTTGGAATTCATTAAAAAACTATAAACTTTATCCATTTGCACAGTATTACGTTCTCCCACCAAAACACCTTAATAATAATTGTTATTAATTAGAATCTATTCTTATTTAAATCTATGTTTTGAATAAAATAAAGATTTAAATTAAATGAATGAGTTAAATATTTTAGTGATAAAAAAATGCCTAAACCAAGAAAGAAACTTCCTGTTGGATTCAAATTAGGAGAAAATGTATTTATAGGAAAATCTGAAAATCATTTAAGAACTGATTTAAAAAAAGAATTTGGAAAAGTAAAAAAAAGAATAATTAAAAAATAAAAGGCAGTAATTATTCCACTGCCCATTTTCCTTTTTTGTCTTCCTGTAAATCATCTTCTTCTTTGAATTCTTTTAATTTCTTTTTTTCTTCATCTTTGTTTAGGAAAGTAAGCATTCCGTTTCCTTCTTCATTTTTTGGAAGCCAGTCTTCTTTTTTCATGTAACCGAAAATAATTAATCCGATTGTTGCAAGAACAAGCAATCCTAAAATTATTGGAAGAACTCCGTTTCCGCCTAAATTAAATAATCCTGCTAATGGATTATTTTTTCTTTCTTCTTCTTCAGCAATTAATTTTGCCTGATAAGCATTAAATGCATCAGTTGTTTCTTGTGCCATTGCTTTAAGTGAACTTAATTCTGTTTTAGTTGAATTTAATTCATTCTGCAATGAATTAACCTCGCTTTTATCTGCTTTATCTCCTAATGAATTTAATTTTGATTCAATTGAATTAATTTTATTATTTATCTCATCATTTTTTGCTTTCAATTCCTCTAACTGAGAATTAAAATATTTTAAATCAGCAGTAATTGCACTTAATTCTGATTCAACTGCAGTTGAAACCTGTTCATTAATTCCATTGATTTTTTCATCATATGAATTCAAAGTTGACTGCAAATCATTTCTTAAATTATCTAAATCATCCATTGATGC
>JAFGBZ010000027.1 GCA_016932875.1 Candidatus Iainarchaeum sp.
AATGCTTTTAGTTCAGGGAATTAAAGAAGCTTATGCTAAACTTGGGATTAAACGAAATTTTGAAGTAGTTGAAATTCCAGTTAGCCGAGAAAATATTGATGGAAATTTAGCTAAACAAAGAATACGTGAAGCTGTTTCAGGCATTCCTGCTGGTGCAATAGTGTATTATGTTGATGAAGCAGTAAGTGGAAGAAATGCTTATGGGAATTTTCGTGATTTGCTTTCTGTTTTAAATGGGAGAAAAATTAAAATGCATTTATTGATGAGTTCAGGGCTGATTCATTATGATCCACGCGTTAGAAGAGAGTTTTCAAATTATGTGAAGCATAAGAGAATGGATATTACTTTGCACCCTATTGAATCAGACATTCCTTGGACTGATAGTGCAAGGCATTTAGGTTTTAATTGGGGGTTAAAACATGTTTTTCCAGTAAATGTGTTGGCAGCGAGTGTGAATAAAAGGATTTTAAAAAAATGGAAAAAAGAATTTGAAAAAAAATATGAGGAATTAATTGTATTAGGGAAAGAAAGAAAATTCAGGTGGCTTTCATTAAATAGTCCTTTTTATAATCGCAGACATGAATTTGCCGCAAAAGCTTTTGAGGATTCTGCTTTATCTCTGGGAATTCAAGTTAAACGAATTCCTTCTCAAAAAAAAATTTCTTTTGAAGTTAATGGGTTAAGAATTGATTTTCCTGATTTAAAATTATTTTCTTATAGAGAATATGCCCGACACGTGCATAAAAAAGGAACTCCTGTAGTTCACAGTAAAAGATATTCCCATACCTTGCAAGCAGACCCTGATGTTTTGCTTCAATTGCCTGCTCAGGCTGTAAAAAATTATTATGGGGTATTAAAAAGAAGGCTGATAAGTTCAGTTAAACAAAAAAGCAACAGAATTCATTTAAAGTGATTCTTTTAAAATTTTTGTTGCAGTACTTTTAGTGGAGTAGTTGGTGAACCGGTACGCTCGCAAGAGTGAGGAAAGTCCGCCCATCCTTGAAAAAATATGTTTGGAGACAGACTCCCTGCAACAGAGACGAGTAAAATGAAACGGGCAGGGTTAAACCACTATGTTTAGGCATAGTGTCGGATGCAAGCACTTAGTGCGCTTAGATGAATTCCGGTTAAAACAGAAGGTGGCTTACAACCAAGAACTCCATTTTTTCTTTTTTTCACGATAACTTTTTAAATATATTTGTCTAAATACTAATAGTTTTGATTAAAGAGTTTAATCAATTTGAGGTGATTATGGTGGATTTGGAGTTGTATGACCCTTTTAATAGAAGAAAAAGAATGCATTCCTTGTTTGATGATTTTTTTCCAACTGAATTCTTTGAACCAATTGAAAGAATGCATCCAATGAAAATGGTTCGCGAACCTTTGGTTGATGTAATTGATAAAGGAAATTATTTAGAGTTAGTTGCTGAATTGCCTGGAATTGACAAAAAAGACATTAAAGTTAATGTGGAAGAAAATTCTGTTTGCATTGAAGCAGAAAAAAAGCTTTCTTTAACTGAAGAAGATAAAAAGAAAGGGCATTTTTATTCAGAGCGAAGTTATTCTAAATTTTTCAGAAAAATTCCTTTAACCATTGAAGTTCTTCCAAATAAAAGTTTGGCTGAAATGCATGACGGAATACTAAAACTTAAATTAGAAAAGCTAAAACCCATCCCAGAAAAAACCAAGTCCTTTAAAGTGGAAGTGAAATAAAACTTGTTTTAAAAGCAGGATAAATTCACCTTTTATTCTGCTTTCTTCCCTTTAAGGAGGTTTCTGTTTCTTTTTTAATTCATTTCATTAATTATATATTGCATGAAATCAGACAAACAAATTAAAGCTGAATTCAAGGAAAAGTTTTCAAAAAAACCAGAAGAATTTTATCCTGTTAAAGTAATGAAGGAAAAAGATTTTCATAGAAATAAATGTGTTTCATGCGGGAAAAATTTCTGGAGCAAAGATGAATCAAGAAATAAATGCGGTGATGCTGCATGCATTGGCGGATACAAATTCATTGGAAGTCCTGGGACAAAAAAAGAATTTAATTACATTAATTCATGGAATGAATTCAAAAAATTTTTTGAAAAAAAAGATTATGTAACTGTTGAAAGAAAACCAGTTGTAGCGCGCTGGAGAGAAGATACTTATTGGGTTGGAGCAAGCATTTATGGTTTTCAGCCTTTTGTTGTTTCAGGCGAAGCAAAAGCTCCAAGCAATGCAGTAATTGTTCCACAGCCTTCTCTGCGTTTTAATGATATTGATAATGTTGGAATAACTGGAAGTCATTATGTTTGTTTTGATATGCTTGGACAGCTTCATTTTGAGAAAAAAAATGAATTCAATCAAGCAAAATATTTTGAAGAATATTTTGAATGGATTACTAAAGGAATGACTGTTCCTGAAAAAGAATTAATTCTGCATGAAGATGCATGGGCTGGAGGAGGAAACTTTGGGCCTTGCATGGAATTTTTTTGTAAAGGGCTTGAAATAGGTAATCAGGTTTACATGCAGTTCCAGCAAACCGAGCAAGGATTTGAAGAATTAAAATTAAAAGTACTTGACATGGGACAAGGACATGAAAGAATTCCATGGCTTTCAACTGGAAAAGCAATGAGTTATGAATCAACTTTTCCTTCAGTTTTAAAATATTTATACAAAGTTACTGGAACAAAATATGATGAAAAATTAATGAAACAGTTTCTTCCTTTTTCAGCGTTATTAAATGCAGATGAAGCTGAAAATATTGAATTGGTTTGGGATTTAATTGCAAAAAATATTGGATTTGATTCAGTTGAATTAAGAAAAAAAATTTTTATTCAGTCAGCAGTTTATTCGATTGCAGAGCATTCAAGAGCAGCATTAATTGCATTGCATGACGGTGCAATTCCTTCAAATGTTGGAGGAGGATATAATTTGCGCTCTATTATTAGAAGGGCTTTTGATTTAAATGAAAAAAATTCTTGGAATATTGATTTCAATGAATTATTTGAACTGCATTCTGAATTTCTTAAACCTTTATTTCCTGAATTAAATGAAAGAGTTTCTAATTCAATGAAAATAATTGATTCAGAGAAAAAGAAATTCCTTGAATCAAGGGAAAAATCAAAAAGAATTGTTTCTTCTTTAATCAACAGCGAAGTTGATGAAAATCTTTTAATTGAATTATATGATTCACATGGAATTTCACCTGAATTTGTAAAACAGGAATTTGAAAAAGCAGGAAGAAAAATAACTGTTTCTGAAAACTTTTATGGAAAAGTAAATGAAAGACATCAGGAAATAGTGCATGCAACTGCAACAAAAAAAGAATTCATTAAAGAACTTTCAGGGCTTTCAGAAACAAAATTGCTTTTCTTTGATTCATGGAAATTAAATGAATTTACTGCAAAAATAGTGAAAGCATTCAAAGATTTAATTGTATTGGATAAAACTGCTTTTTATGCCACAAGCGGAGGGCAAGAACATGATACTGGTTCAATTAATGGAATTAAAGTAATTAATGTATTCAAGCAAGGCAATGTAATTGTTCATCAGCTTGAAAAAACAGTTTCATTAAAAGAAGGAACTGAAGTTAAAGGAATAATTGATTTTGAACGAAGAAAACAATTAACTCAGCATCATACTGGAGCGCATTTATTGAATGGAGCTGCTCAAATTATTTTAGGCCCGCATGTATGGCAGGCAGGCGCGGCAAAAACACTTGAAAAAGGAAGACTTGATATAACTCATTTTACTGCTTTAACTGAAGAAGAAACAAAAAAAATTGAATTAAAAGTAAACGATTTAATTCAAAAAGATATTCCAATTTATTCCTGTGTTTTACTTCGTGAGCAAGCAGAAGAAAAACATGGAATGCGTTTATATCAAGGCGGATTTATTCCTGGAAGAGAATTAAGAGTTGTTGAAATTCAGGGCAT
Source organism: Candidatus Iainarchaeum sp. (assembly GCA_016932875.1). Taxonomy (GTDB): domain Archaea; phylum Iainarchaeota; class Iainarchaeia; order Iainarchaeales; family JAFGBZ01; genus JAFGBZ01. The sequence continues at coordinate 3,918 of JAFGBZ010000027.1, forward strand.
TGATGTTGAAGCATGCGGCGGAACACATTTAAATAAAACTTCTGAGCTTGAAATTTTTAAAATACTTAATTCAACAAGAATTCAGGACGGAGTAATAAGAATTAATTTTGTCTGCGGTAATGCTGCTAAAAAACTTTCAGGAGATTATGGATTAGTGTTAGATGAACTTGCTTTAGTTTTAGGCGGAAACAAATTTATGGTTCCTGCAAGAGCGCAGGAATTATTTGATAAATGGAAGAAAGCAAAAAAATACTTTAAGAAAAAACAGAGACTTGATTTTTCAAAAGAACTTCAATCCAGAGATGAACTGAATTTAACTGATGAAGAATTAATTAAAAAAACCTGTGAACTGCTTTCAACCCAGCCGCAGCACATAGTGAATACAATAACCAGATTCAGAAAAGAGCTTGATAGTTTCTGATTTTTTAAAATTTTAATTTTAAATTTTCTTTTTTTTCATTGATTTTATTATGGTCATTTTTCTGAGTTTTGAAAAAGCTTTGTTCAGTTTTTTTGGATCATTTCCGCATATTGATAAATGAACATACATGTTTTTTCCTTCATTTCTGTCAATTCTTTCCTGATATATTTCTTCAATGTTAATATTATTTTTTGCAAAAGTTGAAGTAATTTTTGCAAGCATTCCTGGCTTGTTTTTTACTTTTAAGTCAACTAAATAAAACTGGGTTTTTTCTTTTTTGTTAAATGTTTTCAGTATGGTTTTTATTTTTTTATGCGTTTCCTTGTTTTGAGTTAAAAGAAGCCAGCGTTCATTTATTGTTGGTTTTAAAGAGTATTTTCCTTCAATTATGTCTCCTGCTGAAAGATATTGTTTGAACGGAGAATTTTTTTTGTTTACTTCAATTTCTTTCAAGTAAGGTGCTTTTTTTTCTGCTGTCATAAAAAAATAATCTATTGCATTAAAGTCTTGTGGAATTTCAATTAATTTTCCTTTTTCATCAAAAACAAAAGTATTTTTTCCGACTGAATCAATTCCAAGCATGTGCGCTAATTCTTTATCTGTTTTTGCTTTATTCTGTTTGTTTTTAATTTTTTTAATCCAGTTAAGTTTTTCTTTTAAAATATCTTTTTCATTGTTTTCAGCTAAAAGAGCTAAAACTCCTTTTTTTGCTATTTTATACATTTCTTTGGATTGAATATAAATTTTAAGCGGAATTTTTTCAGGGCCTATTACAGTTGTATGCAGTGCAGAATAAATATCGTTTTTTGGTATTGCAATATAGTCCTTGAATTTTTTTGGAATCGGAGGAAATATTTTATGAATTTTTCCAAGGGCTTCATAGCATTCAGTTTCGCTTTTAACAACCACGATTAAAAAAATGAAATCATTTATTTCTTTTAAATCATTGTTTTTAATTTTTTTATTAAATAAAATATAAAGCGGTTTATAAAATTCTTTGAATTTTACTGCGTTTTTTAATTCATGTTTCAGAAGCTCAATTGCTTTTTTTACCTGTTTTAATTTTTTTGGTTTTCTTTTATCAAAAAATTCTTTTATTTCCTTGAATTCTTTAGGGTAAACAATCGGAAAACATATTTCTTCTATTTTAAATTTAAGCGTATTCATTCCAAGTTTTTGTGCAATTGGGGCATAAACTTCTAATCCTGATTGCGCGATTTCTTTTTGTCTTTTTTCAGGCATGAACTGAATTGTTTCAAGATTATGTAATTTGTCTGCAAGTTTTATGAGAATTGTTTGAGTTTTATTAATTGAAGTTAAAAGAGTTTTTTCCAGGCTTTTTCTTTTAATTGTTTTTTTTGCCGTTAATTTTTTTGATTTAATTTGTGTTACTCCAATTACTTTATCGCATATTTCTTTTCCAAATTCGCATTTAATTTTTTTTGAAGTATACTCCGTGTCTTCAAGTGTGTCATGCAATAATCCTGCTATAATTGTTTTATTAGTTAAACCCCATTTTGCTAAAGTTAAAGCAGTATTGTAAGGATGAATAAAATAAGGTTCGCCTGAAGAACGCTTCTGGTTTTTATGTGCTTCAATAGCGCAATAAAATGCTTTTTTTACTAGTTCTAAATCTTTTTTTTGAGTGCAGTTTTTTAATAATTCTTCAAGCATTTTTTGTTCATTCATTTTTTCACATTTTTTCAAGTGTTTTAATTCCCAATAATTTTAATCCATTATGGATTGTGATGGTTACTGCTTCAGTTAAAGCAAGTCTTGCATTTTTTTCCTTTTCTTCTGCTTTAAGAACTGAAACTTCATGATAATATGAATTAAATGAATTGCTTAATTCAAGCAAGTAATGACATAATTTATGCGGTGTTTTATGATTCATTGAATCAGCCACTGCATCCTGAAAAGAGTTAAGGATTGAACTCAATTCTTTTTCTTTTGGAAGTGAAAGTGCTGAATAATCAATTTTTTTTGGTTTAATTGCTTTGCTTAAAATGCTTTTCGCGCGTGCATAAGTATACTGAATGTATGGGCCTGTTTCTCCTTCAAATGAAATGCTTTCTTCAGGATTAAAATGAATATCTTTTACTGCATCAACTTTAAGCAGATAAAATTTTATTGCACTTAACGCAATTATTTCAGCGCGTTTTTTTGCTTCATTTTTTGAAATTTTTTTATCGCGTTTTTTTATTTCAATTAAAGCCATTTTATGAATTTCATCCATTAAATCATCTGCATCGACAACAGTTCCTTCCCTTGATTTCATTTTTCCATCAGGCAGGTAAACCATTCCATAGCTTAAATGATACATATTTTTTGCCCAAGGATACTGCATTAATTCAAGGGTTTGAATTAACTGCTGAAAGTAAAGCGCTTGTTCGCTTCCAACAACATAAATTGATTCATCTAAATTAAAATCCTCAAATTTTTGTTTAGCTAAAAAAATGTCTTGAGTAATGTAAAGACTTGAACCATCAGCACGCACTACTACTTTGTTAGGCAGATTATATTTTTCTAAATCAATATATATTGCTCCGTTTTGTTCAGTAAAAATCTTTTTCTTTAATCCTTCTTGAATTAATTCTTTTCCTTTAAGATAAATATCGCTTTCAAAATATTCTTTATCAAATTTAACATCAAATCTTTTAGTTGTTTCTTTGAATCCCTTTAAAGCCCATGAATTCATTTGCTTCCAAAGTTTTCTTACTTTAGGGTCCTTGTTTTCCCATTTCAAAAGCAATTGCTGTGCTTCAATTTCAAGCATTGAATTTTCTTTTGCTTTCTCTGAAAACATTACATAAAATTCGCCGATAAAATGATCTGATTTCTTTTTTGCTTTTTCAGGAGTTTTTCCTTTACCCCAGTTCATGTATGCAAGCATTGATTTACATATGTGCGCTCCGCGGTCATTAATTATCTGCGTGCGGAAAACCTTTGCTCCGCTTGCTTCATAAATTCTTGAAATGCTTTCCCCTAAACTCATATTTCTTAAATGTCCTAAATGCAATGGCTTATTAGTATTAGGGGATAAAAATTCAACCATAATTTTTTTATTTTTTAATTCATTATTTAATCCAAATTTTTCTTTTTCCTTTAATGCAGATTCAATTGCTTTTTTTGCATAATCTTTTGTTTCAAAAAAGAAATTCAAATAAGGGCCTTTGCATTCAATTGATTCAATTCCTTTAATTGACTTGATTTTTTCTTTTAAATCGCCGGCAATCTGCTGAGGGGAATTCTTTAATTCTTTTGCAAGAGAAAAACAAGGCAAACTTAAATCACCCATTTCTTGTGCAGGTGGTTTCTCTAAAAGCTGAATAATTTCATCTTTTGTCTTTAATCCATTAAATGCTTTCTCTAAAGCTAAAGCAACAGTTTCCCTTAATTCATTCAAATAAATCCCTCAAAAACAGTATATATTAATGAATTAAAGGGTATAAAAAAGCAACGGAACGAGAAGACTCAGGTTCCTCTGACGTTCTCCCTTCCTGATTGTTTGAATTAGTATTTATCAAAATAGTGCTTGTCCATTAGCCAATAGAACAATTGCGGAGCATGAGCTGCTGAAAGCGCTCTCCGTCCGCCAGCCGACGGAACGGCTGAGACGGGCTCAGAGGGATTCGAACCCTCGACCTACTGGTTAGAAGCCAGTTGCGCTGTCCAGACTACGCTATGAGCCCATTTTTATAGGATTAATATTAGTATCTCTTAGTTTTTTTAATGATTTACTTTACTGTGTTTTTCGGTATTGAACGTTTTTTATGCATTTGTTTTTATATTTTTCTGTGGCTCTTTTACTTTATAATAAACGGCTTGGTGAGCTCTTGAAGTCTTTAAATAAAAAACTAGTATCTAAAAAAAATGTAAAAAAAAGCATTTCAAATGCAAAAAATTCAAAAAAGAAAAATTCTTTAAAAATTAATAAATCAAAAAAAACTAAAACTAAAAAACCAATAAAAAATTCTGTTCCTGTTGAAAAAACTATGAACACTACTTCAAATCAAAAAGAACTTTCCGTTATTGCTGATTTAAAAAATTTTGAATTAGCGCAGGAAAAAATACTTGAAAATGCAAGAACAAAAGCATTAAAAGAAATTGAAGAAACAAAAAATTTAATTGAACAAGAACGGGATAAACTGAAAACATCTTATGCACTTAATCTTGAAAAAGAAAAAGAAAAGGAAAAAGAAAAAACAAAAAAAGAAGCAAGTCAATTTTTTGATGAATTTAAAAAAAATGATTTGGAATTAAAAAAAGGTTATGAAAAAAATAAAACCAAAGCAATCGAAGCAGTATTTAAAGAAATTTTAAAGTAAGTGATAAGATGTTTAAACCGGCAAAAATGTTTCATGCGCAGCTTTTAATTCCAAAAATTAAAAGCCAGAATTTAATGATTGCACTTCATGAAGCCGGAGTATGCGAATTAAAAAAAGCAGAACAGGATTTAATGTCTTTAGAAACTCCTGATGAAAAAGAAATAACTGAAATGAAAATGATATTTTCTAAACTGATGTCTGATTTAGAAGAATTCAAACCAGTGTTGCAGCCGGAAAACAGAATAAAAGAACTGCTTTTTCCAAAGCCTCCAAAAAAAACAAAAGTAGACTTATTTTCAAATGAAGAAATTTTAAATGTTGTAACAACTGAAATCAATATTATTAAACCAAAAGTTGAAACCCCTCTTTTAGAATTAAAAGAAATAAAACAAAAAATTGAATTAAATGATTTTGAAATAGCAAATTTATCTATTCTTCCTGATGAACAAACAGAAACATTTTCTTCAACAAAAAATCTTGCAGTACTATTTGGAATCATAACAAAAAAAGCTGTTTCTCAGCTGACTGAAAAATTAAAAGACAGCATATACATATTAAAAGAAAAAGATGAAAAAACAGATTTAATAATTATTGCCTGCAAGCAGTCGCAAAAAGAAAACATTGAAAAAGAACTGCATGCAGTTGGATTTGAACCAATTAAAATAAATTTTTCGTCCAGTAAGCCATCAGAAATTATAAAAGAATTGAATGAGGAAAATATTGATTTAAGAAAAAAAATTCAGGAATTAAGAGAAAAATTATTTGATGCTGCAAAAACTTATTGGGCAAAAATTGAAATACTTAGCGAACAACTGGATGTTTGTATTGACAGAGCAAAACATTTTGAGAAATTAAAAGCAGGAAAAAGTTTTACTCTTTTTGAAGCATGGGTTCCAATGAAAAATTTGAATCAGTTTAAAAAAATTGTAAAAAAAGAAACTGAAGAATATTATATGCTTACAGAAGAAAGAGAAGATGCTCCAACCTTATTAAAAAATCCAAAATTAATCAGACCGTTTGAAATGATTACTGAATTATATTCAGTTCCAAAATATGGTGGGTTAGATCCGACTCCGGTTATTGCATTAACTTTTCCAATCTTTTTTGGTTACATGCTTACAGATTTTTTTTACGGAGTAATTATGACTCTTATTGCATTTGTTCTTTATGCAGGAATAGGAAAATACAGTCCTGGAATAAAAAGATTTGCGTCAGTTCTTATTTTTTTAGGAATCAGCACAACAATTTTAGGAGCAGTATTTACTTCTTATTTCGGAGACTTTTTTCCAAGAATAGGCATAACAATGCCGGGAATTTTAGATCCCTTACAGCAGGTTGTCATTTTAATTGTATTAGCAATTGTAATTGGAGTACTGCATATAACTTTAGGACTTTTATTGGGATTTATAAATAATATTCGATTAAAAAAAATCATGGCTGCATTTTCAGAACAAGGAGTTTGGCTGGTATTTTTAATTGGAGTTGTTTTAGCAATATTAGGAAATGATTTTATCACCTTTGGATTAATTGCAATAACTCTTTCAGTTGTAATGAGAATTTTTTTCAAATTTCTTGAAGGCGGACCGGTTATTGGAATGCTTTCAATTTTTGATTTCAGTGGATTTATTGGAGACACATTTAGTTATGCAAGATTAACTGCATTAGCAATTGGAACATCAGGAATTGCTTTGGCAGTAAATTTCATGGCTTTACTGGTTTATGGAATGGTTCCAATTTTAGGGCTTCCATTGGCAATACTTGTATTTTTTGTAGGGCATCTATTCAATATGGTTATGAATGGATTAGGTGCTTTTATACATTCATTAAGACTTCACTTTCTGGAATTTTTTCAAAAATTCTATGAAGGCGGAGGAACACAGTATAAACCATTTTATGCTAAAAGAAAAAAGACATTTGGAGGTGAATAAATGGTTTTGGATATAGGAACTTTTCTTGCAGTTCTTGGAGCAGCAATTGCGTTAGGTGTTCCTGGTGTTTGTTCAGCTATTGGGTTGAAGGCAGCAGGTGTATCAGGTGCAGGTGCAGTTTCAGAGAATAAAGAAAATTTCAAGAACGCACTTGTGTTGCAGTCATTGCCGCAAACACAGACAATTTATGGATTCATTACAGCTTTATTTATTGTAATGGGTGCAGGATTATTGGGCGGAACCGGAGCCGAAGTAGGTTTCGAAAAAGGACTGGTAATGTTAGCAGCAGGATTAATTGTTGCAATAACCGGAGTTTCAGCAATATTCCAGGGTTTAGTAGCAGCAGCAGGTATTGCCAGCAGTGCAAAAAATCAAGATGCTTTTGTTCCAAGTATTGTGTTTTCAGGACAGGTAGAAACACCAGCAATCTTTGGATTTATTGCAGCATTGATTGTATTAGTAGTTGGATTAAATGTTTTAGGTTAATTAAAACCTATTACATTTAACCAGTTGTAAACCTAAAAGGAGGAACGTTTATGGAATTGCATGGAAGTATTAATGGACTTAAAGAAGCAATACAAAAAGATTACGCTGAAAAAATTGAAGAAATAAACAGGGAAAAAAATGCACAAATAAATGAATTAAGAAAAAAATTCAAAGAAGAATCAATATTGCTTGAAGATGAACTGCAGCAGAATCAGGAATTAAAATTAAAGGAATTAAAAACAAGGGTTTTAAACGAGCAAAAACTTGCTGCAAAACATGAATTTGAAAAAGCCCGTGAAGAAATAATCCAAAAAGTCATGACTGAAATAAAACAGGATTTTTCAAAAATAATGAAATCAAAAGAATATCTTGAATTTGCAAAAAAATCAATTCCAGAAAACGCTGTAGTTTACGGAAATCCTTTTTTCAAAAATGATTTTCAGAATCTTAAAGCAGAAAAAGATTTAATGGGTTTAAGATTTGAAAAAGAAAACATAATCTATGATTTAAGTCTGGATGCTTTATTTGAAGCAAAAGAATTTTTGATAAGAGAAAAAATAGCAAACATATTATGGTGAATTTGAAAAATGATTGAATTAATTGTAATAGGCGGAGGAATTACAGCAACAGCAGCAATCGGATTAACGGTTGCTTACAAGCGGGTAACTGCAGTAATGCCTTTTCTTTTTGCCAATGCAAAAATTCAGGCAAGAGGAAAATATATTCTATCAGAACCTAAAAAGAAATCCTTGTCTGAAAAAAAATCTTTAACTGAATTAATTGGTTTTTTGAAAGACACTGAACATGCGCCTTATCTTGAAAATGTAACTAATTTCAGGGATTTGCATATAAAACTTGAAAAAAGTTTAATTGACAGAGCCAAAGAGCTTAAAGAAATGAGTCCAAAGAATTTTCAGGAAGTTTTAGAAGCTTATTTAATGTTTTATGAAACAAAAGTTTTGAAAACAGTTTACAGAAGCAGATTTTTTTCAGGTTATTTAACTGACATTGATAAAAATTATGTGTTTCCTGTAGGAAAAATAAATGATTTAATGATTCAAAGACTTCTTGAAACAAAAACAATTGCAGATATAAATACAGTAATGGCTTCAACCAACTATTCTTCTGTTTTCAGTAAAGAATATTCGCAGTTAAAGGATTTTGAAATTGAATTAGATAACTGTGCTTTCAATTATTTTACTTCAGTATTGGATAAAATAAAAATTTATGATAAAAAACCTATTTTAGAATTATTAAATTATAAATTAGATATTTTGAATCTTTTGGTTTTGATTAAATGCATTATAAGAAAAGTTGACAAGACTGAAAGAAAAAATTTATTAATTAAAAACAAAGGATTACTGCAAAATGAAATTGATGTTCTTGTTAATGCAAATTCAATTAAAGAAATTGTTGAAGCATGCAAAAAAACAAAATATGGTTCAGCTCTTCAAAAAGCTTTTGAAAAATATGAATCAGATTTTTTATTATCTCATTTTGAAGTTGAACTTTACAGATTTTTTAAACAAAGTTTGCTTGACAGCGAACTTTATCATATTCAGGGCCCTTATCCATTATTTTCTTATTTATTGAAAAAAGAACTTGAAGTAAAAAATATTATGATTATAAGTAAAGGTATTGAAAGTAATTTTTCCCAAGATGAAATCAAGGAGTTGTTGTTATGATTGTTTTTGGAAACAGGGATTTTTCAACTGGAATGCTGTTGGCAGGAATAAAGAAAAGCTATATTTTTGAAAACAGAATTCAAATAGTTGAAATTCTTAAAACATTGCCCAAAGATGAATTTATTATTGCAAATGCTTCAGTGATTGAAGCAGTTCCAGAATTAGAGCAGTTTTCAAATGTTGTAAGTATTCCGGATAAAATAGCTGATTTTGGAAAAATTGATGATTTACAGCATATAATTAAAAGCGTTGTTGGAATGGATTTGGAGGTGTGACAATGGAAGCCGAAATTAAAGGAACAATAGTAAAAATTGCAGGCCCGGTTGTAATGGCAAAAAACATGAAAGGAAGTAAAATGTATGATGTTGTTAGAGTGGGAAAAGAAGCACTTTTAGGAGAAATAATTCAATTAAGAGAAGATAAAGCAATAATTCAGGTTTATGAAGATACAAATGGTGTAAAACCAGGAGAACCTGTTTTAAATACAGGAAAACCTCTTTCAGTTGAATTAGGTCCAGGAATGATTGCTAATATTTATGATGGAATTGCCCGTCCTTTAGAAGAAATCAGTAAAAAAGCAGGAGATTTTATTACAAGAGGAATTTCAATTCCTGCATTAGATAGAAAAAAGAAATGGAAATTTGTTCCAACAGTTAAAAAAGGAGACAAAGTTGAAGAAGGACAAATAATTGGAACAGTAAAAGAAACAGACATAATTGAACACAGAATTCTTGTTCCAGTTGGAATTAGCGGAGAAATAACTGAAATTAATTCGGGAGAAATGACTGTAACTGATAAAGCAGCAGTAATTAAAACAAGTAAAGGAAATGAAAACATTCTTCTTTATCAGGAATGGCCTGTTAGAAAACCTCGTCCATTTATTAATAAATTAAGTCCTGAAACACCGCTTGTTACTGGACAGCGTGTATTTGATACTTTTTTCCCAATAGCGAAAGGAGGAACTGCAGCAATTCCTGGCCCTTTTGGAGCAGGAAAAACAGTTACTCAGCACAGTCTTGCAAAATGGAGTGATGCAGATGTAATTGTTTATGTTGGATGCGGTGAAAGAGGAAATGAAATGACTGAAGTATTAACTGAATTTCCAAAACTTATTGACCCTAAATCAGGAAAACCATTAATGGAAAGAACAGTTTTAATTGCTAATACTTCAAACATGCCTGTTGCTGCACGTGAAGCATCTGTTTACACTGGAGTAACAATTGCAGAATATTTCAGAGACATGGGATACAATGCATCTATTATGGCTGATTCAACTTCTCGTTGGGCTGAAGCAATGCGTGAAATTGGTGCAAGATTAGAAGAAATGCCAGGAGAAGAAGGATACCCTGCTTACTTGGCTTCAAGATTAGCTCAATTTTATGAAAGAGCTGGACCAGTAAATGCTTTATCAAATAAAAAAGGAAGTGTTTCAATTATTGGAGCAGTTTCGCCTCCAGGAGGAGACTTTTCTGAACCAGTAACTCAAAACACTCTTAGAATGACAAAAGTTTTTTGGGCATTAGATGCTCCTTTAGCTTACAGAAGACACTTTCCAGCAATCAATTGGTTAACTTCATACAGTCTTTATGCTGAAGAACTTCAAGAATATTTTACAAAAAATGTTTCAAAGGATTTCTCTGCTTTAAGAAATCAGGCAATGGCATTACTGCAAAAAGATGCTGAACTTCAAGAAATTGTTCAGTTAGTTGGACCAGATGCTTTGCCTGAACATGAAAAAGTTGTATTGTTTACTTCAAAAAGTTTGAAAGAAGATTTCCTTCAGCAGAATGCTTACCATGAAGTTGATGCATTTTGTTCACTGGAAAAACAATTCACTATGCTGAAAGTAATTTTAAGTTATCACGGCAGAGCAAAAGAAGCCACTGATAAAGGAGTTAAATTAGCAAAAATTTCTGCATTAAAAGTAAATGAAAAAGTTGCAAGAATGAAAGAACAACAAGATATAAATAAAGCTTCAAAAGAAATTTTAGCGGAAATTGAAAGTGAATTAAGTAAACTTGAAAGAGAATCAGTAAGCACTTTAGGAGGCGGTAAACAATGATTAAAGAATATACAAGTGTTGTAGAAATAACTGGACCATTAATGGTTGTAGATAAAGTAAAAGATGTTGCCTATGGTGAACTGGTTCATGTAACTCTTTCTTCAGGAGAAAAAAGATCAGGACAAGTTCTTGAAGTAAGTGAAGACAAAGTTATTGTTCAATTATTTGAAGGAACTCATGGAATTGATACTAAAAACACTAAAGTAAGATTTGTCGGCGAAACAATGCAGTTACCAGTAAGCGAAGAAATGCTTGGAAGAACATTTAATGGAAGAGGACAACCCATAGATGGCGGACCAAAAATAATTTCAAAGAAAAGATTAGACATTAATGGTTCTCCAATAAATCCTTTCACAAGACATCATCCAGCAGACTTTATTCAAACAGGAATTTCAACAATTGACATGATGAACACTTTAGTAAGAGGACAAAAACTGCCTATTTTTTCTGGTGCAGGACTTCCTCATAATAATCTTGCAGCTCAAATTGCAAGACAGGCAACTGTTTTAGGAAAACAGGAAAGCTTTGCAGTTGTATTTGCTGCAATGGGAATTACTAATGAAGAATCATTGTTTTTCCAGAATGAATTTAAAAAAACAGGTGCAAGTGAAAGAGTTGTAATGTTTTTGAATCTTGCTAATGATCCAGCAATTGAAAGAATTATTACTCCAAGAATTGCTTTAACTACAGCTGAATATTTAGCTTATGAAAAAAACATGCATGTATTAGTTATTTTAACTGACTTAACAAATTACTGTGAAGCATTACGTGAAATTTCAGCTGCAAGAAATGAAGTTCCAGGAAGAAGAGGTTATCCTGGATACATGTACACTGATTTAGCAATGCTTTATGAAAGAGCAGGAAGAATTAAAGGAAGAAGCGGAAGTATTACTCAAATTCCTATTTTAACTCTTCCAGATGATGACATTACTCATCCAATTCCTGATTTAACTGGTTACATTACTGAAGGACAGCTTGTATTAAACAGAGACTTGCATAGAAAAGGAATTTATCCTCCAATGGATGTTCTTCCAAGTTTAAGCAGATTAATGAATAATGGAATCGGCGAAGGAAAAACAGAAGCATATCATGGAAATTTATCTAATCAAATTTATGCAAGTTATGCAAAAGGACGTGAATTACGTGATTTGGTTGCAGTAATCGGTGAAGAAAGTTTAGATGATTTAGATAAACTTTACTTAAAGTTTGCTGATGCATTTGAAAACAAATTTGTTAAACAGGATTTAACTGAAAACAGAACCATTAAAAAAACTCTTGATTTAGGATGGCAGCTTGTTTCAATGCTTCCAAAAACTGAATTAAAGAGAATTAAACCAGAATTTATTGAAAAATATTACTTGAAAGGAGTTTTAGGAGAAAAAGAAGGAAAACTTTCTAAAGCAATTCAAGTAGATGGACAAGGAACTACTGGAATGAGTTCAGTAAGTCTGGATTCATCTCTTTCAGTTCAAGCAAAGAAAAAGAGGAGTAATTAATGGGCAGTTTTAAAGCAACCAGGATGCAGTTACTGATATTAAAGAGAAAAATAAAGCTGGCTAAAAAAGGACACAAGCTTTTAAAAGAAAAAAGAGATGCATTAATCCTGGAATTTTTTTCTAATTTAAAGGAAATAAAACAATTAAGAACTGAAATTGGAAATAAATTCCAAAAAGGATTAACTGTTTTAAGCAAAGCTCAAGCAATGCAGGGAATCATTGATGTTGAAAGATTTGCTTTAGGTGTTTCACCTAATCTGGAAATAGAGTTTGGTTCAAAAAAAATCATGGGCTTAGAAATGCCAAACATTTCTGAAGTAAGAACAGAAGAACAATGGCATGGATTTATTGAATCAAGCGTTGAATTAGATAATGCAATAGTTCAGTTCAGAAACTTTCTTCCAGCTCTTTTAAAACTTAGCGCTAAACAGCTTGCATTCCAAAGACTTGGAGAAGAAATAAAGAAAACCAAAAGAAGAGTTAATTCACTGGAATACATTGTTATTCCTCGTTTAGCCGGAGCAAGCGACACCATTGAATTCAAATTAGAGGAATTAGAAAGAGAAAACTTTACAAGATTAAAAATGATTAAAAGCAAGGTAACCAAATGAAACTTCCTGAAAACGAAGCATTTTATTTATTGCTTGTTTCAGCACCCTTAATAGCAGAAATAACAATGTTAATCGGCTTATTTTTAATTTTAATTTTTTTACTTTTTTATTTTGGAATTATTTAATTTAAAACCAGTTTCTTCTTTTAAAGAAGTAAAGCATTCCTGCGCTGATTAAAATCATTATTATTACTATCATCCAGAAGCCGTATTCCCATTGACTTAATGGAAGTATTTTAAAATTCATTCCATATAATCCAGTTATAACTGTTAATGGAAGCATGATTGTTGCAATAACACTTAATACTTTCATTACTTCATTCATTTTATTGCTTACAACACTCATATATAATTCAACTAAATCAATGGTGTTTTCTTTTTGGATTTCAACTGCTTCAGCAACTCTTACTAAATGATCATATAAATCACGGTAAAATGGAACTGATTCTTCAGTAATATGATTTGTATTGCTTTTAGTTAATTTACTTAAAGTTTCTCTTTGAATTAATGAAATATTTCTTATTTTAGTTATTTTGCTTTTAAATTCAAGTATTGCCTGCAAATGAGTTGGTTTAGGATTTTTTAATATTCTTTTTTCAAAGTCTTCAATTGTTTCATCAATTTTTTCTATTGCAGGAAAAAATTCATTTACTTCCATTTCAATTAAATAATGCATTAAATAATCAGGAGTTTTCTTCATTAATTCCATTAATTTTTCCTTGTTTTCCCTTAATTTAAGTGAATTAGGTTCATCTGATTCATGGCTTGAAATAATGAATGAATCGCTTAAAATAAAATCAATTTCATGCAGTTTAAGTTTTTCGCTTAAACCATAAACAACCAAAAAAACATATCCTTTGAATTCCTCTAATTTAATTCTTGAATTAAATGTAGTTAAATCTTCAATTGAAAGAGGATGGATTCCAAGCAATTCCTGTAAAAGAGTTAATTCCTTTAACTCAGGGCTGATTAAATCAAGCCAGAAAGCAGTTTTCTTTTTTGCCAATGTTCCAATTAATTCAGCTGAAAAAACTTCTTCCTTTAACTCTTTTCCTTGAAGAAAATAAACTTTATTCATCAGCAAATAAAAGGAATTCCTTATTTAAATTAGTTTCTTTCAAATTCTTTTTGTTATTTTAACTGGTTTTTTTTCTGTTTTTCTTTTTCTGATTTTTTCCTCTACTGCATTAAATTTTTTTTCTCCAATGCTTTTTCTAACAATATAATTTCTGATTAATTCAATTGCTTCATCAATGGGATAAGCTTTCCCAACTTCTCTTTTATGTGCAACTAATTGTTTTATTCTTGATTGAGTAGGATTATCTGTTGAACGGACTTTAAAATCAGGAAATCTTTTCTTTAAATGCATTAAAATTCTTAATTCTATTCTTGAAGCCAAACCAGTTTTTTCAAGAGCTGATTTTATTTCCTTGCTTAAAATAAAAGTTGTTGGACTGTACCAGTCTGTTGTCAATTCTTTTTTTTCTTCATTAATAAGGAATGTTATTGAACCAACCCTTTCAGGAAATTTTAATAACTGTTTTTTTTCTTTTTGCAGTTTTGAATTAATTTTTTTTGAAGTAATAAATGA
>JAFGBZ010000028.1 GCA_016932875.1 Candidatus Iainarchaeum sp.
AAAGAAACTTAATAAAATTAAAGAAATTAATGCAATTAAAGAAATTATTTTTTTTCCATGAATGAATTCTTTTTCTTTTAAAAAAGTATTAATTGATTCAAAAACAAATAAACAGCTGAATGGAACTGTTACAAAAAACAAGGCTTCTTCCACAGGGATTCCTAAAAAATAAATTCCTGAAATATGTTCAGAAGAAAAAGCCCAGATTCCTTTTAAAGTAAAAAAACTATCCCATAAAATAAAAGGAATTCCTACTACAATAATTGAAATAAGAACACTTGGAATTTTTTTATAATAACTTATTTTAGGATAAAATAATGCAATTAAAGGAAAAGAAATAATTAATATATTAATCAAAAGATATGTGTTCATTGTTTCACCGCAATATTTAGTCCATTAACTCCGCCTAAAAGAATTCTTGGAATTGAAGGCTTGATTTTTTTTGTTAAAACAATTGAAGGATTTAATTCAATTTGTTTTGCAGTCCATTTATATAATTCAGAAGCAGTAGCAATAGGCAATAAAATTCTTTTTGGAATAAATTTAAATCCTTTTTCTGCTTCAGATTGCCATTTTTTATAATGCATTAACTGTTTTCTAATAAATTTTTCAAAATTTAATTTATTTGAATTAAATTCTTGTAAAGATAATTCAGTAATATTAAATTCGTTAAATTCATTTTCAGGAAAATAAGTTCTATTCATTTTCCAGTCTTCTTCAATATCGCGGATAAAATTAATGTACTGCATTGATTTACCTAAAAGCATTGCATATTTATCTGCTTTTGGATTTAATTCAAGAATTCTTGACATAAATAAACCAATTACTTCAGCTGAACCATACATGTATTCTTCAACTTCATTTAATGATTTATATTTTTTTGGAGTTAAATCCATTTGCATTGAATTCAAAAAACTTTTAACCCATGATTCCTTTAAATTTTTTTCATGCATTAATTCAATAAAAGAATCAATTACTAAATCATTTGATTTAATTCCATTTAATGCTTTTTCATATTTTTCAACAAATAAATTAAATTCATCTTTTTTTTGCGGAACTGAATCAACTAAGTCATCAGCAATTCTAACAAAAGCATATAATTTAAATACATCTTCACGAATTTTTTTTGGAAACAATAAACTACTATGAAAATAAGTTTTGCTTCCATTCTTAAAAATATTAATTAATTCTTTATCCATTTTAATACCTCTTCTGCAAGAATATGCGAAGAAATAATTACCATTGGAACGCCTATTCCGGGATGATTATAATTACCAGTAAAAAATAAGTTTTTTACTTTTTTGCTTTTTCTTGGAAGCCTAAATACAGCAGTTTGAAACAAAGTATGAGCTAAACCTAAAGCAGTGCCTTTAAATGAATGATAATCTGAAATAAAATCTTTGTGAGAATAAATTTTTTTAACTTCAATTGAATCAATTATTTTTTCATTAATTCTTTTTTCAAAATCAGTAATTATTTGATTAAAATATTTTTCTCTTACTTCATTTGAATCATTTAATGCAGCAGAAACAGGAACTAAAAAGAATAAATTTTCTTTTCCTTCTGGAGCAACACTTGAATCAGTTTTAGAAGGACAACAAACATAATAAGATGGATTGCTTGGCCAAACTTTTTTTTCAAAAATTTCATTAAAATGAGTATTCCATTCATCAGCTAAAAACAAATTATGATGCTGTAAATTACTTAATTTTTTATTTAATCCAACAAAAAACAATAAAGCTGAAGGAGCCATTATTCTTGAATCCCAGTATTGTTCATTAAAGCTTTGAAATTCTTTTTCCAGCAAAACAGTTTCAACATAATGATAATCTGCATTAGCAATAATTAAATCAAAATCAAATACTCCTTTATTTGTTTTAATTGAAGTAGCTTTATTATTTTTAACAATTATTTTTTCAACTGCTTCATTTAAATTAATTTTAATTCCTTGAGTTAAACAAATTTCTTCAAAAGATTTACTTAATTCATAAAGCCCGCCTAAAGGATACCATACTCCTAAAGTTAAATCCACATGAGACATAATTGAATACAATGCAGGAGTATTTTTAGGAGAACCACCTAAAAAAACCATTGTATACTCTAAAACTTTTTTTGCTTCATCGCTTGAAAAAAATCTTGAAACATATTTATCAATACTTTCAAATAAATGCAGTTTTAATCCTTCAAATGCAAGTTTTGGATTAAAAAAATCAGTAATTGAATTAAAATCACGGTAAAGAAAATCCTTTAATGCAACATTATATTTGTACTCAGCTTGCTTTAAATACAATTCAAGCTTTTTTCCTCCGTTTTCTTCAAATTCATCAAAAACTTTTTTTATTTCATTTTTTTCTGCAGGAATATCAACAGTTTTTTTTCCTTCAAAAAAAATTCTGTATTCAGGGTCAAGTTTTTTTAATTCAAAGAAATCGCTTGGTTTTTTATTGAATTCAGCAAAAAATTTTTCAAAAACTTCAGGCATTAAATACCATGAAGGCCCTTTATCAAACAAAAAACCTTTTTCTTTGAAAACTGAAGCTCTTCCACCAACTTGATTATTTTTTTCAAAAACAGTTACATTAAATCCTTTTTTACTTAAAAGTGCAGCTGCACTTAAACCGCCTAAACCAGCACCAATAACTGCTACATTCTTCATTAAAATCAATAATAATAACAACAAGCTTTTTATTAAAAACTTTGTTTTTAAATTAATTCAATGAATTTTTATTTAAAAGAATTAATTGAATTAGGAAGAATTAGATTTCTTTTAGGAGGAATACTTTTATTTTTATTAGGATTTATTTTAAATTCAACAACATTAAATTTGATTCAATTACCTAAATTATTAATTGCTTACAGCATTATTTTTTTTGGGCATTTATCAATTTCTTATAGCAATAATTTTTTTGATGTAAAAACAGATAAAACATCTCAACAAACTCTTTTTTCAGGGGGAACAAAAATTCTTTCAAAAAAACCTTTTCTTAAATCAATTTGTTTAAAAATAGCAATTTTTTTAACATTAATTTCATTAATTTTAGCAATTTATTTTCTTTATTTTAATTTAATTAATTTAGAATTTTTTATTTTAGTTTTACTTGGAAACTTTTTTGCATGGGCTTATAGTGCTTCGCCATTAAATTTTTCTTATAAAGGGTTAGGAGAAATTTCAACAACAATTTCTTTTGGATTAATTCTTCCATTACTTGGAGCATTTGCTTACTCTCAAACTCTTTCATTTGAATTGCTTTTATTTCTTCCATCATTGCTTTTATTGGGATTGATTTTTATTATTTCAGTTGAATTACCTGATGCAAAAAATGATGCGTTAAACAACAAAAACACATTAATAGTAAAAAAAGGAATTGATTATTCAATTAAGTTAATTTTAATTTCATTTATTTTAATTTTATTAAATAATTTAATAATTTATTTAATTGAATTAAATCCAATTAATTTTCTTTTAAATAACTTACTTTTATTACCAATAATTCC
>JAFGBZ010000029.1 GCA_016932875.1 Candidatus Iainarchaeum sp.
ATTCAATTGTTTTCTGGTTTGCATAAATAAATGAAAAAACAAGAATTAAAACAATTAAAAGAAAACCAATTAAAAGCCATGATTTTAATTCTTCTTTCATTTAAATTCCTCAAATTATTTTTGCAGTGCACCCATTTAATCATGTGTAAAATGGAATAGTGAATTCTGTTGAACCAATGGTTACTTTTAAGTTATGTGAAGAGTTTGGAATAAAACTGCATCCTGCCCCGCTTAAAGTTGTTGAAAATAATCCTTGATTTAATTGAACATTATTTTTAATGCAAGTTGAATTAACAACTTCAAGATTAATTGATTCATTTATTCCTGCATAACTTGCATCAGTAATAAATCCAGTTACTTTAATTATTGTTGGAACAGGTTCAGAACCGCTTCCTGCTGGAACACAGCAGAATGGTGTTGGTGCTGTACATCCGTCATATGTTGCAGGAATTCCGTTTGCTGTTTCGCATGCTGTTTCTGTTGTAACACAGCTTCCATTATGCTGTGTGCATTCGTTTTGTGGAGTGATTGCTTCTTCGATACAGCAAATTTGATTTAATAAACAGGTTCCATTTCCTGTTATTTCTCCTGTATCACATCCTGGATTTATTGGTTTACAGGTTCCTTCGCATGTGTCGCTTGAAGTTCCACAATTATATTTCCATAAAATGTTTGTGTTTTCTTGTTCAAAGAATTCTGGTTTTGGAGAATTGTTTTTCATTGTTACTGTGCTTTGTAATGAATTGCTTCCTAAAACCCATGTTGAATTGCTTGTGTTTCCAGTAATTGTTGAACAGTTATTTGTTGTGTCACCAATTGTAATTATTCCTGTATATACTGGATTTGAAAGTGAAGTATATCCTGCAGCAATTTTTGTTCCTGTTAAATTAAGTGTATTCTCTTTTCCTGGATTGATTGTAATATTTCCTTTTTCATTAAAAATTGTGCTGTTAGTTAAATCAATTGTTCCAGTTGAGTTGTATGTGACATTTATTGGCGCAATATTTGTTGTAGTCCATAAATAAGAATTTTTAATGCTTAAATTTCCTGAAGTAATATCAATTTTTTTATCTGAATAAATTATTCCATTTAATGAATTGAGTTTTGCAGGAGTTAAAATCAAATCATTTCCAATTGAACATATGAAACCAGAATCATTTATTGCTAGTTCTCCTGTTATCTGGTTTGTTCCTTTAAGTAAAAGTCCGCAATATACATCTTCAATGTAACTATTTACAGTAATGTTTTTGATTGTTGAACCGGAAAGATTAGCTATTCCTGATTTGTCCATATAAATAAAATCTATACTTGGCGATCCAATAAATTGAACATTATCTGTTGATGTGTTTCCTTGTAATATGCTATTATTTAAATGAAAATAATTTGTATTGCTTATTTTGAAATTTCCTGAACTGTTTTTTAAAACTCCGTAATCTCCTGAAGCATAAAGCCATGCAGTAAATGAAGGTTCAATGGTACCATTAACTGCTTTGATTTGAGTCGGATCTTTTCCTGGGCCAAAAATAGTCGGTTCAGTTGTATTAGTAATTGTAATTATTTCTGTTGAATCAATTCCTAAATCAATATGTTTCATTGTGTAATTTGTGCCTAATCCTGTTCTCAAATAATAAATAAGTTTTGCTAAATTTGTTTTTGTTGTTGTAGTGCCTGTTAAAAACAAATTATACAACGAATCTGCTGAAGCGCTTTTATCATAAGAACTGAAATTTTTATTTGTAAGGCAAATAAAAGTAGGGTAATTATTTAAGCAGGAATAATTTCCTGCGGAACAACCTGGTGCTGCTTCAATGTTTTCTAAAGCGGTTTCCCAGTAAACACCTAAATCAATTGTCTTAGTGTAATCACTGTTTGCAAGAAATCCTTGATTACAAACATAAAAATTAATTGGGGTTTTACATTTGCCTTCACAGCAATTAAGCCCAAATTCAGTATGTGTTCGGCCATCACAAACAGTTGGACTCGAGCATCCATTATTCCAATTAAATGTACTGCAGGTTGGTGGCGGAGTTTGATTTGCACAGTATCCATTTATACAACAGTTATATGGTTCATCAGGGTAATCTGATGAAGGAACTGCATCACCATAACAAACTTCTGCACCAGTGCAAACCTCTCCATGAATTCCATTACATGTAGTATCTTCGGTATCTTCGCATGTTCCTATACAGCATTCTCCATCTGAAGCATATTCAATTGTTCCATTACAGTATTGATTTGCTCCGCATTGATTTCCATTTAATTCACTGCAAGTCATTGTTTCAGGTGTAGCGGTAAAGCAGTATCCTGTACAGCAAGAAGGACCTCCATGAGAAGACCATCCTCCAAAGCAGTCTTGTCCTGAAGTGCATGTTTCTCCGCCTAAATCAGAACATGTTTTTGGAATGCATTGTCCATAACAGCAACCACCCTCTTCAGCAATATCACATTTTTCATATCCTCCACAAATTAGTCCTATACCACAGTTTCCTGGAATTCCTGGTATGTCAGTAGCGCTTGCATTAATTCCTAAAATAATTAAAACTAAAAACAATAAAAGCAATTTATTCATATTCTCTCCCCTTACAATAAATATATTATTGTATTAAAGGGTTTTTTGAATATTTAATGTTTTTGTTTTGATTAATTTAATTAGTTTTAATTAAATGAAAACAGTGTTTTTTGTTTTCCGCCAATAATTAAATCTTGTTTTGAATAACCTAGTTCTTCAATTATTCTTTGAACTGCAGGAATAATCTGATGCTCAATGTAATAATCTTTATCATAGTTTCCTTCTTCAACAAATTCACTTAATTCAGCTTTATCTGAAATGCTTTTACCATTGCGTGTAATAATAAATCCTAATGTTGAGCCAACAGTTAATTTTTTTCCTTTTTCAACTGCTTTTTTTGCTGCAGCAATATGCGGTCCAACTAATTCATATTTATTTATTGGTTTTTTTAATTGAGTTAAAATAATTAAATCTTTTTTTGGAACTTTTCCTTCCCTTAAATTATTAATTGTTTCTTTCACTAACTGAATTGCTTTTTCAGGAGTTCCTTCTTTTAAAATTAATTCCAGTGCTTTTCCCTGCATTCTTTTAGCAATAATTGCCCAATCCCTGCGAACAAATTCGAATCCAACAATTTTCATATTATCTTTGAAATCAATTAATGCATATCTTTTTTTTGCTGCACCGCCTTCTTTTTTGGTTACAAAAATTCCTCTTTTAAAAAATCCTTCAAATTCTAATTCCATTGCTCCAGGTAATTCAGTGTTAATTGTTTCAATGAATTTTTTTACATCTGATTCATTTTTGTTTTTTGGAATAAGTAAAAAACTTGAATCAGTATCGCCGTATAAAGAAGTAAATCCGTTTTTTTCTGCTTTATCCATTACTTCCTGAATATATTTTCTTGCCCATGCAGTAATGCTTTTACCGCATTCACGGGAATACCATCTGAATCTTGGAAACACTAATGTTCCATAAGTTGAATTCAGCAGAATTTTAAGTGCATGCTGTTTTGCATCCAATATTTTTTTTAATTCAGCATTATTTGTTTTCTTTAATTCTTTTTTTACTTCAATTCTTTTATTTAAAACTTTTTCTAATGCATTTGGAACAATTCCTTTTTCTTTTTCACAGAAACAAATTCCTTCAGGAGAAATATTTTTACTGCATTCTTTATGAGAACAAATTGTTTCAGGAGAAACATTATGAGAAATAATAATTGAAGGATAAAGTGAACGGAAATCCATTACAGCAATTCTTTCATGCAGTCCAGGTAATGGCTCTTTCACATATCCTCCTTTAATTGGTGCAAGCATTCTTTTTTTTACTTCTCCTTCAGATGGTTTGTTTGCAAAAAGTTTTCCTTGCTTTAAGCTTTCCTGCATTAAAAGCATTTCAACATTCTGTGAACTGCTTGAACGGGTTACATCAAATAAATTCTGTTTAGTTAATTTTCCTAATTCAATGAATAAAGGAAGAAATCGTTCTGCAAGCATGAAAGTTGTTTTCGAATCCTCTAAATTATATTCAACTAATCTACTGCATTCTTTTCCAGTTTCCCATATTTCATTTATTTTTTCTGATGCAAGCTTTTCTTTTTTTAATCCAAAAACTTTTTCCACAACAGTTTCTAAATCAAGAGAGCTTGAATTAATTACTGCAATTCTTGCAAGAAATTTAACCATTTGAAATGCATCTAAATGCTGTACTCCAAGCAGTTTTTCTGCAGTAAACAAGGAAACTTTTTTTGTTTTCGGCTCTGATTCATTAAAACCAATGGGAAGTTTTAATTTGAATTTCTCTGCACGGGTTTTTAAATAAGGAAAATCAAATGAATCTCCGTTATAAGTTATAATTACTTCAGGTTTTTCTTCTTTAATTAATTCAATGAATTTTTGAATTAATTCTTTTTCATCTTTTACAATAATTGTGTTATTTATTTTTTCAAATTCTTTTTTATAAGTAATTACTTTCTGAATTTTTTTTGAATAAATTGAAAGAGTAAGAATTGCATCTAATTCAGCATTAGAAAATCTTCCAGGAGAATAAGTTTCTAAATCAAATGCAAGCATTTTCAGTTCATTTACTGCTTTATCTGATTCAATTTCTTTCACTGATTTAATTAAATTATTTTCATGCATTACTTCAATTTCATTGAATGGAGTAATTCCTTTATCAAATAAATATCTTTTAGGGTAAAGAATATCAAATTCATGAAGTTCAATTACTGTGTTTAATTCACGTAATTTTTCTCTTGATTTGCTTAAATCAGCTGTTGAAGAAAAATAAATTTTAATTAAATTTAATTCTTTTCTGTTTTCTTCTTTTTCAATTTTAATTATTTTTGCTCCGTCAAATTCAAATCCATTTAATTCTTCTACCGCTTTTTTTTCTTCAGTTACTTTAGCATACAAATAAGGCAGGAAATCTGAATCAATAAATTTTTCAATTCCTTTACTTGTTTTCACATAAAGGTTTATTTCAGAGCGATTTTCGTCATTTGTTTTATATTCTGCGCTTAACAGTAATCCAATAGATTTATTTATGGGCATGCAGTAATTTTTAATACAAGTTATGTTTTTATTTTGAGTGATATTATGCCGAGAGCAAGAGACAGAAGAAATCCTGTAAAAAAAGACGTTAAACCAGGTGAAAGCTTTGAAACAACTCCTACTGAAATTAAATCACTTAATTCAAGCATTTTAGTGCTTTCCCAGAAAATGAATTATGTTGTAAGAAATGAAAAAATCCTTGGAAGAAATTTATTGATTTTAAATAAAAAAATAAAAGGATTAGAAGGACTTAAAGGAAGCAATATTGAAGAAGGAAGCATTACTGAATTAAAGGATTCATTAAACGAGCTTAATTCAATTGTTTCAAAGAATTCAGAAAAAGTAATGGAACTGGAAGCATTAATGGATTCAATGAAACAAAACTTTGTTTCAAAAGAACAGTTTGAAGAACTTAAATTCATTATTGATTCAATTAATCCAATGAAACTAATGAACACTGATTCAGCAGAAAAATTCATTGAATCAAAAATAAATGAAAAACTTTCAAAAAAAGGGAAATGAATTTTGAATTAAAAAATAATTTATTTTTTCTGCATTTTCTTTAATTCTTTTTCAGCCCATGTTTTTTGTTCCATGGTTGAATTAGGGTTTTTTAATATTTTTTGAATTGTTTCTCTTTTTGAAATATTTTTTGGTTCAGGCGGTTTTTCCGGATGAATGCTGTATTTTGTCCTCATTATTTTTCTAGGCATAACCAGTTCTCCTTTAAATTTTGCTTAATCCTGCTCTTATTATTACTCTGTAGCTTTTTTTGTTTTTCATCTGCACGCCGATATCTTTTCCTCTTATTGCTGTGAAACTTGTTTCACTTGATTCAATTGTTTTTTTATCAAAATCTGTTTCAGTCCCTGATTCAAGGATTACTCCGCATCCGAATTCAGGAAGTTCTGAAATAATGTAAAGAAGTTCATCCTGAAGTTTAGTGCGGTTTTCTTTTGGGATTATTCTATTTGCTTCAGGCAATGCAATAATCATTTTTATCTGTGATGTTTTTCCTTCTTTTTTAAGGAATTCATAAATCATTTTAATTATAGAATAAGTTGCAAGGAAAGCGCCTTTTTCTTCTAAAGTGCTTAACTCAAGCAGTGAAGCTTTTCCTATTCCTTTAATCGGTGTTTTAGTTAATTCTTCAAACGAATTTTTCTGGACAAGCATTTTATTGTATTGCTGTTCAATTATTTGCAGAATTCTTTTTGCTTTATGCAATTCATATTCGCTGAAATTTTCATCAGGGGACTTTTTTTTAATTGAATTAATTAATTCTTTTACTGAACTGAATTCAGTTAATTCAATTAAACTTGAAATTAATTGAGCTGGTTTTTGTTCTCCTGCTCCAATGAAGTCAGTGAATCCTTTTGAATCAAATAATTTCAAATCAATGAATAAATTTTCCCCTGGAAAAAACTTTTTTACAGGAAAACCTATGGGTTCTTCTTTTATTTCTCTTAATTCAGCTGAATTATTATTTGGAATTCCTAATCCTGAAAAACTGTTTTTATAATCAAAAACAATTGCAGGAATTCTGTTCAAAAGCATTCCTTCTAAAAGTACATGCATTACTGCTTTTCTGTCTGGTTCCATTCCTCCTGAAATAACTGAATTATTAATAAATTCAATTGGTTCAAGCACTTTGTTTCCTTCACGGGTTATTCCAATAAAAATTTCTTTTTCAATAGGTTTTTCATTAATTTTTTCTTTTAATCTTGAAGCAGTAACTGAAACAGGAACCAATAACGGCTCGCTGAAAAAAGCTGTTTTAATTTCATTTGAAGCATTATGCATTTCAGTTAATTCTAAATCATATGCTTTTGCTACATCTTTAATCATTTTACTTGAAACTTCCAGTTTCTTTAATTGTTCATCTGTTTCATTCTGAAATTCAGCTTCACTCCATTTAACATAAGATGGTTTTGAAGCTAAAAGCATGAATTTCTGATTTACATTTTCCTGATGCTTGTGAATTAAAATAACATCTCTTGGAAGAGTTGAAATAAACTGTTCTGTTTCACCGCTTGAATAAAACATTTTATATAATTCTAAAACTGTTCCAGTAATGTTTTCTTTTTCTTTTTCAAGAATTAAAACCATTAAAACTGAATCAGGATTGCTGAATAAAGCAATTTCATATTCTTGGAACACGCCTTCAAAAAGCTTTTTCCAAGGGCCTTCTCTTATTTTGAATAAATCCATTTAAGTCCATTAATTTAAGTTTTTAGTTAATTTAAATCTTACCATAAATTTTTATATACTTTAATCTTATTTATTCTTGGATTTTATGGTTCAGAAAAGCATTGTAATTGATACAATTAAGAAAATGCATTCAAATGGAATAGATGATGAAACAATTAAAGTTACTTTAAAGGGAATCGGTTTAAGCGATGAAGAAATTGATGATTATATGGATGAAGTGCTTGGAACAGAAGAAGAATCCGAAGAAGAAGAAAATCCTGAACATGAATTAATTGCAGAAAAAGCAATGAAAAAAATCAGACCTGAATTTGATAAAGTTAAAGAAGAACAAGGATTAACTTCAACCCATGCACAGATTGCAATGGAAGATCATTCAAGAAAATTAGATGAAATGCATTCAAAAGTTGATGAATTAAATAAAAAAGTTTCTCCTAAAACATTTGATTCAAGTGAAGTAATCGGAAAAATCAATGCATTGGAAAAAAAATTAACTGAAATAGAAAAAAACGTAATTGAAACAAAAGCAGCAAACTCTGCTTTACAGAATTTAATGCAAAAAATTCTTTCAACAGAAAGAGATATTTTATTGGAAATGAAAAGCAAGAAATGATTTGATTATGAACTGTTGAGCGAAGCGAAACGTTCTCACGTGCCAGCGGAGTGAGCCGCTGAAAGAGATATTTTATTGGAAATGAAAAGCAAGAAATGATTTATTTTTTAAAATAATTTTATGGGATTTTTTTTCCGAATAAACTGCTTAATCCATCTAAAAAGTTTTTTGATGCTTGTCCTAAAAATCCTAATGGTTCTCCAATCATTGATTCTCCTGCTTTAATGTCTGTTCCATGAATGTTATCTGCAATTGATTGAATTGAAGTGCCTGCAATTTCTTTTACTGCTTCGCGCGGATATTTTTTTCCTGCTCCATCACTTACAGCTTTAATTTCTCTGTCTAATTCTTCTTTGAATGCAGTTGATTTTTGTTTTGAAGGCATGAAAGCAGTATTTAATGCTGAAATTAAAAGAATTAATGCAGTGAGTCCTGCTAAAAAAAACTGATTAAAATAAAGCAATGCAATTACAAGAATTAATCCAATTAAAGTGAATTTTAATCCCATTACATTCCGCCCATTCCTAAACCCATTCCGCCAAAAGGATCCATTCCTCCTTGAGGAGCGTCTCCTTTATCTAATTTTAATCCAATTACAAGGATAATGAATCCAAACACCAGAATAGGCCAGTAGTCAATCAGGTTTACTCCTGCTGAAGCAAGGAAGTAAAGAATTCCGCCTCCTAAAAGCATTAAAATAACTACTCCAAGGCTTCTTTGTGTTAAAATCATTATGATTATTACTGCAAAAACAATCCAGTTTTGTCCATAAGTAATTGCTATAAGCATTAGAACTATTGCAATAAGAAATGTAAAAGTATCCATTTAATTCAGTCCTCCGCCATGAAATGGATTAAGTCTGGAAAACAATTCTTTTCCAAAAGTAGCAAAAACAAATAATATTACTCCCATCCAAATTAATTCAGGAAAAGAATAAAATGTAAGAAAAACAACGATTACTGCAAAAAGTATTGCTAATTTATCTGAACCTAAATTTTCTTTCGCCCAGCTATAAATCCATACAAGAATAACTAAAAGCAATGCAATCTGAATTGATTCAATCATTGAAGCAAGTAAAATCATTTTTAATCCCTTAACAAATATTTGTTATGCAAGTATTTAAGTTTAATTAACCTCCATGAGGCTTTAATTTTGTTCCAATTCCCCACACAATCACTGAAGTAAAACCTAAACCCATTAAGAAAGTGAAAATATATAATGAGGAAGTAATGTAAAACCATTTAAATGCAAGTAAATAAATCAAAATTGCACTGAATACAAGCGTTAAAGGACTGTCTCCTAAAAAACTTCTTACTGCAGTATAAATTGCAAAAATTAATATTATTTGCATTATTATTTTTGCAGGCCAGAAAAAATGAGTAATAATCATTGGTACAATTAACACTACTAAAAATCCGAGTAAAACTAAAATAATTATGTTTCCTTTTTCATTCATTTAAATCACATTCCAGGCCTTCTTGGAGGATGATTCATTCTTTTACTTATTAAATCAGTTCCAGCACTGATAGGTGAATTCATTTCTTCGCCTCCGCCTGCTGGGCCACCGCTGGAAATAAAGAAGAAATCCACTAAAATTCCGCTTACTCCAAACATTAACAGCATGTAAAGTACATAAATTCCGCCGAAAAAAGCCCAAAAATCTCCTAAAATAAATACTGCAAGAAAACCAATAATGATTAAACCCATTGTATTGTTTCCAATATGGTTTCTTACATAAGACGCAATTGTAAGCAAAACAAATATTTTTAACACTAAATTAAAGTCAGTCCAAATTTCAGTGAAAAACCCGAGAAAAATTATTTCATTCATTTTAATTACCCTATACAACTTCCTTTTTCTCCGTCTAATGAATTTGCTTCACTCCAGATTCCACCATCTTCTAAAACTTTTTTTGGATTCCACCAAAAGCTTGTACTGCTTCCGCTTTGGCTTACACAAACATATTCTGCTTCAATTAATGGAAGAATTTCTTCAACTGAATTAACTGAATTTTCTGCACCTAAATTAACTGTTTTACCATAACCTCCAATTGATTTAGCAACAGCATCATCTGCTTCAAACTGATAAGCTTTTCCTGGAACAGTGTAAAAAATTGTGTAAAGGAAAACATCTCCAGGATAATTAACTGCATCCCAATCCAATGCATAACTTCCATTCCAGTTAGATGTGTTTCTTTCATCTGTTTGAGTTGCTTTCCTGTCCTTTGAATTCAAAAATTTTTCTCTTATAGTTAATCCAGTGAAATCCAAGCATCTGCCTGCACCAGTCCAATAAGTTAAATTTGGTGTATTACTTACAAGGCTTCCGCTTTCTTTTACTCTGAAATAAATTGAATAAGGTTCGCTTGTTTCTTCAGCTGAAACTTTTAACATTAAAGGAGTAGGAACATTTGGAGCAAAATTCATTTTAATTCCGCCATTTTCTTCTCTTAAAGAAAACAAATTCCCCATGCTTCCAGGATTAGAGTTAAGAGCTTCAAATGATTCAACTTTTTCCACTGTAACCATTTCCAATGGATTTGAACCTAAATCAGGATAAGTCCATAAACCAGTTGTTCCAGTAGTTAATTGGATTGGATTTTCTAAATCAGTGTTCACAAAAGAAACACCGTAACCAGTTCTGTCAAATCCTTCTTCTTCTAATCCAACAAATCCATCTAAAGGCAAATAATAAAATGCATTATTCGGAGTTGGATCCAATAATTTATGTAAACTTACATTAATGTTTGTTTCAATAAATCCTTCTTTAAAGAAATTCCATGAATCAGTGAATTCAGCTTCAATGTTAATTAAATAAATTCCTGGAGAAGTTAATTGCTCGCTTCCTGAATCAGTTGCAAAAGAAATTTTATCTTCAGTGAATAAATCTTTTAATCCTTTTTCTCCTTCCAATGAAAGGAAATACATATCTGCAGGAGGAATTGATTTATTAGTATAATAATCAACGAAATCATTTTTGAAATCAGTTGAATAACCATCTTTAATTAAATAAGCATTAAATGAAAGCAAATCCCTTAAAGCCAAAGCATTAGGAACATCTGAAGTCCATACTGTATTTGGATTTGCTTCAATAAAATGCATTATTGCAGGTTTTCCTGAAACAAACGCAGTTGTTTTCTGAAGCCAGCATGTTTCTTGATTTCCTTGCTGTGAACTTCCATCAGTTATTTCAAATCCAATTTGATTTATTTGAGAATTTATTTCTAAATCATCTTCTGGATTAGCAATTAAAACAAGTATTTGATGTTCTCCTTCAATTAAATTTGTGAATGTTTTGCTTATTGTTTTTGTTTGTCCTCTTGAAACAGTTTCAGTTAAAATTGTTTCTTCTATATTTTCTGAATTATCTATTCTGATTATATTCACATCAACAGTTTTTGCACTACTTGCATTATTAGTTAAATCAATTTCAATTCTTGCATTTTTATTATCAACTATTGTTGCTAATCTAGTTACTCCAATTACACTTGTTTCAGCTTCATAAGTTTTTTCTGAATCTTCTTCAGCATAACCGCTTGGACATCCTAAATCAAATGAATTTGCTTTCAAAAAATTATATAATTTATTTACTTTCTTTGAAACTTCAATGCTTAACTGAGTTGCATCACAATAATTAATTGAATCATTTCCTGAATCACAGAATTCATCATTTACTTGCTGCCAGTTCCAATTCCAATTAACTTTAGGAACAGCATCAATTCCAGTAATTCCATTTTTAATTCCTAATTCACATTGAATGAATTCTCCTTGCTCTGGAAGCTCTGGTTTTGGTTCCATTGTTTTTAATCTTATATGGAATTTTTTTGAATCTGATTTTAATTCCCATGTGTCTTGTCCTTGTGCTCCATGGCCTCTTGCTCTGCATTGTCCAGAATCTCCGCTAGAAAATGATGTTCGTCCTAAATTATATTCTCCAAAATTATTTGAATGAATACATACTCCTTCTGCGTTGCCTGCATGATGTTTATCTCCATGAATATGATCATAATAATTTACATTTAAAATTCCATATATTGGATCTTCATAAATAAATGTATTATTATCTAAATGTATTTCAATGCTTTGAGAGTAAAGGGGTTGAGTTTCAGCTAATTCATTTTCTATTTCTGTTTCATTTTCACTATTGTCTCCAATAGAAAAAACAATATTTTCTGTGCTTGTTTCTGAATTTACATTTTGGAATTGAACTGAAAAACTTGAATTAGTTGTTAAATCAATTGCATAATCTTTCACATATCCTGAAGTCCAGTGTTCAGAACAATCCCAATCATCCCATATGTCTCCCCACCAATCTAACTTTCCGTCTTTTCCCCAAAAGCAATAGTTTGCAAACAAATTCACTGTTTCAACATATCTATTATTTGTTAAATAAATTATATCTCTGTTTGCATCAACAGTTATTGTATTGTTTCCGTCACTGTATTCTTTTTCTCCTTCTTCTAAAAGTGTTTCAAAATGATATTTATCTAATGAAAACCAATATGTTTCTTTTGGATGAATTATTACATCTAAATCATTTATTTTCTGCATTGCTCCTTTTCCTTTCACTCTGGCATAAACAGTTACTCCATAAATTCCTGGAATTTGAATTGCTTTTCTTTTCACTGTAACAGTTGTGTCTTCTTTTAAGCCATTTGCTTTGAAAGGAATAGCTCCAACCATTACATCAATTCCGCCTTCAACTTTATTAGCACAATAAGAATCATCTTTACAGAATTCAACATCAAATTCTAAATTACTGCAATAATCGGCATTTCCTGAACTTCCTGAATTTGAATCACCACTTCCAATTCCGCTGAATGAAATTGTAAAAGTTGTTTCTTCTTCGTCTGCTTCAACTTCAATTAATCCATCTTGTCCTTCATCATTTTCATTTACATAAATGCATTTCTTTAAATCAACTAAATCAATTACTGCTGTAACTGGATTGCTTCCATTAATTGTTGGAGGATTTTCTCCGCCTAATTCAGCTGTAAATTCAATTTCAAAGCTTGCCGATTGTCCGAAAAATTCAGGCAATGGACTGAATTCAATTGAACCATAAACTGTTGCATCTTCATAAATAGTTGAAAAAACATCTGAATGATTATTGAATTCAAGAAGTGAATAACTGCTTTCCCCATATTCATCATTTAATTCAATTAACACTGAACCCATTGGATTACTTTTCCAGTTCACTGTTGCTTTCACATTTTTCAATGGAAGAGGTTCGCCTAATTCATTCACGCAGTTATTTACTAAAACTAATTCATTTGTTTTAGCTGTTCCGCCTAAAATATTTTGTCTCCATGTAATCGGCTGAACAGTTAAACAATTTCCTTCTCTTGCCTGCTGTTCTGATGAAACACTTGCATTAAATGGAAGCTCTTGAACCCAATAACTTGAATTATCAGTTAATTCAATTACCATTGAACCTTTTGATTCAACTGATTCTTCCATGCTTGCAGCTTCAGCTCCTAAAATCATTAAAAATTCAAAGTTTTCTTCTTCTCCTGGTTTTAATTCTCTTCCAATTAATTCTTCTGTAATCCAGTTCTGCATTCTTAATGCATCTAAAGGATAACTGCTTTCACTGCTTATTACTGCAGAACTTATTTCTAAAGGAATTGAAGTTAAATTAGTTATTTTTACATCAGTTCTTGAATCTTTTTGAGCATACCAGTTTAATTCTTCTGAAACTTTTTCTGGATTAAATGAAATTACTTCGTCTGTTACAATTAATTTTTTTTCTTCTGGAGCATATCCTGGTTTTCTTGCAGTAATAGTTAATTCAGTTCCAGGGCGCGAGGCAGGAATTAAAATCCTTGTTTTTCCTGCTGAATTGGTTGAACCAAAAATATTTGTTACTGCTCCGCTCGGGCTTTTTCTTTTAATTTTAATTTCAGCTCCTGCAACAGGGCTTCTATCTTCGTTTCTTTCCTTTAAATTAATTTCCATAATTAAAGCTGAAAAAGCAGGAACTGTTTCAGGCATTACATTCAAATCCATTTCAGCTTCAAAGAAAGTAAACACTTGAACTAATTTAGTGAAAACAATTTCTCCATCTGAAACAACAGTGAATTCTAAATAAGAATCTCCTTCACTGCGTGGCTTTAATGCAAGCTTTCCTGTTACTTGTTTATTTTCAGAAAATTCTCCTAATTCAATGTCAGGTAATTCAAATGAACTTTCATTTGAAGAAAATTCCATTCTGTCTGCATTAAATAAAGAGTAATTCATTATTTCAATTTCTTCTCCTGTTTTGGTTAAATCAGTTGTATTTCTTATTCTTATATTTGCATTATTGTGAAGTGTTTCAGAATTATTAATTAAAGTAAAAGAATAATTGTAATCATTATCAATGCGCATTGAATAAGGTTCAACTAAAAACATTTCTTCTGCTGAATCATAAATTTTTTCAAAGAAACAAAATTCTTCATTGCATGGAGGTTCAGCTGGAGTTTCATAATAAATTTTTGCATAAGCATTTGCATAAAGTCCTTTTTTTGCTTCACTATTAAGCGAGGTTCCTAACTCATTATCTTCTGGATCACGGTAATAATTGTTTCCTTGTTTTCCCCATGAACGATAATAAATTGGAAGTTCTGTTTCAGGAACAAAAGTCGGTTTAACTTTTATTTCTGCTTGAATTAAATATTTTCCTGGAATTGCGTCCTGCAATATTATATTAGCCCATTTTGCTTCGCCGTTAGTTATTTCTTCATTTTCTTCGCTTGCTGAATCAAATGTTTTTCCTTTTAATATAAATGCGTTTGGAGCATTAATTTTTGAAATAAATAAATCATCTTTTTCAATTCTGTTGCTGAATCCAGTACGTAAATGAATTCCTGTTTCTGAAAAACTTTTATTGCTTGGAATGCTTACTTCAAATAATGCATTATAAGTGTTTGCTGGTTCAGGGAATTCAGTTTCATAATCTGAATTTAATTCAAATAATCCCAAGAATTTAATTTCAGGCTTGTCTCCTAAAATTTCTTTTTCAAGCACTGCATTAAATCTGGTTAATTTATCCGGAAACAACTGCATTACATAAGTTATATATGGAGTAAAATCTTCTTTTGTAATTCGTAAGTAAATTTCTTTATCTGCTTTCATTTCTTTGAATAAATATCCTTTTTCATCTGTTTCATTGCTTCCAAGAACTTCTCCTAATGGATTAAGGAATTCAACTCTTGCAAAAGGAATTGCTTTTCCATATGAATCAGTTACATTTACTTCAACTGCTGCATTTCCTATAAAGAATTCAACAATTACTTCCATTGGAGTAGCTTCAATTACTTCAAAGTTTTCACTTTCACCTGAAGCAGGATATTTTGTTGCTGTTGCATAATAAATTCCTGGCTCAATTAAAGTGTAAACAGGTTCAGCTAATCCGTTTAAATCAGTTGTTCTTTGTAGTAATCCTGTTTTAATGAATCCAGTGTTTGCATCATTTAAATTCACTAAAGCATTTTCTACTGGCAAACCAGTTTCATCAATTACGTAAACATTTAATGCACTGCATTTTTCAGGAGTGCATGGACTTAATTCAATTTCTTCTGTTTTAGTTCCTTTGCTTTTTATTTCAATTGAAATTTCTTCTCCTGAAATATATTCTTCTGCTGAAGCTCTTGCATAATAAGTTCCTGCTTCTTCTACAAGGAAAGTAGTTTCAGTTTCTGTTTCAGTTGTTGTTTGTTCTAAGATTTTTGTTCCTTTTCTTAAAGTAATTGTTGCAGGAATTTTATCATTTGATTCAGAATCAATTACAGTAATTTTTATTTTTCCAAAATAATCTTTGCTTAATTCAATTTCAATGTAATCTGATGAAGAATAAAGTGAAACTGTTGCAGTTTCAGTTAAATGCTCTTGGTTTGGGTCAATTGCAGTAATAGTGTATTCATCAAATGAAAGCGAAAAATATTTTTCTCCACTGTAAGTAGTTGTTCCTGCATCAATTAATTGTCCTCTTGAATTCCTTGCCTCTAATTTAATTCCATCTAATGGTGTTGAAGTTTCTTTTTCAATTACTTTAACTACAAGTGTTCCTGTTACACTGTCTAAATTTGAATTAATTGCGCTTAATCTTATTATTGAGTCTCCGCTTTGCAGTGAATAATTAGTATTTTCATATCCTTCTGCAAATACATCTGCAATTAATGCTCCGCAGTTATTCGGTATTTTTAATTCAACTTTTCCTGAAGTAATTCCTGTGAAAGAAGTTTGAGGAAGTATTGCTTCAGGATTACTGCATTTGAAATTAACTGTTATGCTGTTTTTAATTGATGCTCCGCTTTTATCTGCAAAAAAAACAGTTTTATCTGAATAACTTGCTGATTCCTGTGATGCAAGCACAATTGTTTTTTCCGTGTTTTCTTCAATGAAATAACTGCTTGAATAATCCAGAAAATCTTTTTTTGAAACCTTTACTCTTATTTCTGAATCAATTGGAACATTTACTTCAAGAATTCCTTTGCTTGAAGTTGTTTCCTCAATTTTTTTATCTAATCCAGTAACTTCAACCAGTGCGCTTTTCACTGGATTATTGTTTTCATCAACTACAATTAATTTAAGCACTGCATTTCCTTCAGGAATATTTTGTGCAGGAGTTGAAAGGAAAAAAAATCCTATTCCAATAATTATTAATGCAATTAAAACAAGAAACACAATTAGGGAAGGAATTATTTTATCTATTGGATCAATTAATTTGTATACTGGAATTCCTTTTTCCTGCA
>JAFGBZ010000030.1 GCA_016932875.1 Candidatus Iainarchaeum sp.
TAAATGAAATGAAATTAAAAATTAAAATAAAAAAATTAAAACCATTTAAAGAAAAAAAATTCAAGAGCTCGAAAATTAAAGAAAAAATAAGAAAAGAGTAATTTTATTTTATTTTTTGTATTCTTTTCCTTTTTCATAAATGAATTCAACGAATTTTTTTGCAAGTTCTTTATCAAAGTATTTAATCATTGTTCCAGGCGTAAAGTTCACTTCAACTACAACATATTCATTTTTTTTGTTTTTCATTAAATCAACAGCGCAGATATTTAATCCAAGGATTTTAGCTGATTCAATGGATATTTCTTTTGCTTCATCGCTTAAATCAATTACATTTGCTTCTCCGCCTTTAGATACATTGCTTCGCCATTCTCCTTCTTTTGCAATGCGTTCAATTCCAATTACTTTTTCTCCTACAACTAAGCATCTTAAATCTTTTGCCTGATTTGCAAAAAATTCCTGTGTTGAAATAAATTCTTTAAATAATTTTAATGTATCAAGCAATGGCGTTAATTCAGTTTCATCTTTTGCAAGCATTACTCCTTTTCCTCCGAAACCGCTTAAAAGTTTTACAACACAAGGATAACCAACCTGTTTACCCATTCTTAAAGTTGGTTCTTCACTTAAACTAAGAGATGAAATTGGAACTTTTATTCCTGCATTTGAAAGAATTTTAACAGTATAATATTTATTGTTAGTAATCTGATAGCTTTCAGCATTAGCCGGAACAAACACATTGCTTGCATCAAGAATATCTAATATAATATCAGCGAAAGCAAAATCATTTGAAAAAAATCTCGGCAGGCAGACATCAAAACTGGTTAAATCAGTTGATTTAAACATTAATTTTGTTTTTCCTTCAATGCATTCAATTCTTATTTTATCCAGTGAAACGCTTAAAACTGAATCAAATTTTTCTTTTGCTGCTTCAATGAAATGCTTTATTGCTTCTTCTTTTGATTTTCTTCCAGTTAAAATAAGCAGCTTCAATTTAATCACCAGTCACTTTTTTATAAAAATGTTCTGCAATTGTTTCCTGCATTTGTTTTCCTAAAGCTTTATTGAATTTTTCTAAATTAAGTATTGGAGTAACATTAACTGTTTTTCCCTGAATTATTTTCACTAAACCTAAATCAAGTCCGCAGGCATTCATTGAATCAACTGCCTGTTTTTTTTCTTTATCACTTAAAGCAGTGCCTACTTCTTTTGTTGAATGCTCAAATTTTTCTTCAAGCCATTTTCTTTTATAAGCAAAAACATTTGTTCCAATCACTGCACAGTAAATTGCATCTCCTTGAAGATATTCCTGAATTGTTATTACGCTTGGCTCTGATTTAATGCTTTTAATAAATGATTTCAATCCGCGCAATGAATCAATAACTAAACTTTGGGTTTTTCTGTTTCCTTCAAATGTTTTAATTATTACCGGATAATCAAATGAATTCATTGAAGATTCAATTAAATTAGCTGAACTTAATACAGTTGTTTTCTGCACCGGAATTTCCTTTGAATTAAGCAACACATAAAGAAAAGGCTTGTTTGAAGTAATGTAATAGCTTTCAGGTTTTAAATTACAGTAAATTCCTTTTTGTCTTATTTCATCAATTAATGGTTCAATGAACTGAGTTAAATCAGGTTTTGCATTAATGTAAGCGCAGTCATATTTTTCAAAATTAATTGAACCAACCATTATTTTGGTTTTATTGTTTTTAGTTAAAAGCCCTACCCTGCTTAAATGAATAAACCCTGTATGAGAAAATTTTTTTTCCATTGCTTCTTTGATTAAAAGAATGCTTGGATCTTTTTTTTCAGAAATCAGAACTGCTTTCATTTAGTTTTCTCCATTTTTTTCTCTTTCATTTCTTTTTTTTCTTCAATTAATTCTTTTTCTTCTTCTTCGGATTCATTTAATTCTTTTTCTTCTTCAATTAATTCTTTTTCTTCTTCAATTAATTCTTTTTCTTCTTCTTCTTTCTTTTTTTCAAGCAGTTCCTTTAAATTAGGCTTCCAGATTCTTTTAGGTTTTTCTCTGCTTAATTTAACTGATAAATGCTCTGATAAAAGCCTTGTAATTGTATCGCTTTTACGCAGAATTCTTTTCAAATATCTTTCAAATGACTTGGATAAATCTTTATAGGAATCAACATCAGAATAAATTAATCCTTCATTAATACGCCAATAAGCAGGAGTTCCTTTTTTTGCAAAAACCAAATAACCGCGTTTCTTATCCTTTTCACCCATTGCTTCTTCAAATAACCTGTAATTAATTAAA
Source organism: Candidatus Iainarchaeum sp. (assembly GCA_016932875.1). Classification (GTDB taxonomy): domain Archaea; phylum Iainarchaeota; class Iainarchaeia; order Iainarchaeales; family JAFGBZ01; genus JAFGBZ01. Next base: position 2,270 of record JAFGBZ010000030.1, read on the forward strand.
TAAACTCCTGCAGTTGCCTTGCTTGGATCCAAAATAACTAATTCATCATCTTCAACTCCAACACATAAAGAATAATGCCCTTGAGTTTTGCTTTCCTTGAATAAAGCTTTCTTTGAAAACCAAACAATAATTAAAGCGCCTTCAGAAAGCCATGAAACAACTTCTTTCTTTAATTCGCTTATTTCATCATATTTAATTAAAACTCCTTTAACTTTTCCTAAAGTAAGCTCTCTTACTGCTTTTGCAAGCTTTCTCGGCCCTGTTCCTCCAGGAACCTTTGTTTTAGCTGTTTTTGCAATTACTTCCTGAGAAATATCAAATCCAAAAAAATTCAAAAGCATTGAAGCGCTTGCAGGCCCGCATAAAGCAGGCATTTGAGCAACAAAATTTTCTCTTAACTGTTCAAGCAAAGAAATATCTAACTTGCTTCTTTTCACATAAATTTCTTTTGAAATGAATTTTTTATTCGGCACAATTAAATTATATCCATCACCCATGCTTATTGTGACTCCATGGGAATTAATTGAAGTGACTTCTCCGACTTTATTATCTATTAAAACAGTTTGTCCGTGCTTTAAAATATTTTTTTCAATATAACCTGAAAGAAAAAAGTTTTCCATCTGCTCGCGAAAAACAAAGTAAATAAATAAAACGCTTAAAACAATTAAACCAAAAATCAAAGCCAATAAAATCTGGTCAAAAAAAGGAAGCCCGTAGCCGACAATATTAAGTGAAACACTGAATAAAATTAAAAACAAAATAATTTTTGCAAAAAGAAAAACTTTATCCAGCAAATCTGCTCCAAAACCGAATTCAGAAACATAATTATTTAATCCGATTTTTTTCAAAGCAGTTTTAAGCAAATCAATTACTAAATTAACTGCAATAATTCCTAAAAAAGATAAAAGCAAAATAATTATTATATCTGGAACAAAATTAATTATTTTTTCAATAACTGTTCTTGCTGCATTAACCTGCAAAAAATTAAGTGACACAATAATTGAAATCAATACAAGAAAATATTCAACCATTCTGGCAAAATTTGCTGCTTTCACTCGCGATAAAAACTTTGCTCTTGAATTAATGAATAAAATTCCGCTTGAAACAAGCTTTGCAATAATTAATCCGATAAATAAAGCAATTAATGCTAGAGCAATGCTTACAACTATCTCTTGGCTGAAATAACTGGTTATTTGATTTATTTGATTTAAAATTCCGTCAATCAATTCAATTCACTTCAGAGTTTAATATGTTTTTTCTCCTTTAAATGCTTAACCAAAAATCAATTTAAAGACTTTCTACTGATAATAAATTGATGAATTTACTGCTCTTAACCCAGAATAAATCATGCTATGAAACCATGCGGTTACAAGAAGAAGCAAAAAAAATGAAGCATATTTTACTTATTTCCCGCCCTAACGAGCTTTCTTCTTCAATTGAATCTTTTAAGGCAGTATTAATCCGTTCAATTCAAGGGCAAACCCAGAAAGCAAAAGAACTTGCTGAAAAAGCATTAAAAAAAGAAATTGCAGTAGTGGATGAAAAACTTGCTTCAGGTGAAGGAGCAACAAAATACGGGAATTATAAAAAATTTGTTGAAAATAAAATTTCAACCCCAAAAACATTACTGCTTCCAATTGCATTGAAAAAAATTAATTTATTTAATTCACGGGAACTTGTAATAAAACCCACAACAGGAAAGCAGGGAAAAAATCTTTTCAGAATTAAAAACGATTTAACTGAATTAAAAAAATTCTTTGAATCCGTGCCTTTGAATAAAAGAAAAAAATTCATGGTTTCAGAATTCATTGAAATAGAAAAAGAATACAGAGTATTTGTAATAGGAGAAAAAGCAATTGCAGGATTTTATAAGGAAACAGATTCATGGGTTCATAATTTTTCTCAAGGCGCTAAACCAGTTGCAGTTGAATTAACTCCTGAATTAATTTCTTTATCAGTTAAAGCAGCTCAATGCGTTAAAAACGAAATCTGCGGAGTTGATATAGCTGAAACAAAACAAGGATTAACAATAATTGAAGCAAACCGCGCTCCAGGATTTGAAGGATTAGAAAAAGCAACAGGAAAAAACATTGCAAAAAAAATAATTGAATATATGGAAAAGAAAGCAGGAAAAAAATAAATTTTTTTCAGAAAAAAAATCATTCCACTAATTTAGTTTGTTCTTCTCTTCTGCTTAATTCAATTATTAATTGTTTTACTTTATTTATTTCATCAACTGAAATGCTTTCCTGATCTGAATGAGCATTTTTTCCTCCAGGGCCAAAGCTTATTGCATCAATTCCGTTTCTATGCAAAAATCTTCCATCTGCTCCGCCTAAAGCGCAAACCTGCGGTTTCTTTGAATTAAACATTTTTTCCCCTATTTCCTGAATTTCATTTGCATGCTTATTGTTTTCACCAATATAATATCCTTCAGTTCCGCGGGCATAAACTCTTCCCTTTAATTTATGTTTTTTTAATAAATTTCTAGTAAATCTATGAAACCGATTTAATTCTTTTTGCACATTTGCTTCAGGAATTAATCTAATATCACATCCAATTCTTAATCTTCCTGGAACAATGTTTTCTTTTTTTCCTGCTTTTAAAATAGTTATACTGAATCTGCCCCAAACATTTTTATTAGGCGCATCAGGAGGTGCAGGAGCAATTGAAATTTCTTTTTCCATTATTTTTGAATACTCTTTTAATTCATTCAAAAAAGGCAAAGCATTATGTATAACATTTTCTCCTCTGAATGGATATCCTGCATGAAATGATTTTTCTTTTAATCTAATTTGTACTTTAATTATTCCACTGCATCCAATCTGCACATTATCAAAACTTCCATCAATAACTAAAGCAAAATCTGCTTTTAATTCTTCAATGCAGTTATCAGCTAAATGTTTTATTCCATAAGCTCCGCCTGTTTCTTCATCGCAGGCGCAAACAAGTTTAATGTTTCTTTTCAGTTCTTTTTCTTTCATTAATTCCTTTAATGCACCAAAACTAGCAGCAATTGCTCCTTTATCATCATTTGCTCCTCTTCCAATTAATTCATTTTCTTTTACTTTTAATCTGAATGCATTTCCAGTCCAGTCTTCAGCTGAAACAACATCATAATGCGTTACAATAAGCATTGATTCCTTTGCTCCTTTATCTAATTCAATTATTACATTAGGACGAGGCAATTTATCTGGAGCCTTTACATTAATTATTTTTGTTTTCAATCCAAGCTTTGTTGCTTCCTCGCAGATTAATTTACTGCATTCAACATAATTGAGTTTCAATTCAGCATCAGTATTCAATGCAACTAGTTTCTTCAAAAAACCAATTTCATAATTCAGTGAATCCATTAAAAACACCATTTTAATTCTTTAAACTGCATACAATTTAAATCTATTGAATCACTTAAACATCAATCAATTTTATATAGTTATATTGATTAAATATAATTATGAATAAAGCATTTATTCTTTTTATTGCTTTCCTGCTTTTAATGCCTGTTGTTTCTGCAGACACTAACTTTAATCCTTTTGGATTTATAGGTGATTTCTTTGAAGCAGTTCATAATTTTATTTGGCCGGAAACAAGTTTTAAAAGCCAGAACATGCAGGATACTTCTGTTTCTAAAAAACCCATGGAAATGAATGCAGTGAATGAAAAAGAACCGGAATTATTTGAAGAAGAATTTTTTCCAAAAATGACTAAAGAAATTCATTTATTTGTTTCAGAAGAAAACCCAGTGCATGAATTAATTTTTTCTATTCCAGGAAGCCCTGTTTTAGAGTTAAGCGAAATAACAGGAAATGAAAAAGAAATTATTTTTTTGGAGGAATTAATCAAGCCATTAAATGGTGATAATGTGATTAAATTCAAAGCAGATATTTCAAATTTAAATAATGAACTGCTTGAAGATGAATATTTTGTTGAAATTAATTTCAATTTCGGCCCGTTCATTGATGAAAAAAAATTTTTAAAATATGGTTTCTCTAATCCTCAAAAAATCAAATTAATTGTTCATAATGATTTCTGTCTGCAGGAAATAAATTTATCTGAAGATTTTGAAAAATTAACTGAACAGGAAAAAAATGATTCAATGCTTTTCTGCAGGCTTCATAAATTAAATGAATTAAATAAAGAATTCGCTGAAACAGTTGAAAAAATTTCAGTTAATAAAAATGATTTTATTGAAAAAAATTCAAATATAGGCTCTTTTTTTTCATCAGATAACGCTGATTTTCTTTTATATTATTATTTAAGCATTCACTCTTACACTCCGAAAAATTCATTAACTAAATTTAACTCAGACTGCAATAGATTTTCTTTTGATAAGTACACGCAATTTGATTATGATGACATTAGAATTCCTGCATTAAATGAAGCTAAAAATCTTAATGAATATTATTTTAATTTTTGTAATGCAAACAAACTTTATTCGCAATTAATTGATGAAAAAGAAAAAACAGTTGTTTTGTTAAATGAATCAAATATTAGTGAATCAGTTATTTTTGAATGCATTAATGAAATTGAATCAATTTATGATTCAAGATTAAAACAAGTTTTAGAGTATGAATCAGTCCTTTTAAAACTTATTAATGCAAACAAAGAAGCTAACGTAGATGAGCTTAAAATTTATGATAACCGTGACACATCTATTACAATACAGCACGAAGAAAGCTATAAATATGGGCTGCTGCGTGCTAGTGATTATTTGAATTCAATTGATGAATATGGCATTTCCACTATTGAATCTTTGAAACTTCAATCAGATTTAATTCAAGAAGTCAATAAATTTCATGCTTTAGTCAGCAAATTTGATTTTTATAAAGAAAATCTTTCTTTCAAACAGAAAATGAATGGTTTTTTTTACCTTAAATTCCAATATTTGAATGCAAGAAAAGATTTCACTCAAAACAGGAATTCGTGGAGCAAAATTTCTGAATTTATTGAAAGAGAATATTCTTTAAACGAATTTCTGTTAAAAGATTCATTTGATTCAGAACAAGACTTAATTAATTTTCTTAATGCAAACAAAAAAATGCATTTAAATCACATTCTTTTGGAAGTTTCAGCAAAAGAATTGCTGTTTGAAAAAAACGCTTTATTGTCTCTTTTAACTGATTTAAAAAAAGAAAAAGGAGATAAAATTGAGGCAATTGATGATTGGTGGAATGTTTACAGACCTTATGCTTACACTAAATGGATAATTTATAATGATAAATTCAATGAAGAACTTTTTTCTCTTGATGAAAAAATACAATTAATTCAAAAAGAAATTGACGCGCTTGATTTTTACTTGAATAAA
>JAFGBZ010000031.1 GCA_016932875.1 Candidatus Iainarchaeum sp.
CTTTTTTGGTTTTTGAATTAATTTTTTTAAATATTTTAAAAGTTTTTTTCTTTTTTCTTTGTGGTTAAAATTTATTTTTCTTTGATATTTTTTTAGATTTTCCTGTCCGAATACATGTAATCGGTGTCTGTATTTTTTCTTTGTTTTTTCGAAAAGATTTTCATATATTGAAGAATTTATTTCAAATTTAAGCAATAAACTTTGAATTCCTTTTAATAAATGTAAATTAGAAGAACACGCATCAATATAGTGATTTCCAACACAACCTTCTGCATCAAAGAAACCTCTTATAAATGCGGAAGTGTTTTTTTTATTAAAATCAAATACTATTGAAGGGACATTTCTTTGATTTGATTTGCAAAGAAGTTTAGGCGAAATTTTATTAAAAAATTCAAGGATTTTGCTACTTAATCTAAGCCTATAACTATTTTTTGTTTTATCTTTTTCTGAAACTTTTCTTTTTTCATTAAATTCTTTAAAAAAAGATTCAGAATAATATTCAAGCAATGCGTTATTTTTATCAGTTAAACCTAATTGATTTCCTTTTCTTCCTTTTTCAAAGCAGCCATCGCCTAGAACATAACCGACTAATTCGCTTATTTTTTCATTAAATTTTTTCGGAATTTTTGTGTTTGGTTCAATGTTGCAGTATTTTTCCGTGAATTTTTTTTGATTTATTTTTAATATTTTTAATATTTTTTTTATCGTTATTTCATTAATTTTATATTGTCCTTTTTCTAATCTCCAGTAATAATCTTTTTTTAATTCAAGTTTTCTTTCAATTTGGACTTGTGTGAATTTTTTTTGTTTTCTTTTTTCTTTTATTTTTTGTAATCCTTCTTTGTTTATTTTAAAATATTTAATCAATTTAATTTCAGGAGTATTTATTTTATTTGGAGAAAAATTTAATTTAGAAATAATTGCAATGTATTCTCCTTTTTTTAAATTTGAAGCAAATTTTTCAATTATTTTTCCTTTTTTTAGTACAAAAAACCTGTGTTCAGGAGTAACTTTTATGTGCCCTGAAACACAATTTATTTCAATTAATTCTTGTGGTGATTTAATTTTCATTTTTCTTGCAGTGCTATTAACTACTGTTTCTTTTTCAAAATCAAAAGATTGAATTACTTCTTTTTCATCAAAATCTTTTATTTTAATTGGTTCGCCATTATATCTGTAAATAATACTTTCAGGATGAACGCAGTGTGAATCACTGTTAGTTAAAAAAGAATATTTATGATTTTCTGAAATCAAATCAGCTAAATTTGTGTCAGCACTTAAACCTAATTCCATGAAATAAATATTTTTTTCCTGATTTCCATATACTTCTTTTAATGAATTAAAATGAGCATAAACAGAAAAATAAGGAGTGAATGCATGCGCTGGACCAATTATTCCGCCTGCATCTTTTACATGTTCCGCGATTTCTTCAGCGCTTAATCTAATTGTAGGCCTTCCACAACCCCATGAATCAAAAATCGCTTTTCCTTCCATTGAGTTCTTTAATTCAATTGCTGATTCAAGGGAAGGCAGATAAATTAAATGATGAACTCTTTTATTGCAGTTCACTTCAGTTCCGACAATTAAATTTGTTTTTGAATCTCTTGCAGTAAAAACATTATTTTCTTCTTCTACAAGAAATTTTTTTACATGCTCAAACCATTTCTGGTTTAAAATATCTGAAGTGCTTACAACCTGTAGTCCTTTTAATTCGCTTTGCTTTGCAATCACAGGAATTTCCATATTTTTTGATACTCCTGAAGATTGAGGGCCATGAAAATGCAAATCGCAATTAAATTCCTTCATTTTTATCACTGATTAAGCACTGATAAATCTTTTCCTTTTATCAGAATATACTAAAAAAAGAAATAAAACAATTTTAATTCAGTTCCTTTCAATTTTATTTCATGCTTGAAGCAGTTTTTTATAAAAAATTAAAGAATAAAGTTCAGTGCACTGCATGCAACAGATATTGTGTTATTGAAGAAGGAAAAAAAGGTTATTGTAATTCAAGAAAAAACATTAATGGAAAACTGTTTCTTTTAACTTATGGAAAACCAACTGGGTTGCAGATTGACCCTATTGAAAAAAAACCTTTGTTTCATTTCAAGCCAGGAACCAGTGCTTTAAGTTTCGGTTGCTTTGGATGTAATTTCAGTTGCAAACACTGCCAGAACTGGAATATCTCAAAAGAATTTTTAGAAAAAGAAATCAATTCTCTTCAATTTATTTCTCCTGAAGAAATTGTTTCAGAAGCAATAATTTCAGATTGCAGTTCAATTGCATATACTTACACTGAACCAACTGTTTTTGCAGAATATTGTTTGAATACAATGAAGCTGGCAAAAGAAAAAAATATTGCAAACATTTGGGTTTCAAATGGGTATATGAGCAAGGAATTAAGAGAAAAAATTCTTCCTTTTATTGATGCAATTAATATTGATTTAAAGGGAGACAAAAAATTTTATGACTCAATTTGCGATAAAGTGAACATTGAAAAAGTAAAGGAAAACATTAAATGGTTTCATGAAAAAGGCGTGCATGTTGAAGTAACTAATTTAATTATTCCAAAATACAATGATTCAGAAAAACAATTAAATGAATTAATTGAATTTATTGCAAGTGTTTCAACTGAAATCCCTCTGCATTTCAGCGCATTTTATCCGGTTTATAAATTAACTGATGCTTCGCGGACAAGTGAAGCAATTTTATTTCATGCAAAAGAAACTGCAGAAAAAAAAGGATTGAAATTTGTTTATGTTGGAAACATTAATTCAGAGGAAAACACTTTATGCAAAAAATGCGGAAACATTTTAATTAAAAGAAATAATTACTTTATTGAAATTATCGGATTAAATAAAAATAAATGCAGTGAATGCAATTCAGAAAATAATTTAATTCTCTGAATCACATTATTCCAAAGAATTTAAGCAAAAGCATTACCCCTATTCCGGCTAATCCAAAAATAACGCTTATAACCAAACTTGGAATAAAAGGCAGACTTACTTTAAATACAAAAACAGTTACTGCCCAGCCGATTAATCCTAAAACTGAATTAATAATTATTTTTTTTAATGAAAGAATTACTGCAATTGCTGCAATGATTAAAATGAGCCCTACTGCAAAAACAAGCCAGTTTCCGCTTAAATTAATTCCTTCTAAAATCCCTGTATTTTCTGCAAGAAAAAACAAATCCATAATTTAACTTTGAATGCATGAATTTAAAAGAATTTGTTACTGGTTTAAATTATGGTTTCAATGTTTTCAGAAGAGCAAAAACTTATTGCAGTAAAACTTTCACGCGGAGCAAAATCTGCTGACGAATTAGCTAAAGAACTTGAAATGCCTTATGACAAGCTTGTTTTAGAATTAAAAAAAATGATTAAATTAAATTTAATTGAATCAAAAGATAATCCTCCAAAATATTTTCTTTCAAAGGAAATTCAGGAAAACTTAAATAAAAGAAAAGAAATTTCTGAAGATGATTCATTTAAATTAAAATTAAAAATTTTAATTGAAGCAATTTCAATGGAAGAAGAACTTCTAAAAAAACAACTTGAGTCAATTGCAGATTCAATGAAAAAAGAAAAAGATTTCACTGTTTATGATTCATTTATTGAAGAAGCGGTTGAAGACAAAGAATTAAATCGTTATTCAAGTTTTCTTGAAGCAACTTTATCAGTAAAAGATTTCAAAGCATTAGTAAGATTAATGTATTTTTACGGGCCAAGTTCAGTTGAAGTAATCAAACCAGCAAAACTTGAAATAAATTTATCTGACTTACAGGATGGCTTAGTAGATATGGCGCAAATGATTCATGCATACAATACTCAAATTCTTGATATGATGAACAGAAAAGAATTAAGAGATTTTCATAATAAAATTTATGAAAAATAACAATATTATATTAAGCTATTAATTAAAGAGATAATAATCCAAAACTTTTTTACTTTACTTATAATTTTTTTCTTAAATCAAAAAAATTCTGGAATTAATTATTTTCGATTCGTTAATCGCCTAATAATAATATAATAAAACAAAATTAAGGGATTGCGTTAAAATGGGTTTAATGGTTTTTTTAGTGCAATATTCGAATAAAATCATTTTTTTTGGCATTAAACGAAGTAGGGTTAGTTGATTGCAGTAATAGTTTCCTCGTAAAACCTTTTTTAACTTAACGTCAATCGCCTTAAACCGACAGGTTTTTAAATAAAGTTGAGTGTTTTATAATAAAGCCTAGAGCCTTATGTCTTCATTCAGTTTACTGTTTGAAGTCAGTCTCAAGGCGTACTCTTCGTGCAAAAAAAAAATTGAGGTGAAATAAATGAAGGGTTTTAGCATAAAAAAACTCGCTGCAATTGCAGCAGGTGCTGCACTTGTAGGTTCAGCATTAGCCCCTGTTGTTTCAGCTCAGACAGTTGCAAAAGGTGACATCTATGGATCAGATGGTTCACCAAATGTTAGTATAGTCGTTGGATCAATGGCTAATGCTAGCGATGCTGTTTGGGCAGGAAATATAGCGGCAAAAATAGCAGAAAAAGCAGGCGTCATGATGGATGTCGGCGTATCAGGAGCATCAGAAGGAGCAGCATGTTCTCTTGAAGATCTTACTGTTGACTTAACAGTAGGCGGAACAGAAACTTATTCTGGCGGAGCATATACTTTCAAAAGTAATTTGCTTTCAACAATCAATCCAGCAGAAATCAATTCTACTGATGATGTAAACTTGATTACTGATGCAAAATTGAGTAATTTATTCAATGGAACAATTTCCGAAAAAATTGCAGGAACTTCAACCAATACAACTGTTCAGGAAAAAATTGGTTTAAAAGTTGATGCAAAAATGGATACTTCGGATGTAGGATACAAAGATTTATTAGGAGTAATTAATTCAGAGGACTTCTTTTATAAAGTAAGTTTCTCACCTGCATTAACCTTCGGAGCATCAAGCTTTACTGACACAAACTCATCAGATAATGTAAAAATAATGTGGTTTGGTAAAGAGTATAGTTTAGCTTCAGCTTCTTCACTTGGTACATCATCTAGTAATTTGAAATTAGTGAAAACAAGTGCAAGAGAAACCTATAATGAAGGAGAAACAATCACCGGATTAGTAGGAAGAAACTTGTATGATGGAGAAGAATTAGAAGTAAAAGTCGCACAGATTGCACAATATGGTACAGCAGTATTAACTTACCAAGCAACTTTTGAATTATATGATTCAGAAGGAACTTTAGTTGATTCACAAACTGTTACCACTTCAGCAAATCTTGCAGACGAATTTACTGATGCAGACGACGACCCAGTATTGGGAAGCAATTTATTTGTTGATGTAATTGCAGTCGGAGCAACAACTGGAGTAGGATATGTTGAAGTAACAAAAGGAACTGACACCGTATTATTATACAACGGAAAAGGATATCCTTATGATTCAACAGACACTTCAAATCAGTACCCATGGAAAGTTGAAATTGGAGGAACAACCACAACTTTATCCTATATAAAAATAAAAAACAGCAGAGTTAACTGGATTCCAAATCCAACTTCAGACGGATTTGAACCATTATATCCAAGTTATGCAGGACAGTCCTTATTAGGAAACGAATCTGAATCAGCTGTTTTCTTACAAGGATTATCAGAAGATATCGCAGGATATAGTTATGCAAAAGTTGACTTCCAAGGATTTGAAACAGGAAAAGAAATCACTACAGTCAAATTCATGAAAGGATTAGATAACCTTCCATCTAATGCACCAGGCGGAGTTTATTTCAGAGGAGACGGAGATGAAGAACATTATATACCATACTACTTCACTCACACAACATCAGACGACTCATTTGTTTTAGACAGCAAAACAATTTACGCAGACGTAAACTACAATACAGGAAATTTGTTTGATGTAAATGTAATCTCAGGCGCATATGTTAATGGATGTACTTGGACTTGGTCTGCTTCAGGCGGAGGAAGTGCAGGAAAATTAGATTTGAATACTAGTTGTGGAACATCAGTTGCAGATCTTGTGCCAGGATCACACTTTGATGTAAACGGAACTACATTCATATTGGATTATAATTCATTAACCGCATCAGCTCAAGTTAAAGTCAAAGCAAAAGTCAGATATAGAACTTCAGGTGACTCAACAAATCCATCAGGTATTGTTGGAACATGGGATAGTACTGATTGTGCTACAACAGGTTCAACTTATGAAACATGCGGATGGTATTTGTTAGCAGGAGACATGAATTTAATGACTGTTCCTGTACCATTAGAAGGCGCAGACTCAGAAACATTTGATTACTATCTTAAATTGAACACTAACAACAACAGAATCTATGCATTATTAGCTGCACAGACTTTTGGTAATTCAAATGTAATTCAGAACAATCACGCAATCAAATTCTTAGGAACCGATGCAGCAAGTGAAAATGGTGTAGTAGATAAATTGTATTACAATCCAAATGTTTCTGACTTCAACTCAGCATATAGTTCAATCAATTACCAAGTAGGAAAATTCCAGGTTATTCCAGCAGATGCTTTAGGAGACTTCTTTGTCTTTGTGGATACACAGGATGGAGGAAATCTTGGACCATACCAGAATACAAATTTGAGTACCTACTCATACGATGCAAATTATGGAGGAACTCCATCATTGACATTAACTTCAGGAACAGGTAATAGTAATTACTATACCGCAGCATATGCAGATACAGGAAGCAAAATAAAACTTCTTGACAGCGATGCAGGAGCACAGATTGAATTACCAGAAAACAGAAGACAAGTTTGGTTAACTGTTTCAGGTTCATCTGTAGAAAAAACAGTCACAGGCGGAGAAACCTTAAGCGTTGCTTTAGGTGAAACAGGAACCACTTCAGGTGGAACAAGTATTACAGTACAAGATGCTGAATACGAAGTTTCATGCGAAGGCGGAGATGCATCAGGTTGTGTTGCAGATCCTGAAACCTACATGACTCATGCAGATGTTTCAAATCCATTAGTTTATTTGGATAATGAAGCACCAGTTGGAGCAAAAGTAATTGTAGGTGGTGGAGTAGTCAATACCATTGCTGCACAGGTTGTTGGTTTAGCAGATAGATTAACCACAGCAGGTGAATATGTAATGGAATTAGACGACACTACAGGAAATGTAATTGTTGCAGGATACACAAAAGAAGACACAGTCAAAGCAGCAAAAGAATTAATCAACTTGATTGATGGATTCGCATAAATAATTTAAAGGGCTTTTGCCCTTTTCTTTTTTTCTTTTTTTTATTAAAACCAATTCTTTAAAACCTTTTTCTTCGAAGATTAATTCATGGAAAATGAATCTGAACAAGTTATTGAATCAAATTCATCTGAACAAAAAGTTCAAGAATTAAAAAAAGAAGAATCCAAAGATTTTTCATTTAAAATCAATCCATTGTATGCAGGAATTGCATTATTTGTTTTAATTATTGCTTTTACTTCTTATTTTTATTTTATAACCCCGCAGGAAAATTATACTTTTATTGAAGAAAGAAATAATGTGATTTTTCAATCTAATTCAAATCCTAAACAGCTTTTAACTGAATTTATTTCAAATGAAAATTTTGTTTTAATTGCTCAATTACAGGAAGAAGGCGGAGTAAATCAGGATATGATTTCTTCTGCAATTTTATTGAATTCAATTTTTACTTATAATGAAAAAAAAACAGTTCTTTTATTTGAAGTTTTGGATTCTGATTCAAAGGAATTGCTTTCCTGTGAAACAAATAAAGGAAATGTTCTTGAAGGAGTTACTTTAACAAAAGAAGAATGCATTCAGTATTTGACTGAACTTTCATTGCCTGAAATCAAAGTATTGTTTCCTGGAGCTGAAGACGGAAAAGTAAAAGTATTGCTTGAACCGAATAAATTCACCATTAAAACTTCTTCTCCTAAAAGTGCTGAAATTGCAAGCAGTGTTTTATTGGAATTATTATTTGAAGGAAATGCTGATGCATTGAATAAAATAAATGATTTATCTTCACAGATTTACTCTTAAATTCATTTTTTTGTTTAATTTATTTTTTATTTTATTATTCATTCTTTTTTTATTATTTCATTCATCTACTTTCATTATTTCTCTTAAACAGCGGCTCACTCCGCTGGCACGTGAGAACATTTCACTTTGTTCAATTGTTCATGCTCACTTTGTTCGCATTATTGTTATTCATTCATCTACTTTCATTATTTCTCTTAAAACAGTTGTGGCATAGTTTCCTTTATCAAGCCAAAAACTTAATTTTGCTTTTGTTTTTCCTTCATTTAAGTCGTCTTCTTCAACTGAAATTAATTTTAATTCATGAGGAATTAAAACCATTTTTTTATTTGTTCCTCTTGAACTTAATTCAGGTATTTCTTTTACTTTAAATTGTGATAATTCAATTCCTTCTTTTTCTAAAAGTTCTTTTTCCATTTCTCCTGCAATTCCTTTGCTTAATTTTGATTCAAATCCAAATAAAGGAATTGCTGGAACATTATCAATTAATTCATCGCCTTCAATTGCATTTAATCCATATCCTGCTTCAATTCTTTTGTTAATTAATTCATTAAATAAATAACTCTGATAAGCATGAGTGAATAAATAACAAAATGATTTAGGCATTTGCCTGAATGCATTAACAAAATCATTAGGGTTTTTAACCAAGTGATTTAATATTGATTTTTCAAATCTGTATTTTTCAGGAAATTCTTTTAATGCCTGCTTGAAATCAGTTGTTTCAGCTAAATTTTTTCTTGCTGTTTTAACTTCTTCTTCTTCTCTTTCAGAGAAATCAGTTAAATAAATCATTACTGCGTTTTTTGGATTTCCTTTAAGAAATTCTTTTCCTACTCTTGCAGTTACTGCTCTTATTCCGCCGAATCTTTGTGCTCCAAAATAATTCGGCACTGCATTTTTTATTTCTTTAATGCATTCATTGATTCTTTTTTCTGTTTCATTTATGCTGAAAGGAATTTCTCTTACAATTATTTCAAAATCATTTCCTTTTAGTTTACCTAATTCCATTCTTTCATTGCTCCATTCAGCGTCTCTTAAATCAATGTATCTTGAACTGAATTTTTTTACATTCTCTAATTCAGGTTTCCAGATGCTTATTTTTTGTGAAGTTAAAGCTCTTTTATCCTTTAATCCTGCATATCCAATTCGTTTTCCGCTTACTCTGCAGTATCTTGAAACAATTTTAATTGCATTAATGGAATCAGTGTTAAATTTTTCCATTGTTAAAATTAATTGTTCTTTTCCTTCAGGTTTTTCAGGCCATTCTTTTTCAAGTTCAATTTTTTCTTGTTCAGTGAATGCCTTTAATTCAATTGGTTTTCCATTTAAATCAATTTCTCTTACTTTGAAATCAGTTATTTTTCTTTTAATTTTTCCTTCAATTCCAGGAGTTTTTGAAATAAAATAAGTTTTTAATTCCATTTAAGTTCACTTTTTTTTCTTTTCAATTCTGCGAAGCAGAATTGCCTTTTTCTTGGAAACCTAGCTTCTTTTTTCTAAAAAGAAGCTGGAAATAAGTTTTTAATTCCACGAAATCACTTATACCTTAAAATAGCGCCTAATCCGCCGAATGACTGCATGAATTGTTCGCCTTCACTTGTTTCAGTTGAAATAATTTTAATTTCTGCTCCAGTTGAATGAGCTTTTTCAAACATGAAATCAAAATAATCTGCTTCTTCAAGTAATTCGCATGGAATTCCGCATTCCTTGCATTTGAATTCATTTGGATTTGCATTTTCTTCTTTAATTATTTCAATGAATTCTTTTCCGTCTTTAGGGCATTTGAATTTAAACACAGTCCATTCTCTTGCTTCTGAAACTAAAAGCAATGCAACTTTTCCCATTTCAAGTGCTTCCATTACTTCTTTTTCACCGTAGGCAGCAAGATTATCTTTTCCTATTTCTTCAAGGAATTTATTTACTAAAACTTTTTCTCGCATTAAATCAGTGTCTTTTAATACTTCTTCTGATTTTTGCACTAATTCTCTTATTCCTGATTCATCAGTATAAGAAGTATCTAATATTCCGATTACTTTTGATTTCAATCTGTGGTCAAGCATTCCTTTATTTAAAAAATAATTTTTAGTCATTCCAGGTCCGCCGACAACAATTCCTTTTAATTTGTTGCCATATTCAAGGAAATGATTATTTAATTTTTCACTCATTTTTTTATAAAATTCCTGCGCGGCTTCTTCTCTTAACCTCTCGAAACGAACACTGGATTGTCCTCCAGCACGAAATTTTCCTGGAACCATTGAAGCAAAATGATGAAGAATATTATATCTTCTTCCGATTAATTCAGCTAAAGTTGCTTCACTTTTATCTATTGTAATTAATCCATAAACTTCTTGTGGTTTAATCATTTCCTCTAATGGATCCAAATGAAACTGTGAATCACACCAATATAATTTAACTCTTAATTCTTTTGGAGGCTGGATAGTAAATAACCGAATATCTGTTTTTCCTTCTGATTCAGAAATGTTTCCTGCAAAAACAACTATTCCTTTTTCAGGAATTTTAAAATCAATTTGTTTCAAAAAATTAATTATTTTTCTTAATGCGCCTTGCACGTTTTTTCTTGTTTGCGGTGATTTAATGTTTGATGACTGGCTTATTTCTTCTGTTAATGCATTCATTACTGTTGATCTGTCAGCATTTCCCGGAACATACTGGCTGATTAATTCAGTTCCTTTTCCTTTAAA
>JAFGBZ010000032.1 GCA_016932875.1 Candidatus Iainarchaeum sp.
TCGGTTGGCGGACGTGCACCACTTCACTTTGTTCAGTAGTGCGTGCTTAATTAAAATTTTTAATTGCTCGGTTCAGCCAGCCCATCAGTAATCATTGAGTTGAATACTCTCATAGTCATCGTCAGGTCATCATATCCGAGCATAATCCCTATGCTTGAATTAGTTTTTATATGCTTTCATATTATGCAATTTTAATTAATTCTTATTCGAAACAAATAAATACTTCTGAGAACTAAAAATTTGTTTATGCGAATAAAAACTACTTTTGGGCAAAAAATGGCTGACAAGCTTACAAAGTTTGCCGGAAGCTGGGTTTTCATAATTGGATTCATGTTTTTTCTGATTATATGGATTGCACTTAATTCATATGCATTAATTTTTGGAGTATGGGATCCGTTTCCTTTTATTCTGCTTAATTTAATGCTTTCCTGTATTGCAGCAATTCAGGCGCCAATAATTTTGATGAGCCAAAACAGAGAACATGAAAGAGAAAATGCTAAAGCTGAAAGAGATTATTATGTTAATAGAAATGCGGAAAAAGAAATTAAAGTAATTCAAAAAGATATTCTTGAACTAAAAGCAATTATTATGAAACAGCCTCTTAAAGAAGAAACAGATGCAATCAATAAAGAAATAAAAAAAATTGAAGAAGAAATGTTTAAACTGAAAAATGTATTTAATTAATTTAATTCAAATAACCCTATTTTTGCTTTAAAATTCTTTACAGTAACCCTTTAAATTCTTCCGTATAAATTATTTATTATAAAGAATTTTAATGCTATTACTTATTTTTTTGAGGTGGAATAATGGTTAAAAATAAAGCAGAAGACGTTAAATCAAAGCAGGAACAGGAAATGAAAGGCGAAATCGTTGAACAAGTAATGGAAGAAGATGAAGAAGAAATGCCTGATGATAAACTTCCTTTCCCTAAAGCAACAATAGTTAATATGCTGAGAAAGCATTTAAGGTCAGGAAAACAAATTAAAGGCACAGTTAAAAATGAAATGAATTTATGGTTAGGTAAAATGGTTGAAAGAATTGCAAAAAAACTTGATGCACATCCTTATTCCTATGTTGACGGCTCAATGTTAAGAGACGCAATTGAACCATATGAAAACATTCAAGACATTGAAATAGAAAAAGAAAGAATAATCAAACAATTAGAAGTAGTTAAAGCAGCCTGCGATGTATTAATCAATGAAGTTGACAGAAAATTCGTGAAATGATTAATTCATTTCAATTTCTTTTTTTTATTTTGTTTCTTTATTTCAATAATTAAATTCTTTTTATTTAATTAATTCCTTTATTTCTTCTTCATTTAATATTTCTTTAATTTTTTCATAAACCATTCCGTGTTTGTTGAAAAAAAACATTGCTTTCAATACATTCAGATTATGGGGTTTTCTTTCCTGTGAAGCTTTTTCAAAATCAATTATTACTGGTTTCAAATTTTTTTGAATTAAAATATTTTTTGCTCTTCCTGCAAGCTGTCCGTGATCTAAATAAAGTTCATCTAATTTTTTTCCCTGTTTAAATAATGCTTTAATCACTTTAATTAAATCTTTTTTTGCCGGGTTTCCTTCAATGAATTCAGCTAAAGTTTTTCCTTCAATGAATTCCATTAAAATCCAGTGCTCTGATTCATTGAAATCAATTAATTTTGGTCCAATTGAAACTGCATTTGCTTCTCTTAAATTTTCTGCTTCTTTTTTAGCCATTTCAATGCGAGTGCTTTTACTTTTTTCTTTTTTTAATTTCAGAATTTTTCCTTTTAAATCCTTAACTAAATAGATTTCGCTTGAACGCCCTTTAGCAAACAATTCAACTAAAATGAATTCTTTTTTATTTAAAATTATTTTTTCAGAACTCATTTCAGATTACTTTGAATGTTTAAACTGTTTTACTTTTTGTCTTTTTCTTCAGTGTTTTCTTTTTTTTCTGAATAAATTTTTCTGTATTGGTTTTTTGCAACTGATAATTCTTTTCCGTTTAATGTTAATCTCATATTTTCACCCTTTATTCTTTTACTATTTTTTTTCTTTTAATGTTTTCATTTGAGGAAAGAAAATCACATCTCTTATTGTTGTTTGATTCAATAAAAGCATTACCATTCTGTCTATTCCTATTCCTACTCCGCCTGCCGGAGGCATTCCATATTCCAGTGCTTCAATGAAATCCAAATCCTTTGGATGTTTTTCTTTTAATGCAGTTGTTTTTTCTTGTTCTTCAAATGATTCTCTTTGCACTTCAGCATCATTTAATTCACTGTAACCATTAGCCATTTCCCATCCATTAATGAATGGTTCAAATCTTTCAATTAATCCTTCTTCTTTTCTGTGTTTTTTACATAAAGGAGTTGTTTCTTTTGGATGATTCATTATATGAGTTGGCTGAATTAATTTTTCTTCAGCAAATCTTTCAAATAATTCATTGATTAACCATCCTTTTGTTTTAGGCCCGTCATATTTTTCTTTTTCTTCAATTTTTTTCAGCATTTCTTTTTCGCTTGCTTTATCTGCATCAATTCCTGCGAATTCCTTTACTGCATTTTTCATGGTGATTTTTTTCCATGGTGCTTTTAATTCAATTTGTTTTCCTTCATATTCTATTTTTGTTTTTCCTAAAACTTTTTTTGCAACAAATTCAAATAATTCTTCAGTTAATTTCATCATATCATTGTAATCAGCATTAACTTGATATGCTTCAAGCATAGTGAATTCAGGATTATGTGTTTTATCAATGTCTTCGTTTCTGAAATTTTTGCAGATAGTGAAAACTTTTTCATATCCTCCGACAATTAATCTTTTCAAATACAATTCAGGTGAAATGCTTAAATACAAATTTTGTTCTAATGCATTTGATTTAGTTATAAATGGATGAGCATTTGCTCCGCCATACACTGGCTGAATTAATGGAGTTTCAACTTCAAGAAATCCTTTTTCTTTCCAGTATTCTCTTACTGCATCAATTATTTTGCTTCTTAATTCAAAAACTTTTCTTGTTTCAGGATTCATAATTAAATCCAGTGAACGATGCCTGTATTTTGTTTCAATATCTTTTAATCCATGCCATTTTTCAGGTAAAGGGCGTAAAGCTTTTCCCATGAATTCAAAATCATTAATTAAAACACTTAATTCTCCTCTTTTAGTTTTAAACACGGTCCCTTGAATTCCTAAAAAATCGCCTATGTCAACTGCTTTCAGTAAATCAAATTTTTTTTCAATTAAATCCTGTCTAAAAACCAATTGAATTCTTCCTGTTTCATCCATTAAATCAAGGAAAGCCATTTTACCCATTACTCTGCAGCTCATTACTCTGCCGAAAACTGAAACTTTTTCTTTTGTTTCTTCTGCTTCCTTTAATGAATCAAATTTTTCATGAATTTCACTGGCTTTATTTCCTGCCTCAAATTTGTATGGATAAGGATTAATTCCTGCATCCAATAATTTCTGTAAATTCTGTTTCCTGCTGTCCAATAAATCCTTTAAAGCCAAAAAATCACCATTAAATTAAATAATATATTAAATGAATTCAAAAGAATTAAAAAACCAGTTTTTTTTCAATAAGTTTAAATTAATCAAAATACTTGTATTTAACGTGATTAAATGCCTGGATTTTTTAAAAAAGTGAAAACTTTTCTGACAAGAAGAAAACTAACTAATTCTGCAATTGAAAAAGAAAGCAAAAATCAATTAAATATATTAATGAATGATGAAGGGAATAAACACAAATCAATAAACGAACTTAAACAAGATGCAAGAAAAAAAGCAATGGAAACATTAACAAAAAAAGGATATTATTTGTAATTGAAAAGAATCATCATAAATTGAGCAAAAAAATTTTTAATGCGGATTAATACTTTGAAAAGAACTTAACTTATGATTTCCTTAAATGCTTTTCTGATTTAATTTAATGTAATGAACTGCAAAATAATTGCTTTGATTTTTCTTTTGCTTTTTATTTTTGCCTGCACTTCAGCTCAAAATGAAAATCCTTACTTTGCAGAATTTAATTCATTTAAAGACGAAAATTTTTCATTTAAATATCCTTCATGGGGCTTGCATGAACCAACTTCAGAAAAATTACTGAGTATTTCTTCAGGCGGAGCAATAATTGAAGTATTATTAGTTGAAGGAAATGCAGAGCAATTATTCAAAGCAATGCATGATTCTTTCAAGTCAAATAAAGAAGTTGAATTACTTTTAGCGGATGAATCAAAACTGTTTTTTACTTATAAAGGAAAATTTCAGGAAAACACTTTCAAAAATTCAGTGCAATTAATCAGATGCAATAAAGGAAATTATTCCTTAAATGCAATTTGTGTTGAAGAAGTATGCGATGAAGTTGAAACTATTTTCACTGAATTCTTTAATTCAGTTGAATGCACTGGCTTTGAAGAACCCGAAAAACAGTTAATTGAATTCAAAGTAAAAGATTTTTCTTTTAGTCACCCTGATTGGATTGAACTGCCTGATAAAAAAGAAAATGAATTAAAGAAACTGATTTTTGGTGAATGCTTAATTCTTTTAAGCTCTAATGAATCCAATCCTGAAATAATTTTTGATTCAACTTTAAATGCATTGAAAACAGAGCCTGAACTGAATTTAATTGAATCAGATAAACAAAATTATGAATTGGAATTCATTGCTCCACTTAATTCTGTTGATTATAAAATTAAATCAAAATTACTGTACTGCAATGATAAAACATATAATCTGGCTGTTTTATGTTTAAAAAATGCTGAAAAGAATTCAGTTGATTTTGCTTTTAATTCCCTTGAATCAATGCATTGCGATAAAGAATATATTTTTGAAGAACCCGAAAAACCGAAAAATAATCTGATTTCTTTTTTACAAGAAGATTATTCAATGAATTATCCTGAATGGAATCCAGTAAGCAATTACTCTATTCAAACAGTTTTAGGCGTAAGCAATAATTCATGCACTTTAATTGTAAATAAATTTGAAGCAACAAAAAAAGACTTAATGAATTACTTGGATGTTTATATTAAAGAAAATAAATTTGATTTAATTGAAAAAAAAGAAAATGAATTCATTTATTTATTTGAATTTGATAAAACAAATTTAATCAGTTCAAATAAATTAATTTACTGCAATTACAACACATATGTTTCAACTTTAGTTTGTCCTGAAGAATTAAATCAAGATTTCGCGGAGCTAAAAAATGAAGTATTTGATTCAGTTAAATGCGCGAAAGAATATATTCCTTCAGAAGTTTATCTTCCGCAGGAACAGGAAATTCCTGAAGAACCTCCGCAAAATGAAGAGCCTATTCCTTTTGAAGATTCAATTGTTAAAACAAATATCGGCGAACAATATAATTTGAATCTGCGTGCAATAGTTGATTTCATTAATTCAAATGAATTTTTTGTATTTGTTTTAAATGATTTTTCAAAAGCAAATTTTGTAATTGAAGACACTCCTGAAAATGAAACAATTAATTTAAGAATTACTTTTGAAAACGGAAAAATTATTCTTTTAGAAGACAGTTCTTTTTCAAATGCAGATGTTTCTTTATTCATTCCATTTAACGCAGTAATGAATATAATTGAAAACATTGAAAATATTAATTTTGGAAACTTTTTGCAGTTTGCTTCAAGCATTCGCACTGAACCTCAGGAAGCAAAAACAATTGTAATTCAAAAAGTATTAGAGTATTTGAAAACACATTGAGTTTCTGTTTTATAAAAAAAACAGGAAATCATTGGTTAAGAATTAAAGCAGACACAGGTAGTTAAATTAAAGATGTGGCAATTGCAAAAAGAGTTTTATGAAAAGGTTTGTGGAAAAAGTGAAATGAATTTATTTTTGTTTTCTTTTAATTGCAGTTATTTGTACTAAAGGCGTTTTTTCGAATTGTTCCTTGAATGTTTGTGCTGTTCTTGGTTTTTTTGTGTAGGGTTTTATGGTTACTTCGAATCCATTGAATTCTAGTAATCCTTTTATGAATGAATTCATGCTTGAATCTTTGTATTCTGTTATGAACCATCTTCCGTTTTTTTTCATTTTTTTTGAAGCTATTCTTGCAAAGTCTCTTATAAAATCTCTATCCCATTGATCCCAATGTTCTACAAATACAAAGTCTGAGTTTAGGAAGTTTATACTGTTGTCTTCTCTTTCATATAATTCAGCTAGTAAATTCTTTTTCTTGAATTCAACTAATTTTGAGTTAACTTCTTTTTCTGAGGCAAGAATTTTTAGTATGCTGTTAAATTTTTTTATTTCAGTTTTTGCTTGTTCATTATCTGGATTTTCTTTTAATTGCTGTTTGTATTTTTTTAATTCTTTTTTTGAATGCTCTCTTAATCCAGCCATCCAATGTTCATGTTGTTGCCAGTCAACAGCAGTAAATTTAATGTTAGAGTGTTTTTTAGCTAAATCATGTAAATGCTTTGGATAAGGATAACCAGTTCCTACATCAAGAAATACTCTTGGTTTTTTAGGCATACAAAATAAACGCCTTCAAGCTAATTAAATATTTCTTTTATTTTAAAGGAAGAAGAAAAAGCATTGGAATAAAAATAGTGAAAAGATTTGTGGAAAAAGTGGTGTGATTTGTTTTTATCTTGCGTTGTATGGTTTGTTTTGTGTTTGGTGTGTTTCTGTTTTTGGTGTGTATTTGTTTTGTGTGTTTTGATAGAATTGAATTGTTTTTTCAAGGTATTCAGGGTTTAATGAGTATTGTTTGTTTTTTTTTAAGGCGATTGTTTGTTCTACTAGTTGGTTGACTGTTTTATGTATTGCTTGGCTTGAAGCTGTTTTGTATTTTGAATTTATTTTGTAGTAGAGTTGTTTTGAGGTTAAAGGAAATTCGTTGCTTAAGATTAAAATGATTATTTCTGATAAATTTTTGTTTGATTTGTTTAGTAATAACATGAATTAATTGCTGTTTGCAGGCAATATAAATCTTAACTCAATTTTATTGTAATTAATTCAATAAAAGCATTAATTTACTAAATTATTAGGGTTTTGTTTTGTTTTTGTTTGTTTTATTTCAAATAATTAGGTTTAAATACTAGTTTTTCTTATTAATTATGGTTTTAATGGTTAAGTTTGATGAATTGGATTTAAAGATTTTGAATCAAATTCTTGAAGACCATTCAATGAAATACAAGGAATTAGCGAAGGAATTGAATGTTCCGGAAACAACTGTTTATGAAAGATTAAGGAAATTTAAAAGCAATAATATTATTCAAGGCACTACTCCTAAATTAAACTTGCAGGAATTAGGTTATGGTGTTACTGCTTTTATTTTAATTGAAATTAAGTCAGGACAGCAATTAATTCCTTTAGCGCAGGAATTAACTAAGCATAAAAATATTACTAATGTTTATGAAACAAGCGGAACATTAAATGATATTTTGGTAATGGGTAAGTTTAAGGAAGTGAAACAAATTGGTGAATTAATTAATAAATTGCATGAAGATGAACGTGTTGATAAAGCTTTTTCTTTAATTGCTTACACTACATTAAAAGAAGAATTAAATCCTTTTCCACTAGAAAAAAGTGATTTTTAATGCCAATAACTTTACGTAATTTAAAACAACATTTAAAGCAAAGACACAGAGAATTTCAAGCATATTATCCGGAAAAAATATGGAAAAAACAACAAGCATTTACATTAATTAATGAACAAGAACTAATTGACCCAGTATTCCGTGAACAACTGCAACAATTAAACCAGCAAAGAAACGAAAACAAAATCACAGAAACACAAATGGAAACACAAGTATTCACACTACTAAACCAATCAATAAAAAAAACAAAAAAAAGCAATTTAAGTTAATCAAAAAACAAACACTAAATAACTTTAAATAATTTTTTGTAAAAATTTATTGTTTTTTTTGCTTTTGCAGAACCTATTTTTTTTCCTGTTTTTGTTAAAAAACCTATTTTTTGAGTGTAAATAATTCTTTTTTTTGCGTTTTCAATTGTTTTTTTTAAACTCCATTTTTGTTCTCCGGCTAAACAAAAAAATCTTGCAATACCGATTTCTTCTAATGAATCCAATTTATCGGCATCAAATAAAATTTTAGCTTCAATTGTTTCTGGTTTTTGAACTGAATCAAACGAATGAGTTAAAATACATAAAATAATTTTATCTGCTTCTTTCTTTGAATACTTGGCTTTTTTCAATAATTTTTTTGTTAAAGTATTTTCTTTTGAATGTTTTTCTTTTTTATTTAATCTGCCCAAATCATGCAAAATTATTGCTGGAAACAAAATTTTTTTATCAGCTTTTTCAATTTTAACCATTTCTTTAGCATAATTTAAAACCCTTTGAATATGGCTCCAATCATGAGAAAAAGAATTCATTTTAGAATATTCTTTTTCTGTAATTTTATTTAATTCTTTTAAATTACCCATTCAAACACCAGATTAATAATTAATACAATTAAATAAATATAAACAAGTATGAAAAATATGGTAAAAAATATTATGAAAATAAAAGGATATTTTAATTTCCATTTTTGTGGAAGAAAATCAACTACTTTTCTATAAGTAAACAAAATTGGATAATAAAGTCCAGTATATCTAAGAAAGCCATAATAAATGAAGTAAGTAATTGAACCAATTATTGTTTTCAACAATTCAATAATTTTTGTCTTTAATTTTTTTTGCAATATTACCAACCCATATTTCATTTTTTTCAACATTTTTATTTACTATTGACCCTGCGCCAATTATTGCTCCGTCATTTATAATCACGCCCGGTAAAATTATTGCTCTCGCTCCGATAAAACAATTTTTTCCAATTTTTATCTCTCCTTTTTTTAATGGCGTTTCAGTTACTAATGTTACTCTTGGCCCAATAAGTGTTTTAGAATCGATTTTTACAGACTGGTTCCCTACTATCATTAATTCATTATTTATTAATGCTTGTTTTATTGTAATTTTTTCAAATGAATTAAAATATTTTGTAACTGGATACATATGTCCTGTTACTGCCCATATATTAGATATGTGTGGAAATTTCACGCTTAATATATTTAGAGTTCCTTTGTTTGGTTTAGCAGGACAACCTTGAGAGATTGAATTTTTTTCTATTGTTTTTGTTACAATACTTCCTGCTTTGATTAGGGCATTATCTCCTATTGTTACTCCTCCGCGTATAACACAATTATCTTCTATTGTTACATTTTTCCCTATTTGGATATCATACCATTGCTGTTCATTTTCAATTAAATCTTCATTTGGGTGGGATGGGTGATTAGTGCTTAAAAAAACCACTCTGTTTCCTATTTTAGAGTTTTCTTCAATTTCAATTTTTCCGCCGCCTTCTATGTGAATTTGTTTTCCGAATTCAACATTTTTTTCAATATAGCAAGTCAATTTAAAAAAATTGAATATATCTTTTAATGGTTTTTTTTGTGGTTCTCTTATGCAATCGCTTTTTTTAGGATTTATTTTTTTTGTTAATTTTTTTGTCTTTAATGGGTTTCCGTAAGCTAATGTGTTGTTAGAGATATTTTTAGTTAATACTGTTCCTGCTTCAATATAACAATTATTTCCAATTAATATATTTCCTTTAATTGTAGCGCCTTGTCCAATAAAAGTATTTTTTCCTATTTTTATGTTTCCGTTTAAAACAGTTCTTGCACCAATAACTGAATTTTTTTCTATTGTGATGTTTCCAATTGATAATATTTCTTCTTCTAATTGATTTTCGTCTGCGTTTATGTCGTTGTCTGAATACATTCTTTCAAATAAATCATTTAATATTTCTCTTGTAATAAATTGGCTTAAATAAAATCCTTTTTTAATAGATGTCTTCAATTTGTCTTCACCAAAAGATATTAATAAACAAAGAATAATATTAATTTATGGAAATGTTTGAAATTGTTGCAAAAGAGTTATTTAAACGCCAAATAAAGTATGAAAATGGAAGGTATATTCTTGATGTCCCTTTGAAGCCTTCTGAAAGAATGAATTGGTTTGCAAGCAAGTATTGGGCTATTCTTCAAAATAAATTGAATAAAGAATTTGGTTCAGATTATTATATTTATGAATATTATGCTGGAAAGCTTTATGGGCACTTATTTGGTTCAAGGATAGCAAATTTAGTTAAAACTAAAAGTTTGGTTGCACCAATGCTTGCATTAATTGTTAAGCAATTTGGATACGGTAATATTAAACCAATTAAAACAGATTATAAAGAAAATTGGTTAAGTTTTGAATTTGCTGATTTGCCTATTGCACGAGAACATGCTAAACTGTTTGGTTTTAGTGAAACCCCTGTTGACTTCGTTATTGCTGGTTTGGTTGCAGGTTCAGCTGAGCAATTGTTGGAAAGAAAATTTATTGCATTGGAATCTAGTTGTTTGGGGATGGGAAATGATAAATGTGTAATAGAAGTTTTAAGCAAAGAAAATTTTGAAAAAAAAATTTCTACTGTAACTAATAAA
>JAFGBZ010000033.1 GCA_016932875.1 Candidatus Iainarchaeum sp.
AGTATTCAATTTCATGTATTTCTGTGTTGTTTCTTGAAGCAACCTTTTTCAGCATCTGTAGTTCCATTAAATTAGTGCAGAAACTTATTGCTCTTCCGTTTTTTCCCTGTCTTGCAGTTCTTCCAATCCTATGAATATAAGTTTCTGTTTCTTCAGGAAAATCAAAATTAATTACATTTCCAATATTATCCACATGAATTCCTCTTGCAACAATGTCTGTTGCAATAAGTATTGCATCATTTGAACGCTTGAAATGATCAATTATTTTTATTCTTGCATTTTGTGGTTTATCTCCATGAATTGAAAGCGCATTAATGTTTCTTCTTGAAAGCTGTCTTTCAAGCCAGTCAACTGTTCTTTTGGTTCTGCAAAAAACAAGTGTTTTTGAATTATCATTGACTAAAATGCTTTGAAGTGAATCAATTTTTCTTGATTTATTAACCATTAAATAAAACTGTTCAACTTCTTCCACAGGAGAATTATCTTCACTTAAATCAAAAATAATTTTATTATGCTTTAAATAGGTATTAACTATTGAAAGAATTTCTTCTGAAAAAGTTGCTGAAAAAAGCATTGTCTGCTTTTCCTGCGGAGTATAAGACATTATTTCTTCCACATCTTTTCTGAAACCCATATCAAACATTATGTCTGCTTCATCTAATACAAGAAACTTTAAAGTACTAAGATTAAGTGAGTTTCTTGAAAGCAAATCAAGAAGTCTTCCAGGAGTACCTACAATTATTTCAGGCTTTGCGTGAAGCAATTCCAATTGCCTGTTTACTCTTTGTCCACCAAAAACTGCTAAGCATTTAATTCTGCTTCCAATTGCAACAGAAGAAAATTCTTCTTTTACCTGCAATGCAAGTTCTCTTGTAGGAACAACAATTAAAGCTGAAATTCCTTTATGAGGAATTGTTTTTTCAATAATTGGAATTGCGAAAGCAGAAGTTTTTCCTGTTCCTGTTTTTGCTTTTCCTACAATATCTTTTCCTAAAAGCGCTTCAGGAATTACTTTTTCCTGAATTTCTGAAGGATTAACAAATCCTTTTTTCTTTAATGCATTTTTTATATTTTCATTTATGTTTAACTCATTAAAATTCAATTTTATCTTCTCCAATTTAAAAAAGATAAAAATAACGCCATCCTATAACGCTTTTACTGCGTTAAAAAGCAAGTTTTTCAGTTAAGAAAAAAATAGAGTTATTTTGCTCTTTTTCTTATTTTAATACATAACACTTTAGAGAAAGGCTTTTAAAACCAGCTTAAAGGCTTAATTGAGTCAATTAAACAAGCAAATCAAGAGAAATGCTTGAATTATAACGTTTTAACTGGAGAACATGACTTTCCTGCATAATAATAAAAGCTTATTTAAGTGAATTACAACTGATAAAACATGCTTGACTTAAAGAATGAAAAAACAAGGAAAAACATTGTAAAAATACTTGGATTAACAATAATGATTGCAGTAATTGCATTTCTTTATTTTTACGGACAGTTTGTTGCAAAAATAATTTATGAAAATTATTTGGATGAAGCATTAAAACAGCCGTTAAATCCATTAGTTTTAAATATTATATTTCTTATACTCGGAACAGAAATTTTTTTAATTATTTCAAGGTTTTTTATTTCAACTTATTTTCAGAACGGGAAGAAAAAAAAGAGCTTGAAGCCGTTGATTACTTTTTATTCTTATATTGTTTGGGCAGTTGTTGCAATAATAATCGCTTCTTTTTTCTTCAAGGATTTCGGCGCATTAATTACTTCGCTTGGATTAATCGGTTTTGGAATAACTTTTGCTTTACAGAAGCCAATACTTAATTTTGTTGGATGGTTAATGATTTTTTTAACCAACCCATTTGAAACAGGAGACAGAGTTGAAGTTTCAAACATCAGGGGAGATATACTTTCAATTCATACAATGTATTCAAGAATTCAAGGAATAAGAACAGGAACTCAGGAAAAAAACGACCAAATAATTACTGTGCCGAATGAATTGTTTTTAACCAATCCAATAATTAATTATTCCAGAAGAAACGGACTTTATACTGATGAAATAATTATTTCAATTACTTATGAAAGCGACTGGAAAAAAGCAATTGAAATAATTGAAAGAGTTACTTTAAATACAATTAAAAAGCACATTAAAAAAGGCCCTGCAAGTTTTGCAGACAAACAATCTTTAAGCGAAGCAATTTCATTGCTTAAAGAAGCTTCAAAGAAAATAAAGAAAGGATTAATTAAGCAGTCAATGAAGGAAAACATTGAAATGATGAAAACAGCTGAAACAAATGCTGAAACAGAAATACCTAAACCAAATATTCAATTGACTTTTGCTGATTCATCAATTAATATAAGTGCACTTTATCAAACTGATTTATATTCCGTGAGAGCAACAAAAAATGAAATAAATAAAGGCGTGCTTGAAGAATTTGAGAAATCAAAAAACATTGAAATTGCTTATCCTCACATGCAACTGGTTACAGAAAAAAAAGTTAATGCAAAAAACAACAGGAAAATACTTCAGTTCATGGAAACAGAAAAACAAGACGCTTAACAATATCTTTTAAATCATTTAAGCGCTTTTAATTCAAGGGATTTAATGGGTTTTGATTTAAATAAAATTGATAAAAAGTTATTACTTGGCGGAGCAGTTGCAGGAATTATTTTGCTGATTTTAATTGTTTTTTTTGTTTCATCTTTTTTAACTCCTGCAGTTGATTCAAATGAATTAGGAAATAATAATTCTTCTTCAGGTTTTCTTGATTCAGGAAAAAAATTCACTTCAGATTTCAGAACACAGGTTGAAGAATTAAATAAACAAGAAGAAATAAAATTAACTTCATTTGATTTAATTGAAAAAGAATTCAATGAAGGAAAAATAACTAAAGATGAATATTTTATTCAAAGTGCTTTTGCTGCATTTGAACCTGAAAAAATTGATTCAAAATATGCAGGAGAACAGTTGACTGTCGCTCCTGATGGTTTTCTATGGACTTTAACAAATGAATTTGAAAATTTATCTCCTGAATCCCAAAAAGAACTTGAAAAATTTATTTTAACTCCAAGCAATCCAAAAAGCTTTTGGTATTCAAGTGAATTAAAAGTTAATGCAATGAAAGAAAAAAATGATGTGATTTCTTTTACAGGAATAATGCAGAACAAACACCCTGTAACTGGATTAGAATACCAAATTGAATTCCCTGCAGGAATGGATGCAAAAAAAACAATAACTGAAAATGCATTCAATAAAGCTTTCAGCAAATATTCTTTTGAAATTGCTTTAACTGAACCAAAAGACTGGGTTCATGTGTTTATAATGGATTTACCTCAATACGATGGATTAGCATACAAAGCAACAGATGACGGCGCGGAAAGATGCATTCTTATAATCAAGAAAGGGCTTGATGAAAGAATGATGAAAACAACTGTAGCGCATGAATTATTTCATTGTTTTCAGTTTTATGTTCCATTGAAATATACTGGTGATGAAGTATGGTTAATGGAAGCAACAGCTGTTTGGGCAGAAGAATTTGTTTATGCAACTGAAAATACTGAACATACTTATGATGCTGAATTTTTTGAAAAGCTTAACAAACGCATGTTTGATTCAGAAGGATTAAGGGAATATGGAAGTTATTTATGGTTTTTTTACTTGTATCAAAATGAAGGAAAAACACCTGATTTTATGAGAGATTTGTTATTGCATGCTTCAATGGAAGGAACTAAAACTGCAATAAAAGAATTAGATGCATTTAATTCAAAATTCCATGAATATGCTTTATGGAATTTTAATCAGAAACCTGAATTCAAGTTTTATCAGGATAAAGACGACAAACCAACGCAAACACCTAATGGGGATTCAGTGAATGAATTTGAATATATTTTCAATGAAAAAAAAGATTCAAAAAATATAAGCATTGAAAAAGGCGGAATGAAATACTTTGATTACGGAATAATTGATTCAATTAAAAGAATTGAATTTGATTTCACTGAATTAAATCCGATTCCTAATGCTGAAACAGGAATTCAAATGATTTATGAAATAAACGGACAAAAATTTTATTTAGATGTAAGCGACAGAGATAAAATTGAATTCTGCAGAACACGTGAAAACGAAAAAATTGATGCAGTTGTATTCATTGTTTCAAATTCAGATTTAGATTCAAAACTTGAAGGAAAAATGAAAATTGATTCAACAGGAGAATGCGCTCCAACTTGGGCAGGATATGTAAAAATAAACTGGAATTACCCAAGTTCATATGACTGGAGCTGGATGACCGGAGACCCAACAACTGAAACAAGAACAAGAACAGGAAATTATTTTTCAAGAGAAACATTAATTTTTGATAAAGAAGAAAATGAATTCTTATTGAAATCCAGAGATGCTTCTTTAAGAGAAAGTGATATTTCACTTATAACCTACGGGCATGAATGCGGAAACCAAACAAAATATGATGCTGATTTTGTTAAAGGAAGCTATTCAGTGAATAATGCAACAATATCAAAACCAATGTATATACTGCAAGATGAACTTAACACCAGAATTCAATTTAATGAAAGCACAGGAAAATATGAATTATATGACGGCATAACAATGGGTGAAAAAGTGAATTACAGTTCAATTATTTCTTATACAAGAAAACCATGTCCTTTAGAAGGATTTTTTACTCCTGCACCATATTATGCGCCGCAAAGAACAAACTCATATGGAAACGGACGTGAGCCTCAGCCGAATGATTTTCCTGAATTAACTTTAAGTTCTGACAGAAAACATTTATCCGGAGAAGGAACAGCCAATTTCCAAACAGGAGATGAAATAATTCCAGTGCAAGTAATAATTGATTACAGATACCAATAAAAAAAAGTTAAAGCAAAATCATTTTGATTTTGCTTTTTCTGATATTTTTCCAATCCAAAGAGTTGCAAGCACTGCGATTATTGTTACAATTACTGCATAGGAAATCATTGGAATTAATGCATCTGCAACACCAAAAACTTGTGTAAAAACTGCTTTAATTGCATCATTCCATGCAAGAGCTGCAACTAAACCAAATGCAGCAGTCATTAAAGCAGCAATTTTTTCAATTACTTCTGATTTCATAAAAAAACCTCCGTATTAGGAATGCATTTTCCGGTTTAAAGAACTTTCTCTTCAAAAGGATTAAAATAAAAAGAAAAACCATTTACTATTACTTAAAAGTGAATTAAATGAAAAAAATACTTTTAATTGCATTAATCGCATTGCTTGCATTAAATGCGTTTGCAGAAAACATTAATTCAGATTTCAATGAATCAATTGATTTAAACTGTTTTGAATTAAATTTAACTGATTTTAACTGCAGTGATTTCAATTACTTAATGAATTTAAACTGTGATTTTAATTTAACTGACTGGAATTGCTTTGAAGAAACAAACAATGAATTAAATGAAGAAATTGATTTAAATGAAACCAATGAAACTGATTTGAATTCTGAAATTGATTTCAATGAATCAAGTGATTTTAATTATTTTGAAGAACCTGATTTGAATTTAACTGATGAAACTGATTTAAATTCTGAAACTGAAAATCAGTTTAATGATGAAAATACTTTTTCAGAAGAAAATTTTGTTATTGATGAAAATTTTTTTCAAGAACCTGAAACCAGCGAATTCAACTGCGAAGAAATTAATTTAGATAACTATTTCTGCGAGGATATGAATTATTTAATGGATTTAAACTGCGTTCCTGATTTAATGCACTGGAATTGTGTTTCAAAAGATTCGAATTCAAGTGATTTAATTAATGATTTAATTGAAGAAATTGAAGAAATTGTTGAAGAAGTGATTGAAGGAGTTCAAGAAATAATTGAACCGATTATTGAACCATTTAAAGTAAAACAAGAAGAAGTAGTAATTGAAGGTAAAACTGCAACATGCTTTGGAGCAAAATGCAGTGAATTAAAATAATTATTTTTTCATTAATTCTTTTTTTTCTTTTTCACTGAATTTTTCTATTGCATATCTTAAAGTTGTTCTTGGAAGAAAATCCTTGTTTTTTTTCAAAAATTCATGAATGTTTTTTTTGTTTGCTTTAGCTGCTTCCCTTAAAGTCCAGCCAATTCCTTTTTGCACTAAATCTTCTTTTTCATTTAAAAGAATTCCTGCAATCTGAATTAATTCTTTTGAATAATCTTTTTTTCTTGCAATTAAAACAAATGAAACTGCTGACGCACGCCTTAACCACATATTATCTGATTTACTCCATTGAATTACTTTTGGAATTAATTCAGGAAATTTTTCAATTACAATTCCAATGCAGTGAGGGCATAATTCATCACAGTGCGCCCAGTTTTTAATGTATTTTTCCAGCCATGATTCAAATAAATCAAATGTTTTTTTATTAAAGTTTTTTTTCTGTTTTTCAGTTAAAAATAATCCAATATCTTGTAATTCCATTACTCTTGTTTTCAAAAGTTCTTCGCTTAAAGAAAGCCATTCATTAAAAGAAAAATCTGTTTTACGCTTTGAATAAAATTCATTTGCAACTTTTCTTGCATTAGGCCTGCGAACTCATAAAGGATTGATTTTTTCAGTGAAAAAATTTTTCATTCCTTCAGCAAATTTTGGTTCAATGAATGGAGTTAATTCTGCTTTGATTTCTTGAATTAATTTTTTGGGGTTCATCCTGCTCCACCGCCTCCACCGCCCCCTCCTCCTCCACCACCGCCTGAAAAGCCTCCGCTTCCGGAAGTTCCTGCAGCACTGGAGAAAGCAGAAGAAAAGCTTCCAATAGCTGAACCAAATCCTTTTCCTGAAAAGCTTGCATAACTTGCTCCAACAAAAATGCTTGAATTATATTGCCCTGAATAATCTTTGAATACATCATCCATTGCTTTCTGCACTTCATCTGCAACACCTAAAGGAATTGCATAAACCAAATATTTTTCCCATAACAGAAGCATATGCGGAGGAACTAATTTTAAATTACTGAAATCAGTTAAGAATTTCTTTAAATTCATCCATTTAGCGTAATGCAATGCGCCTTTAGGAGAACGATTTGGAAGAGCATCAGGGAAAAAAACAGGCAAGAAAAGTGCTAAAGCCATTAAAAGAATAGTTGAAGTATATCCAAAAAAGAAAAAACAAAAAATAATTAATAAAAAACTTAAAATAAAATAAATTCTGCCGGAGCTTTTTCCAAAAAATTCCATTCTTTCTGCTTCTTCTTTAACTTTTTTCTGCCATTCTCTTCCAAATTTAATTGATTCTTGTTGTTTGTATTTCAAATATTTTTCTAATTCTGAAAGCATTAATTCATTCGGAGTAGAATCTTCTTTAAATGAAGGTAAAATAAATCCTTCAATTTTCCCTTTAGCTACTTTGATAATTAATTCTAAAAGCATTGCTTCACTTTCAGGCAAATCATTAGTTGAAAAATCTAATATATGGATTTTAAATTTTGCTTTACGCATAAATCCTTCTGAATCAATTTGTTCTAATTTCAGTTTTCCTTTTAAACATAAATCCAAAAGTTCTCCAGTAATATCATTTAATTCAGGCGTTTTACTATTTTGATTAATTAATGCTTTAACTACTGCAGGACTATAATCAAAAGGAATTTCTCTTTCATAAATTGCAGAATAATTTATTTCTGGTTCTCTTCCAAAAAAATGCCATATTAAAGCAAAAAGAATAATTTGCATCAAAGCAATAAAAATATAAAGAATATTAAATGAAGTAAAAAAAGATAAACCAAAAACCAAAAAAAATAATACAAATAAATAAAAACTTCCAATAATTTTTTTCATTTTTCCTTTAGCAATAAATCGCAAAAGTGGAAGAAGAAATGCAGATAAAATAATAAATGCAAAAAAACCAAAAGCAAACATTTGATTTATGTTATCAAAAAAACTTGTAGTTACATAATTTTCTTCTTCTTCAATTATTTTTTCTAATCCTTGTTCATTTTTTTGAACTGCAAATTCTTTGCTTGAAAGAACTGAAATCGGAAAAACTGCATGAACTTCAACAAACTGGTTTGAAGGAATATTGAATGCTTGAAATAAAATTTTGTTTCCTTCAATTAAACCTAATTTTCCGTTTATTTCAGGATGCCCCCATAAATAAACTTCTTCAGGGTTTTCAGGAGCTGAAGGTAATTCAATGAATCCATATAATTCATTTAATGGTTTTTCCCAGCCCTGCCCCCACACTTTCCAATTTAATTCAGCCACATCATTGTAAGCAGTAATTGCCTTTGAAAGATTGTATTTAATTGTAAATATTTTTGATTCATTTGAAGCAGAATAAAACCATTTAATTCTCGTATTGTTTCCATAATCACTTAATTCAAAACGCAGAGGAGAATTATTTTCAAATACTTGAATATCAGTTATTTTCCATGCTCCTTTAGGAACATCCCTGTAAGCAAAAGTATATTGCCCTGAAAAATCATAATTAATTTTTTCTTCCACTTCAATTAATCCAGTGGATTGAATTTTCATGTAAACTTCTGCTTTATTTAAAGAATAATCTTTTGCCATCACAGGCAATGCGAACAATAATACAAGGAAAATTAATGCAATAATTTTGAAATTCATGGAAAACACAATTAATATATATTAGGTTAAATTTAAGTTTTGCGATGAAAATGAACTGGAAAATTGTTTTAATTGGTTTGATTAGTTTTATGTTTTTAAGCGCTTGCACTAATTCAATTCAGGAATCAGATGAATTGCCTGCTGATTTTAAATTAAATTATTCAAGCGGAGCAATGCATTTGGATTGGGGAAGTAATGAATTTGAAGTAAATACATTAGGAAACGCAGTTTATTTAGATAAAATTGGAATGAATATGGTTTTAAAGTATGAATTTACTGCAACAAAAGAAGAATTGATTGAAATTTATAAAACTGCAGTTAAAAATAATTTCTTTTCATTAAATAACGAAAGCGATCCAAGCATAATGGATGGAGGATGGAATAAAATAAGCATTACTGCTGACGGAAAAAACAATACCGTTACAATGACTAATACATATAATAATCAATTTGATGCAGTTGAAAAAGAAATAAATAAATTAATTAAATTAAAAATTCCGCAGGCATTTGAATATGATTCATTTCAAAACGCTTGTCCTGAAAAAGAAACTGAATGCATTGAATCAAACAGTAAAGAATGCATTGAATGGAAAGAATTTTGTTTAAATAATGATTTTGAATGGAAATGATTAAATGAATAAAATAATTTTAGAAATTGGCTTATTAATTTTGCTTTTAGGCTGTGTTGGCCCGACTGAACCAACTTATTTCAAAAACACTTCTTCTTTAATGACTCCTGAATGCAAAGAATTCAAAAATGATGTATGCGGTGCATTTGAATGCATGGTGCAGGAATGCTGGTGCATGGAAAGCCCTGACAGAATTTTATTTGAAAATTATATTGAAGTGAAAACAGAACAGGAAGCATTGAATTTAGTTAATGTTTATTTGTATTCAGAGCATATGGAAAAAGGAGCTGAATTAATTACAGCAAAAAATGCATTTAAATTAAATTCAGTTTTTTATAATGTTTTTGCTGAAGACTTTCAAGGAAATGAACTGGTTTTCACTGTTGCAGCTGACGGAACAATAATTAAAACCCAGTGCGGAGTATAACTCCGTCTTTTTCTTTAAATTTATAAATTTATTGATGGAAAAGAATTATTCCTGATTCTTTATGGTTTCAATCCAGAAAGATAAAAGCAGCTCTAAAGAGCTTTACGCTTTGCTTAATCCTCTTGTAAGGGATTGGTTTAAGCATCGCTTTAATGATTTTACTGAACCGCAAAAATATGCTATTCCTTTAATCCACAAGAAAAAAAATGTTTTAGTAAGCGCTGAAACAGGCACAGGAAAAACTCTTTCAGCTTTCACTTCAATTTTAAATGAATTAATTTATTTAAGCGAAGCAAATCAATTAGAGGAAAAAGTTTACTGCGTTTATGTAAGTCCTTTAAGAGCATTAAATAATGATATTGAAAGAAATTTGCTTGAACCATTAAATGCAATAAAAGAAGCAGGAAAAAAACAAGGAAAAAAAATTGATGTAAGAGTTGCAGTAAGAACAGGAGATACAACTCAAAGTGAAAGAAGCAAGCAATTAAGAAAACCGCCTCATATTCTTGTAACAACTCCTGAATCACTTGCAATTTTAATTAATGCACCGAAATTCCGTGAAAACATGCGCGGAGTGCAGTGGATGATTGTAGATGAAATTCATGCACTTGCAGGAAATAAAAGAGGAGTTCATTTAAGTTTAAC
Organism: Candidatus Iainarchaeum sp.; assembly: GCA_016932875.1. Lineage (GTDB taxonomy): Archaea > Iainarchaeota > Iainarchaeia > Iainarchaeales > JAFGBZ01 > JAFGBZ01. The sequence goes on from JAFGBZ010000033.1 coordinate 10,281, forward strand.
AATGGAAAGACTACAAAAATTAAGCCCTGGATTAAAAAGAATTGGATTAAGTGCAACAATTTCTCCTTTAAAAAAAGTAGCAGAATTTTTAGCAGGATTAGAAAACGGAATTCCAAGAGAATGCAGTATAATTGATGTAAGTTTTTTGAAAAAAATGGATTTAAAAGTAATAAGTCCTTTGCCTGATTTAATTAATACTTCAGCAGAAGAAATCCATGAAGCATTATATAATGAATTAAATAAATTAATTCAAGAGCATAAAACAACTTTGGTTTTCACTAATACTAGAGCTGGAACTGAAAGAGTAGTGCATAACCTGAAAGAATTGTTTCCAAAAAATTATTCTAAAGCAAATATTGAAGCGCATCACAGTTCAGTGAGCAGAGAGCTGCGATTAAATGTAGAGCAAAGATTAAAACAAGGAAAACTGAAAGCAGTTGTTTCTTCAACAAGTTTAGAATTAGGAATTGATATTGGATTTGTTGATTTAGTTGTATTATTAGGAAGCCCTAAATCAATTGCAAGAGCAATTCAAAGAATTGGAAGAAGCGGACATCAACTGCATGAAACAGTTAAAGGAAGAATAATTGTTTTAGACAGAGATGATTTAATTGAATGCAGTGTAATGGTTAAAGATGCGCTTGAAAAAAAAATTGATTTAATTGAAGTTCCGGAAAACGCATTAGATGTATTAGCCCAGCAGATTTATGGAATAGCAATAGAAGAACAAATCCAGTTCAATGATTTATTTGCATTAATAAAGCAAAGTTATTGTTACAGAAATCTTGATTTAATTGATTTTGAAGATGTGATTAATTATCTTTCAGG
>JAFGBZ010000034.1 GCA_016932875.1 Candidatus Iainarchaeum sp.
TTAAAAAATTTATTTTTTTTCAAATTTAGGAAAAAAGAAACATTTTTATATAAAAAAAAATATTATTTACATAATATTTTTTTTGTAAAAACTGAAAAGGAGGTAATGATTATGGCTGTAAAAAAGAAAAAGAAAGCAGTAAAGAAAAAAGTAGTAAAGAAAAAAACTGTGAAGAAAAAAACAGTAAAGAAAAAGAAAAAATAAATTTTTAACAGGGCCTTCGGGCCCTGAATTAATTATCTGATTTTTATAAAAATTTTTTAAAAAATAAAATCTATTTAAAATTTAAAAAAGAAAAAAATGAGAATTAAAACTACTGCACATAGGACGGCCTGAATTCCTGCGAATGGGCTTCAAACTGTGAATAAGCATTCTCTGAAGCAGAATCAATTGAAGGCTTTAATCTGGCTATTGCTTCCAGAAAATCTTCAAGTGAAACAAATGATTCCTTAAGCAAATCAGATTTTTTTATATTTTCTGCATTTTCTTTTTCAAGGACTATTAATTCATTTTCAAGCATTTTTATTTTTTCCTGAGCATAATCGGTTCTTTCAGTTTTAAGTTTAATCAATAAATCTTTTTTTTCTTTTATCTGATTTGTTTTTTCAACAAAGTCATCAAGTATTTTTTGATTTTGCTTTGAAGAAATTTTTTGCAGAATTGTTTCACGAATAATATTTTCAATATCTGCTCCGGAAAAGCCGTCTGTTTTTGATGCAAGAACTTCAAACATATTTTCTTTTTTTTCTTCAGGAATAGGAATATCTTTTGAATGGATTGCAAAAATTTTTTTTCTTGTTTTTTCATCAGGAGCAGGAACTCTTATCAGTTTGTCAATTCTTCCCGGACGAAGTAAAGCAGAATCAACTAAATCAGGACGGTTTGTTGCTGCAATAAAAACAACATCTTTCATTGATTCAATTCCATCTAATTCAGTTAACAACTGATTAACCATTCTGTCATTTACTCCTGCACCATTAGGAGAAGAACCTCTTCTGAAAGCGATTGCATCAATTTCATCAAAAAAAATAATGCATGGACTTACCTGTCTTGCTTTTTTGAAAATTTTTCTGATTCCTTTTTCGCTTTCACCAACCCACATACTTACAAGTTCAGGCCCTTTAACTGAAATAAAATTTGCTTCGCTTTCACTTGCAACAGCTTTTGCAAGCAAAGTTTTTCCAGTGCCAGGCGGGCCATATAAAATAATTCCTTTAGGCGGTTTGATTCCTGCAAAAGAATAATAATGCGGTTTCTTTAACGGCCATTCAACTGCCTGCTTTAATTCATCTTTTACTGATTCTAATCCGCCAACATCATTCCATTTCACATTAGGAATTTCAATTGCTACTTCCCTTAAAGCACTTGGATTTATTTCCCTTAATGCTTCCTCAAAATCATTTTTTCTTACTTCAAGAGCTTCAAGAACTTCCTGTGGAATTGTTTCTTCATTTAAATTAAATTTAGGCAGATATCTTCGTAATGCTTTCATTGCTGCTTCTTTTGTAAGCGCTTCTAAATCAGCACCCACAAATCCATGAGTAATTGAAGCAAAATAATCTAAATCAATATCTTTTGCTAAAGGCATTCCTCTTGAATGGATTTGAAGAACTTCTTTTCTTCCTTTTTTATCAGGAACACCTATTTCAATTTCCCTGTCAAAACGCCCTGGCCTGCGTAAAGCTTCATCCAATGAATTAATTCTGTTTGTTGCAGCAATAACAATTACATTACCGCGTGCTTTCATTCCATCCATTGAAGAAAGAATTTGAGTGACAACTCTTTTTTCAACTTCTCCAACAATTTCATCTCTTTTTGGAGCAATTGCATCAATTTCATCAAAAAAAATAATGCTTGGAGCATTTTCTTCTGCATCACTAAAAACTTTTCTTATGCGTTCTTCTGCTTCACCAACATATTTTCCAAGCATTTCAGTTGAAGTAATTGGAATAAAATGCGCATTGGTTTCATTTGCAACAGCTTTTGCAAGCAAAGTTTTTCCAGTGCCAGGCGGGCCATGAAGCAATACTCCTTTAGGAGGATTAATTCCTAATTTACGAAAAATTTCAGGATGCCTCATAGGCAGTTCAATCATTTCACGTATTTTTTTAATCTGTTCTTCAATTCCGCCAATATCTTCATAAGCAACCTTAGGAATATCAGTTGTTGTCTCGCTTACTGGTTCTTCCTTTAAAACAAACTGAGTGAAATCAGTAATTTTAACTATTCCTCGCGGAGTTGTATCAACAACAGAATAAACAAATCCTGAACCAAAAACAGAAATCCAAACATTGTCTCCTTTAAGCATTGGACGTCCAATAAAATTTTTTTTCAGAATTCTTTCATATCCTGAAGCAATAATTCTTATATCTTGGGTTGGAGCAAGAATAATTTTTTTTGCTTCAGTTAAAGAAGCTTTTCTTACAGTGACTTTTTCCCCTAAATTTGAACCGCAGTTTTTCCTGATTAAATTATCCATACGGATAATTCCTTTTCCTTCATCTTCATCCCTTGCAGGCCAGATTACAGCTGCAGTTTTTTTAGTTCCCTGAATTTCAGCAATATCTCCTGAAGTAACTCCAAGAATTTTTTTTGACTGCTTATCCAAAGTAATTATATTGCGTCCAACATTGCCTGGATCAGGCTCCTGCACACGCAATACAACATCTTTTTCTTCCATTAACTTCCCCACTAAGAAAATTCTTTAACCAAATCACTTAAAAAGCTTTCAAATGAATTCAACCTCAAAATGATTGTTTTACTTGAAGAATCCAACAAAACAACCTGTTTAGCAGAAAACAAAAATCCCTGCAAAAAATCAATTAATTTCCTTGAAGAAAACTTTCTTGTTCCAGAAAGATACAAAGAATAAGCTATTCCAGTTGAACCAAGAAATTCAGCCAGAACAGCATTCTGCAAAATTCTTCCTTCAACTGAATCAGGCAAACCATTTACTCCTGCATTTTTAATACATGAAACAATTATTTCAATTCTTTCATTTTTTTCATGAGAATTTAAAAGAAATTTTTTTGCAACAATAGCTGAAGCAGAATGAAATTCAATTCCATAATCAATTAATTTCTTTGATTCAATGCAGTGAAGCATTAATGCATAAAATAAAATATCTTCATCAAAATCAAGTTCTTTGGAAAAAATACTGCAAAAATTTTTAACACGATTAAGATAACTAAAACCAAACAAAGGAGTTCCCTTAAGCTTTGATTCAACAAAAAGCTCAAGCGAAGCCTTATTCATTTACATCTACTCCGCCAGAAGGAAGCAATGAAACAATTTCATCCAATTCAAATTCAAATCCTTTTTTCTTGAAAAAAAAGAAAATTTTTCTTGCAACCTCTCCTTTCTTTTTATCGCCCTGCACAACTTCAATTAAATCACTGCACTGCGCTTTCACTGAATCAAAAAAACCTGCAATTAATTCTTCTCCATTAAAACCTAAAGCAAATTTCAAAGGCATTTTCCTGAACCAGTTTCTTTTTCCATAAATCATAAAAGCACCAGTGCCAATGGCTTCACCTGTTGGAGCAGATTTTGAAACCTGTGAAGGAGTCACAGAATAAACATCCAGAGAAGAAAGTTTTTCCTTCCATGCACGGGAATAAACCGCAGCAAAAACAGCAGCATCCATTAAATCAGATTCAGAAAATTTTTTATCAGAAGATTTAATCACAGTATGCGGAGCGCCATGAATATCAGAATGAAAATATAAATCATTTTCATCCATATGCTTTTTCACAATCAATTCATTTGTTTTAGCATCCTTTCCAGCAATAATAAGAAAACCATTTCTTGAATAAGTCCAATGAAATTTTTCAAACCAGTTTCTTTTTTTCTTCAATTTGATTTTCTTTGCAACAGAAACTTTTTTTGATTCAACTCCTGAAAGCTTTTTCTCAAGCAAAGGCATTGCATCATTCAAACCTGAAAGCTTTTTCCTTGCTTTTTTTGAACGAGAAAAATATTCTTCAGCATTCTCTGCAACAGATTTATTCAAAAAAACAGTTAACTTCATTAATCAAAACCTCTTTCCTTGCGAATAAGATTAATTATTGATTCAGTACGCGAAGAACTTTTAAAAATTGGTTCAGTAGTATAAAGAATCTGCTTATCCTTTACTAAATCAAAAAAATTTTTTATTCCTTCCTCATAATTCTTTGAAAAATATTTATGAAAAGACTCAACATCTTTATAGATGTGATCAGCAAAAAAATTCAAATTACCTGAACCAATAGAAGCAGACAATCTGTAAACATGCGGGTCCTTTTCAATTACTTTAAGAAACTCATTGAATAATGCTTTCTTAGAAATATCAATCTGAAAAATAGTTTTAGCTTCCAAAGAATAATTAAACGCCTTAATATTAATTTTAGGGCCAAAACCATCAATTACTCCTTCCTGCTTCAAAAACTCCAAAGAAGATTTAATTGTTGCTTTATGATAACCAGTAATTTTTTTCAACTGCTTTAAGTTAGGCTGAACCGCGCCTTTCTTTAAAAGCCCTTTAAGGACATTCAATCTAATCTCATCATCAACAGCCATAATCTGGGGCATCAAAACACCTTTAAATATAATAAAAATACATTCAAAAGAATTTAAATATACTTATGGTACAATAAAAACAACTTAGTTATTATAAGGAAGAATAACGTAATTTAATTGAACAACAACAATGGAGGGATTCAATCCTTAGCGAAAAAATAACAACATCAAAAAGGAAGAGAGATTAAGCTCACCAGGCTTTTTGGTAAAAAAATATACTAAAATCTCTCTTCCTTAAAATTTCTATTTCTTAAAAAAATTAAATAAAAAAAATTAAAATCAGTTTTTGGCTTTTTCTTCTAAAACTTTTTTATCTTCAGTTTTTTCTTTTACATTTGTTTTTTTAACAGTTTTTTCTTTTGTTTCTGCTTTTTCTTCTGCTGGTTTTTCTTCTTTTTTTCCGTTTGCTTTTGTTTTCCAGTTTTCTTTTGATTTGCAGTTTGGTTCAATGCACATAGTGTATTTGAAGCGCTGGTTTATTACCTGAATCATTGGTTTTCCGCAGTGCTCGCATAATTTATCTAATGAAATTATTTTTCCTTTTTGAGGCAAAGGATAAGTGTTAGTGCATTTAGGGTAATTAGTGCATCCTAAAAACCATTTATTGTTTTTGCTTTTTATTTTTCTTAAATTTCCACCGCATTTATCGCATTTTCCAATAAATGAATCAGCATAAGCGCTTTCTCTTAAAAGCGAGCCAATTTCATTTTTATGAATTAAAAGTTTTTCAAGAATTTTTTCAAGGAATCCTCTTGAAGCAGTAACAACTTCTTCTTTTGATTTTTTTCCAACTGCAATTAAATCCATTTCCTGTTCTAATCCAGCGCTCATTTCAGCTTTAACTGCATCAACATCATATTTTTCCATTGCATCAATTACTGCAAAAGCAATTTCATTTGGAATAAGCGCTTTTAATCCTGAAATATATCCTCGCGCATAAAGCTTTTGGATAATTACATGTCTTGTGCTTTTTGTTCCAAGTCCTTTTTCTTCCATTAATTTAATTAAAGATGACTGGCTGTATCTGTTTGGAGGAGTTGTTTTCTTTTTTTCAAAATTCATTTTCTTTACATCAACTTCATCACCTTCAATTAAAGGAGGAAGAATTACTTCTTTTAATGTTGAATAAGGATAATATTTTTTCCACCCAGGATTTAAAAGAACCTGCCCGTGGGCAACAAATGCTTCTTTTCCGATTAATAAATCAACTGAAAGATTTTCTGTTTCAGCATCATCTGAAAGAGTTGCAAGAAAACGTCTGGAAATTAATTCATATACTTTCCATTCTTTATCTGGAAGAGAAGACTTTTTTACAGCTGCAACAGGATGAATTGGAGGATGGTCTTTTGATTCTTTTCCTGTGGAAGGAATTAATTCTTTTTTCATTGCAATTTCTTTTGCGTCAGCTGATAATTCAGGAACCTGTGAAAGTTCTGAAAGAATTTTTCTTAAATCAAGATTTTTAGGGTAAACAGTGTTATCTGTTCTTGGATAACTTGTGAATCCTTTCTGGTAAAGCGATTCAGCCTGATTCATTGCATCTCCTGCAGTTAAACCTATTGCGGTTGCAGCCCGAAGAAATGCAGTGGTATTGAAAGGTAATGGTTTTGAAAGAATTCTTTTCTTTTTTGAAACATTTTTTACCAGTGCTTTTGTTGCATTAATGCAGTTTTCTTTTGATTTTTTTGCTTCTTCTTCTGAAAAAAATTTTCCTTTTTTATGCTCTGCAATAAATTCAGATTTATTTTTTTCAAGAAGCGCGCTTAAAAGCCAGTAATCTTCTTCTTTGAATGCACGTCTTTCTTTTTCTCTGTCAACAATAATTGCCAGAGTAGGAGTCTGCACTCTTCCAATGCTTAAAAATTCTTTTCCTAATTTTCCTGAAACAATTGACATAAATCTTGTTAATACTGCGCCCCAAAGCAAATCAATTTCTCTTCTTGAATCAGCTGAATCAGCAAAATTATAATCAACTTTACCTAAATTATCAAATGCTTCTTCAATATCTTTTTGGGTTATTGCAGAAAAATAAGCTCTTGAAATATTTATTTTTGGATTTGCTTCCTTTACAATATTAAGCGCTTCAACACCTATTGCTTCTCCTTCTCTGTCTGAATCTGTTGCAACAATTATTTCTTCAGCACCTTTCGCTACTTTTTTTAATGCATTAATAATAAGTTTTTCTTTTCCAATATATTCTATTTCTGAAGTGATTAAATTCTTTAAATCAGTTCCAATCCAATAAGAATATTTTTTTGGAAAATCCACATCAACTATATGTCCGCGCAATGGAACAACGGTAAACTGTTCTCCTTTGCGTTCAAACAAAAAAGCTTTTGCATTAGCAATCCCTGATTCAGGAATATTCTGTCCTGCAAGAATTGAAGCAATTCTTTTCCCTGCAATCGCTTTTTCAGCAATAATCAATTTCATGAACTCACTAATAATAAGAATAAATTCTCAAGGGAAAGAAATTTAAATGAAAAGGAAATTAACCTAAAATTTCATTTATTTCTTTTTCACTTAATTTTGCCTGTTTTAAAATAGAATTAATGGTTCCTAATGCAATTTCTTTATGCATTGGAATAATTGTTTTAGTGTTTCTTTCAATTGAAATAAGCTTCACATGAGAACATTTTCTGCTGTAAAGTTCAAATCCTTTCTTTTTAAGAAATTTAACTAAATCCAAACCAGAAACAGTTTTAGGCATAAGCCGGAACCTTTGCAGTGAATTCAATTACTTCTCTTGATTTAGGTGCTTTAAGAGGATCTTCTTCCAAATAAAGTTCAACTGCTTCCTTTAAATTATTTAAAGCAGTTTTTTTTGTTTTTCCCTGCGAAGCAACACCTAATTCAGGGCAAAAAGAAACAAACCAATTATCTTCTTTAGTAATAATTGCAGAAAACTTTTTTTGCATTAAAAACACCTAATAAATATAAAGTGAGAAATTAATTTAAATGAAAATGAATTACAACCTTTTCTGAAAAGAGAATGCAGGCAGTGAATTTGTTTTCTTTAATTCACTTAAAACCATCTGGGTTTTGATATCAATTACTCCGTCTAAAGTACCTAATTGATTAATGAATTTTTCAGCTGAATCAATGCTTGGAACAACAAGCTTTGCAAGCAAATTGTATTCCCCTAAAACTTGGCTTAATTCAATAATATAATCAAGTTCTGTTAAGCGTTTAATTAAGTCACGGGTTTTAGACATTTCAGAACGAATCTGCACATAAATAGGGTTTTCATAGCCAAGAGATTTAAGGCTTAAATCGCTTGAAATACCTAAAATAACTCCTTTTCTTTTCAAACGTTCAAAACGCTTTTTTATTGCAACATCAGTTAAATTCACTTCTTTTGCAAGCATGCTGAAAGAAGCTCTTCCATCAACTAAAAGCCTGCTTAAAATTTTATGATCAATTTTATCCAATGAAACTTTCTGCTCAGACATACTTAGATAAACTGAATAAAAAGAAATAAAAAGTTAGCTTTTCAAAGAGAACTGTGTTTTTGATTCATTTAAAAGAATTTAAGCTCTGAATTTATTATGAAAACTGAAATGCCTATCAGGGAAAAAATACAGAAAATTGCTTTGGAATGCAGGGAAGCAGGAGCAAGCGAATGGGAAACAGCTAAAATAATTCATGCATTAAATGAAGAAGAATATTCTCAAAGAAAATTAAGAAAAAAAGCAATTGAATTATTAAAAAAAATCAATCCTGAAGCAGCATCAATAATGGAATCTTTCACTAAAATGAATGTGTTCACTTCAATTGAATGGCTTGAAGGATTTGACAGAGGAAACATAATTAAATCTCTTTTAAGGGAAACAAATGTTTCAAGAACTGTTGCTGAAAAAATCGGTTTTGAAGTTGAAAACAAATTAAAGGATTTAAAAGTAAGCCATGTTACTACTGCAATGATTAGGGAAATGGTTGCAGTAAAACTTCTTGAATTAGGGCATGAAGAAATTTATTCTCAATACACTAGATTAGGATTGCCTGTATTTGAAGCAGAAAAAGCAGCTGCAAAAGGAAAAACTTCAACTCAGTTTGTTTTCAGGGAATTAAACTGGCTGAAAAAAATTCCTGAAAAAACAAGAAAACATCATTTCCAAGGAAAACTTTTACTGCATTTTCCGCAGGATTATTCTTCAAAAGTATTTGGAATGACTTTTACTCCTGAAACAAAAGAATCAGATAAAAATAATTTCATGACAAATGCTTTGATTGAATTTAATAAAACAAATCTTTTCTGCTCAATTCCCCCAGCAATGAATGCATTGAATTATGTGATTGCAAAATATGCTGAAAAAAACAAAAAGAAAACAAAAGAATTATGCATTAATTCATTGAAGCAGATTCAATGCAATTTAATGAATATTGAAAAAAGATTTACGCCAATTATTTCTCTTGACTTTTATGCAGGCAATGCATTAAAAGAATTAAAGGAATTCAAAGAAAAAGCAGTTGAAACAGGATTAATGCTGAATGAATTAACTCAAAGCACTTCGCTGAAATGCGTTAACAGAATTGATTCAGAATATAAAATAAAATTATTCAATGAAAAAAGCAAGGCATTATTTTTAAACTGCAAATCCAGTGAATTAAATCCTTTAACTGAATTTCTTGCATGCGAAAGAAAAGGAGTGATTAATTTTATTGAATTAAATCTTCCGTTTATAGCGCTTGAAAGCGAAGGAAAAGAATCTGTATTCAATGAGTTGCTGGATGAATTGATTGATTCATTCAATCAGGCAAATGAAAAAAAAGAAGAATTGTTGAAAAAAACTGATTACTTTAAAGAAAAAGAATTCACTGAATTCAGTAATATTCTTGGATTATGGGGATTAAAAGAAACAGAAGAAATTACTGGATTGAAAGGATTAAAGGAAAAAATAAAGCAGAAAACAGGGAAAAAAACAATTGTGACTGAAAATAATTCAGTTAAAGCAAACGAAAAATTTATTCGCGCAATTGAAAAAGAATTTCATTACAATAAAAAAATAAATCTGAATTCCGGTGAAAAAGCATTAAATCAAAAGGAATTCATGAAAAAATTCAGCGAAAATGAATTCATTTCATTTGAGCCTCAGTAGATTCTTCTTTTGGTTTAGGAAAAACCCTTGAAGGTTTTGTAAGAAAACCATATTCAAGTTTTTCTGATTTAGGAATAACTGAAGGAGAATATTTTGCAAAAGAAGATTTAATCAAATCAAATTTCTGCATGAATAAAACTGTTTTCCAGCATTCAATAAAAGGAACAATTAAAACAAATGAAACCAGCAATGAAACAAACGGCCCTAATCCGCCGATAAAATAATCAATCACAAATTCAAATAAAGTGATGAATAAAACTGCAATGGTTCCAAAAGCAATTATTTTAAGAGAATATAAAATATTTTTTGAAAAAAACTCTAATCCTGAAATAAAACTGCTTCTTATGGAAAGCTCGTCAACAACCAATGCCTGAGGCAGATAAAAAAACAGGAGAGAAGAAAAAACCATTAAAAGAGAAATATAAATTAAGTCAACATTAAAAAAAGTCAGAATTATTCCTAAAAAAAGGAAAAAGAAAAAACAATTAAAGTAAAAAACAAATAATTTAAATGAAAATTTCGTTATTTTTTCATTTAAATAATAATGCACTTTCACTTTGCTTAAATCCTTTCTTACTGCTAAAACCATTAAAGAAATAAACAATGCATAAAAGAAAAGAAAAAAAACAATTAAAATGAATAAAAATAAAACAAAAAGCAAATCAGGATGCCCTACACCATATTCAAATCCAATTAATCCGCTTGAAACAAATATTTCACTAAAAAAATTCAGAGGCAAAACAAAAATTAAAAGCAATGCAAACGCCATTGCAGTAGGAAAATTAATTAAATACTCCTTTAAAGAATCATCAAAATACATATTAAACCCCTTTCCTTTCTGAAAATAATTTCCTGCAAAAGCCTAAAAAACCTTTTTAATTTCGCCTGAAACAAATGAATTTTTAGCAGAAGTTATTTTAACCTCAACGAATTTTCCTCTTAAATCCTTTTTAACCACAAAAGGCCTGTAATTAGATGTTCTTCCAACAAAATTACCTCTGCTTCCTTTTTCTGAAACAAGAATTTTAACTGTTTTTCCAACCAGTTTTTTGTTTTCTTTAAGCGAATATTTAGGGCATAAATCAGCTAAAATTCTGCTTCTCTTTTTTTTAATTCTTCCTTCAACCTGATTTTTCATTAAAGCTGCAGCAGTTTCAGGGCGCAAACCATAACGAGAAATATTCACTATTCCTGGTTCAGATTTTTCAAGAACTTCAACTGTTTCATTAAAATCTTTTTCTGATTCACCTGGAAATCCTACAATCACATCAGTTGAAACAGTTATTTCAGGAATTTTTTTTCTTAATTTTTTAACCAATGAAAGAAAAAGATTTGAAGAATACCCGCGCTTCATTTCTTTTAAAATTTTATTTGAACCGCTTTGAACAGGAAGATGAACAAACTTAAACAAGCGTTCATCAGAAAAAAGTTCAATGTATGAATCAATGAATTTTTTTAAATGCAATGGATTCATCATTCCAACCCTGATTCTGTAATCTCCTTTCACTTTCAATAATTCTTTGATTAATTCAGCAAGATTTGTTTTCAAATCAAATCCATAAGCGCCAGTGTCTTGAGCAGTAAGCCATATTTCTTTTGCTGTTTTCAATTCACGTTCAAATGCGTTTTTTATTTCCTTAACTGAATGCGATTTCAGTTTTCCGCGGGCATTAACTGTAGCGCAATAACTGCATTTCCCTAAACAGCCTTCAGCAATGGAAATAATTGAAATAAAATTATTAAATCTTTTAACAGGAATTAAAGGAAAAAAATTTTTTCCATTAATTTTTAATAAATTACTTAATTCAATTAAATCAGGCCCTGCAAGAAGGATTTCTTCTGAAATTTTTTTAATTCTTTCAGGATTAATTTTAGCCAAACAACCGAAAACAATTAATTTTGAATTCTTATTTTTATTTTTAAATAATTCATTTATTCTTTTAATCATGCGGTTTTCAGTTATTTCTTTTACTCCGCAAGCATTAATTAAAACAAAATCCGCTTTAATTAAATCAGCTGTTTCATTGAATCCTTTTTCTTCTAGATACCCGCGAACCATTTCAGATTCATTTCTGCTCATAGCACAGCCATAAGATTCAAGAAAAAAAAGCATTAAAATTCACGGAATTATTTTCTTGAATCAATTAACAGCATTATTTTTTTTGAAACCCAGCCAAGAATTCCTGCAAGAATAAAAACACAGAACGCAGAATTTCTGAAATAAGCTATTGAATCAAACGGAATTTCCACATTACTGTTAAGAAAAGAAATGTTGCCGAAATAAACCATTAAAACAAGATGCCATGCAATAAGTGAAAACCCAAATAAAACTAAAGGAAACCAGTAGCTTAAAGCAAATTTAGTTTCAAAAAAATCATTAATCCAGTCAATTAAAAAATAAATGAAAAAAAATCCTGCAATAGGTAAAAGCAAAAGCATGTAATCAGCCCTTAAAGGAAACCCGCTTAAATCCCATTGAGCTAAAGGAAAAAAAGCATTAGTTAATGCATTAATTAATGGAATATTTTCAAACACTTCGTGAAGAAAAACACTGAAACCTGAAAAAACCCATAAAAAAAGATAACTTAAAGCAAACAAAACAAATAAAGTAATAGTTTTTCTTGAATCCATTAATCTCACCAACTATAAAATAATTAATATTTAAAGGCAAGTATTAGTTTAAAACAATTACCTTAAAGCAATAAAATAGGGAATAAAATGAATGAATCACTTCCATGGGTTGAAAAATACCGTCCGCAGAAACTCAGTGAAATAGTAGGGCACACTGAAATAGTGAAAAGATTAAAGCAGTATGCTGAAAACAAAAATATTCCAAACATGCTTTTTACTGGTTCAGCAGGAATAGGAAAAACAAGCGCTGCAGTGGCTTTAGCAAAAGAAATTTACGGCGATAATTTTCAGCAGAATTTTTTGGAATTAAATGCAAGCGATGAAAGAGGAATTGATGTAGTAAGAAACACAATAAAGGATTTTGCGCGCACTTTATCGTTTGACGCTGAATTTAAAATAATTTTTTTAGATGAATCAGATGCATTAACAAGCGATGCACAGCAGGCATTACGCAGAACAATGGAAAAATACACTAAAACCGCAAGATTTATTCTTTCATGCAATTATTCTTCAAAAATAATTGAACCAATACAATCAAGATGTGTTGTTTCTCGCTTTAAGCCATTAACTTCAAAGGAATTAAATTCACGCATTAAAGAAATAAGCGAAAAAGAAAAAATTAATTTAACCGAAAAAGCTTTTGAAGCACTGAATTATGTGAGCGCAGGAGATTTAAGAAAAGCGATTAATGTGCTTGAAGCAGCAAGCACTTTAAACAAAAAAATTGATGAAAACGAAATATATGATATTGCTTCAAGAGCAAAACCAGAAGAAATAAAAAAAATGATTTTAACCGCGGTAAAAGGAAATTTTTTAGAAGCAAAAAAAATGCTTGAAGAATTAATGCTAGAACATGGAATGAACGGCGAAGATGTAATAACACAAATTTACAGAGAAACAGTTTATTGCGATGAAACTGAAATAAATTCAAAAACAAAAATTGAATTAATTTCAGAAATAGGAGAATACAATTTCAGATTAACTCAAGGAGCAAATGAAAGAATTCAGCTGGAAGCATTATTAGCGCAATTCGGAAAATATAAATAAAATTAATGTTTACGTGGTTTGGGCGGTTTTGGATTCCCCTCTTCTTTTTTTCCTAATTTTTTATCCATTGGATTTGCAAAATCAGCTAAATCAGAATTAAATTTACTCCATTCTTCTTCAGTAAATTTAGTTGGTTTAATTCTACGCGATTCTCTTTTATGTTTCAAAAAAGAAACATATTTTTGTTTATAAAAATCTAAAATCAATTTACGAAATTTAGTACTATCAACAATAAGTTCATTCGAAAAAACAGTTAGTGCAACTAAACCAGTATTAGAAATAGAACTATGGATTTCCTTTCTTGAAGAAGGATAAACTGAATACAGTTCAGAAAGATGATATGCAAAATTATCAAATTTTTTATTATTGCGATTTTTTCTGTGACTCAAAAAGTGATTTAATTTATTATAGATAAATGGATCAGCTTTTTTTAAAAAAGACCAAAATTCAATAAAAAAATTAAATTGCTCTGAAGTATAACTCATACTTAAAACTCCTTTGAATAATTCTTTTAATTAATTAAATTCCATTAATTTTTTTTGTTTTCCTGTTTCCTTTAATACTATTGCTTTTGATTTTAATAAATTAAATTCTTTTTCCCCTAACCTGTTTTCAATGAATTTTAATGCTAAATTCAATTCATTGAATTCCAACGGCTGTTTTTTTAATGCATCTTTAGCTGTTTCCCTTACAACCCATACCCCTAAAGGAATATCATAACCTGAACCTATTTTCCTGAAAATAATTCCTGCTGCCTGCTTTTTTTTCTCGCTTAAATGCTGAGCTAAAGCTAAACGCACTGCGTAATAAGCTCCCTGCGTGCTTGAAGCATAATTTTTTCTTCCTTTTTGAAATTCAAAATCATGTGAAACAGCATGCTCTGATGCATCTTTAGTCCATACTCCTCCTTTACTCCATAATTCAATTAATTCAAAACTCCAATTAAAAGGCATTAATAAAATCAGAAGATGATTATCTAAATATTTTGATTCAAACACTTGAAATGAATCAATTAATGAATTAAATAAAATTTCTTCTTGAATTAATTTTTCTGAAATCCCTGAATCCAATGCAGTAATACTCCATCGAGTTGGAACAATTTTTCTTTTCTTTTTCTGCCCTAATAATCCGACTGAAAAAATTTTTTGAATAAAACTTAAAGGTAAATCAGCTTTCATTAATTCCATTGTGCCGTCCAATGCTTTTACATCAGTATCTGAAACAATGTATTCTGCTTTGCTGAATGTTTTTGGGTTTTCAGTTAAAGTAATTTTTTTTGCTTCAGCAAAAGCTCCAACCGGAGAAGTTAATTCATTAAAATTCAGAGTTGAAACAGGCTTATGCATTAATTCAACTTCCAAATCAACTTTTGATTTACTTAAAGCAATTTCCTGCATTAAACTTAATTCACGCGAAGGATTCACTGCATTATTTACATCAATTTTTTTGCTTGAACCAATTAACTGCTGTCTCATTGAAACAATTTTATCGCTTTTCAATCCAAACCATTGCTCTTCTTTATCCATTAAAGAAACTTCATCTGAATTCAATGGAGTGCTTAAAGCAGAAACACTTGAATTAGGATAACTTTTCCATGAAACAAACACGCCAGGAGGAGTTAAACCATTAAAATCAGTGCCTTTAATTAAATCAAATGACTTCTGCTTTTGAGTAAAACGCTCTAATACAACGCATTTTTCACCGCAGAAACCTCTGCCTTTGCACTGCAAACACATTTCACGGGAAGGCATAAAAAGTTAAAGCAGTAAAAGATTTATAATTCAAAGAGGGAAAAAATGCCAAGAGAACCAAAATTTATTTTCAAAGGGTTCGGAAAAAAACACCCATTTCATAAAGATGTTATTCAAGAACACCAAAAAAACGGATTAGAACCAGATTATATTTTAAATCAAGCAAGAACAAGCGGACATCAGATAGAAGAAACTCAAAACAAAGGAAGAAAAGAAATTACAATTATAAACAAAGATACTGCGGGAAGATTTCTTGAGCAAAGAAAACAATCTGAAGCAGAACAAAGAATCGCAAAAAATGTTTTTTCTTATGTTGATTCAACAGGAAATGTTACAAAAAAAGGAAGAGCTTTTATTGCATTTATTGAAAAAAACGCAGATAAACTAGAAATCATTAAAATAGATATAGTTATACCAAAAATTAAATTCAAAATTAACGGAAAAATTTTTGAATATTTTGGACAATTTACTGTTTCTCAAAGAGAACACGGAGCACATGCCCAGATTTTAGAAAATCAAAATCAATTCAGCGCAATTCCAGTATCTTTTTTTAAGTTAAATAATACTATATTAGGAAAAGCAATAAGAGAAGCAGAAATTAAAAAACAGGAATGGATGAATAGCCATAAAAAATAATTCAAATCATTCAATCCCTTAATTTAAATACTTTTTGAAACCCTAATAATAATTAAATAGTGGTGTTTTTATGGGAAAAAATGAATTTAATTCAAATGAAGAAAAAGAATTATTTTGGCATTCTTCAAGCCATCTGCTGGCGCATGCTTTAACTGAATTATATCCTGAAATAAAATTAGCAATAGGTCCTGCAATAACTGAAGGATTTTATTATGATTTTGATTTAGACACTCAATTAAAAGAAGAAGATTTAATAAAAATTGAAGAAAAAATAAAAGAAATATCAAAAAGAAATTTACCAATAACAAGAATTGAATTAAGCAGAAAAGAAGCGCTTGAATTTTATAAAAAAAACCCATATAAAACTGAAATGATTAATGGCTTGCCTGATGAAAAAATTTCTTTTTATGAACAAGGAAATTTCAAAGACATGTGCAGAGGCCCTCATTTAAGATACACTACTGAAATCAAAGCAGTGAAATTAATTAAACTCGCGGGAGCTTATTGGCGCGGGGATGAAAAAAATAAAATGCTTCAAAGAATTTATGGAATTGCTTTTCCAAAAAAAGAAATGATGGAAGCACATTTAAAACAAAAAGATGAAGCAGAAAAAAGAAATCACATTAAATTAGGACGAGAATTAGATTTGTTTTCAATGCAAAAAGAATCTCCTGGAAATGCTTTCTTTCATTCAAACGGAGTAATTGTATTAAATGAAATGACTAAATTCATGAGAGAAAAATTATTTGAAAGAAATTATCAGGAAATAATGACTCCATTAATTTTGAAAAAAGAATTATGGTTGAAATCAGGGCACTGGGATCATTATAAAGAAAACATGTATTTCACAATGATTGATGAAGAAGAACAAGCAGTAAAACCAATGAATTGTCCTGGAGGATTATTAGTATACAAATCAAAAAGACATTCCTATAAAGAGTTACCAATTAAAGCAGGCGAATTCGGGGTTGTTCACAGGCATGAAAAAAGCGGAGTATTAAACGGATTATTCAGAGTAAGAAAATTTACTCAAGATGATGCACATGTATTCTGCACTGAAGAACAATTAACTGCAGAAATAATTGATTTAATCAAATTATGTCAAGAAACATATAATGCGTTTGGATTCAAGGATTACCATATTGAATTAAGCACTCGCCCTGAAAAATCAATGGGAAGCAATGAAATATGGGAAATTGCAACAAACGCATTAAAGGATGCTCTTGAAGCAGAAAAAATTAATTTTAAAATAAATGAAGGAGATGGTGCATTCTATGGACCGAAAATTGATTTCCATATAAAGGATTCGATTGGAAGAAGCTGGCAGTGCGGAACAATCCAAGTTGATTTTTCAATGCCAGAAAAATTTGATTTAACTTACATCGGAGCAGATGACAATGAACACCGTCCAGTAATGGTGCATAGAGCAATCTTTGGTTCACTGGAAAGATTTTTTGGAATATTAATTGAAAATTATGCAGGAGCATTTCCTTTATGGCTTGCTCCAAAACAAATAATTATTGTTCCTGTAGGAGAAAGAGTTCATAAATATGCTGAAAAAATATTATTGGAATTAAGAAAAGAATTTATTAGAACAGAAATTGATTCAAGAAATGAAACAGTTTCATACAGAATCAGAGATGCGCAATTAAATAAAATTCCTTTAATGATTGTAGTAGGAGAAAAAGAAGAAGCAGACAATTCAGTTAATGTAAGAACAAGAGACGGAAAACAAAAAACAATTAAAATAGATGAATTCATTAAAGAAACAAAAGAAAAAATAAAAAAAAGAGAAAATGAATGAATTCAAATAAAAATGAATTCATTTAATAAACTCTTTTTTCTTTTTTAATTTATGAATTTCAATAAAATTCATGGTTACTTAATTGTTGCTTTTTTCTGCCTGCTTATTTACGGTTTTTTTTCATTTTATTCTCCTGAATTATATGGAAATGATTCTTTTTTTCATATTAAAATTTCTGAATTAATGCTTGAAAAAGGAGTAATAACTGAATTTCCTTGGATGCAGTTTACTCCATTAAATGAAAATTTTGTTGACAAGCATTTCCTTTATCATGTTTATTTAATGCCGTTTACGTTAATTGGAAATTTATCTTTAGCAATGAAAACTGCTAATTTAATTCTGCTTCTTGCATGCTTTCTGTTTTTTTATTTCCTTCTTAAAAAAAATAAAGTGAATTACCCTGAAATATGGACTTTAATTGCAATGAGCAGTTCAACTTATTTTATTTACAGGCTTTTATTAGGAAGAGCCATTACTTTAGGAGTATTATTCATACTTGTTGGAATTTATTTAATGCAAGAAAAAAAATACAAAGAAATATTTGCATTAAGTTTTGTTTTTGTCTGGAGTTATGCTGCATTTCCTGCGCTTCCAATGCTTGCATTGCTTTATGCAATAGGAACTTATTTTGCTGAAAAAAAAGCAGAAGCAAAAATATTTCTTTCATCTCTTGTAGGAACAATTACAGGAATAATAATTAACCCTTATTTTCCAAACAATATTCTTTTAGGGTTTGGAAGTGATTTAAGAGCCGCCGTATTAAGAGAAAATGGAATGGGCATAGTTGAATGGAGTTCAGTGAGTGCATGGAATTTTTTTGCAAACAATATTCCAATAATGTTTGCATTGATTGCAGTAATTTCATTTGTTTTTATTAAAAAACTTGAATTAGATAAAAAAGCTGTTGCAATGTTTTTTCCATTAATTTATTTTTTAATTCTGAATTTAAAATCAATTAGATTAATTGATTTTTTTGCTCCGCTCGCTATTTTTTTCAGCGCAATTGCATTAAATCCATTAATTAAAGAAAAAAAATACTTCAAACATATGATGGTGTTAGGAGTAATCTGCTTTGTTTTCTGCGGAGCAACTGTTTACAGTTCATTTGAAACAGTTAAAAGCGAATCAGAAAAAGATTCGTTCAAGCCCTGCGCTGAATGGCTGAAAGAAAACTCTGAACAAAATGAAATTGTTTTTTTATGGCAGTATGATGATTTTCCTAAATTATTTTACTTTAATTCCTGGAATTATTATTCTGAAGGGCTTGATTCATATTATTTAAAGGATTTTAATACAAATTTGTTTGAAATCAAAGAACAGATTGAAAAAGATTTAAATAAAACTGATTTAATTAAAACTGAATTCAATTCAAAATTTATTTTCATTGAAAAAACAGGCGACTTAACAAAAAAAATAAATGAATTAAAGAACTCAGATAAAGTAAAAGAAGTAAAAGAATGGGCTGGGTGCGCAGTAATTGAATTAAAGTAATTATTATATAATAGAATAGATTAAATTTAATCACTGATATATATGGCGACTCCTCTTGATGAATTAATGAAGAAAGTAAAAGAAAAAAAAGAAATTGAAGCAAAGCAAAAAGAAACACCTAAAGATGAATTAAGAAAGCTTGTTGAAGAAAGCAAAAAAAATGAAAAACAAATTTATCAAGAAATGCCGAAAAAAACAGTAAGAGAAGAAATAAGAGAAGTAATGAATACGCCTTCTGAAACAGAAAATTATAAAAGAAATCGGGCTGAAAAAATTCTTGACCCTAAAAAACTTTTAGAAAAAGTAAAAAGAGAAGAAGAACAAGAAAAACAAATTGAAAAAGAAGATAATCTTTTCAGAGAAAAAACAGATGAAAAAAGCATTATTGAAAAAAAAATGGATGAAGAAGAAAAAAAAGAAATTGATTCATATGGAAACACAAAAATTTATCATTTAAAGAAAAGCGGGTTAAAATATTATTTTACTCCGGTGCCGCGCCCTAATGCTGCAGAAAAAGCAATAATTAATACATTGAAAGAAGCAGCCACAAGAATTATTACTGTTTCACCTTACAAAATACGCGATCCTGAAGCAAGAAGAAATGTATATTACCAAAAAATAATGGAAATGCTTAAAGATAATCCTCAGTTAAGGATTCCGAGCAATAAATTTGATTTTTATGCTGACGCAATTGTAAGAGAAATGGTTGGATATGGCTTAATTGATGAATTAATTAAAGATGATAAATTAGAAGAAATAATGGTTATTGGCCCACAGAAGCCGGTTT
Source organism: Candidatus Iainarchaeum sp. (assembly GCA_016932875.1). GTDB lineage: Archaea > Iainarchaeota > Iainarchaeia > Iainarchaeales > JAFGBZ01 > JAFGBZ01. The sequence goes on from JAFGBZ010000034.1 coordinate 19,804, forward strand.
ATGTTTTTCACAGAAAATATGAAATGATGTTAACAAATATTGAATTTTATTCAGATAAAGAAATAATTGATTTAATTAACAGAGTTGCAAGAGAAATCGGAAGAAGAGTTGATATAAGCAATCCTCTTTTAGATGCGAGATTAATGGATGGAAGCAGAGTTAATGCAACTATTCCTCCTGCATCAGTAAGCGGTGCAAGCTTAACAATAAGAAAATTCCGTTCAGACCCTTATTCAATAATTGATTTAATTAAAATTGGAACCATTAATGCTGAAACAGCTGCTTATTTATGGTTATTTGTTGAAGGGCTTAAAACAAAGCCAGCAAATATTTTAATTGCAGGAGGCACTGGAAGCGGTAAAACAACAACACTTAATGTATTGACTTCATTTGTGCCTGAATCAGAAAGAGTAATAACAATTGAAGACACCGCTGAATTAAATCTTCCATTAAAGCATTGGATTAGAATGGAAGCAAGAGCTCCTGGATTAGAAGGAACAGGAGAAATAACAATGGATATTTTAACAAAAAATTCATTAAGAATGCGTCCAGACAGAATAGTTGTAGGAGAAATAAGGCATTCAGAAGCATTTTCTTTATTCACTGCAATGAATACAGGACATGATGGTTGTTTAGGAACAGTTCATGCAAATTCAGCGCAGGAAACAATTGTAAGAGTAACAAATCCTCCAATGAATGTTCCAGAAATAATGATGTCAGGATTAAATTTTGTTTTAGTGCAAAACAGAATTCATGACAGAAAAAAAGGAACAATAAGAAGAATAACTGAAATTGCTGAAGTAACTGGAGCATTAGAAGGACAAACAAAAACCCAGACAATATTTGAATGGGATGCAACAACAGATAAATTAATCAAAACAGAAATAGGTGTAAATTATATTAAAGAACTTGAAAAATATACTGGAATGAACAGAAAACAAATTGAAAACGAAGTTCTTGAAAGAAA
>JAFGBZ010000035.1 GCA_016932875.1 Candidatus Iainarchaeum sp.
AAATTTTAAAATTAAAAAATAAATAAAAAAAGAAAAAAAGGAAATGGATTTACAAGAAATCCAAATCTAATGAACCGCGTGATTTTCTGTCGTTTCTTCTGTCGTCTCTGCTGTTGTCTGGGCCTTTAATGTAAGGTGATTTTACTCCAGTGAAAATTGAAATGACTTCAATTTTGTTTTCAAAAGTTGGATCAACCCTTGAACCCCAAATTACTTGTGCTTTAGGATCAATTCTTTCAGTTAATAATTCACCTACTGCGTTTGCTTCTCCTAAAGTTAATTCAGGTCCGCCTGTAATGTGAATTAATGCACCGCTTGCTCCGCCGATATCAACATCAAGTAAAGCATTTTTCAATGTGTCTTCAACAACATCATTTACTTTATCAACTGATTTACTTTCACCGACAGCAATTACAGATAATCCTTTAGAGCTCATAACACTTCTTACATCAGCGAAATCCAAATTAATCATTGAAGGCTGAGTAATTGTTTCAGTTATTCCTCTGACAGTTCTTGCAATTACTTCATCTGCAACTCTGAATGCATCCTGTATTGGCAGATTTGGAACTAATTCAACTAATCTGTTATTATCAATTACAACAACAGTATCAGTTACATCTTTTAATGACTGAATTCCTTGTTCTGCTTTAATTAAGCGTGCTTTTTCTAAAGCAAAAGGATATGTTACAATTGCAATAACTATTGCACCCTGTTCTTTTGCAATCTGAGCAATTATTGGAGCACTTCCAGTTCCAGTTCCTCCGCCCATACCGCATGAAATGAACAGCATGTCAACACCATGCAATACTTCTTCTAAAGCGCTTCTTGAAACTTCTGCTGCTTTAGCACCAATTTCAGGATAACCGCCTGCACCAAGTCCTCTGGTAACAGATTTACCAATTAAAATTTTGGTTAATTCATCATTAATAATAGCTAAGTGCTGTTTATCAGTATTAACTGCAACAAGCATTGCACCAGAAATACCCATATTAGCAATTCTGTTGACTGCGTTACATCCTGCTCCTCCTGCACCAATAACCATTATTTTAGGAGTACCAAATTCTTCTAATCTGTCCTCATTAACTTTAGCCGGCTTATCCATAGCTGTTTCTACAATAGATTTCATTCTTTCACCCCTTAAGTTCTCAAAAAAGGCAACAACCTCTTTTTAAAACAAAAATACTATACTATTGGCACCAAACTCCTTTAAATACGTTCTTATTTATGTATAAAGCCCAGATAACGCTTTTCTCAAAAAAAGATTAAATCAAAGCTTATTTAAAGAGAAAAGCAATAAATATATTGGGTTAGGCGGGGAGTCAGCGGTTCCCTGTATACCGGAAATCCGCTTTATGCCGGAGCCAAATGCCTGAAGGCGGTTTAATTCACTTAAACTGCTTCCAATGCTGACTGCTGACATTCTGTCCTTGAAGATCGGTTTTATCGGCAAATCCGCCAGATTCGGAAGAAAGCAACGGTAACCAGTAAAATTGATGCTTTAAGGGTTGCGGAAGCGAGGAAAGTACTGGATCAAAGCATTTAAATGCATTAAATCCACTTCAGGAAACCCACTTCAGCGGTTTCGTCCGCTGGCACCAATAACACACTAAAGTGCGTTTTGCTCACTTCGTTCGCTAAAAAAACACAAAAATCAGTTAACTGAACTAATAAAAACAAAAAAAGTGTAATCTAAGCTTATTTTGAATTTTAAAGCCTTAAAAAAACATTAAAAATTAACAAATTCTTTTTTACGAGGGAGTTGTTAAATGAAAAATAGTACTTAATTATGTAGAATAAATGGTTTTTGATTAGCTTAATTGATTTGAATTTTGAAATTATGTTGCAAACAAATATTAATACATTTAAACTAACTTTTTTATGGATTTACAATTTATTTTTGATTTTAAATCATTGCCTGAACAAATTAAAGAAGAAACGATTAAAGTAACAAAAAATCTTGTTTTAAGTAAAAGAAAATTAGAAGATAAAAAGTCAAACTTTGTTGGAATAATGTTTCAAGGAAAATTACTAGGGTTTGCTAAATATTCTTCTTTTAATGAAAGAGAAAGAATTAATAATTTATTAGAAATTGCAAAAAATGACCCTAATCCAGCAATACAAAAAATTTTTTCTCCTGACTTAAAAGAAAAACTTAAAACTGCTAAAAGTAAAAAAATAGGTTTTATTGATTATATTTGGGCATATCCTAATTATAATTTACAAAGCAAATTTAATGAATTAAATGGCTTTGGAGTCACTGATGCAATTATGAATTTTTTTTCTAAAAAATTTAATGCAATGGAAGCTGATTTTCATTTAGAAGGAAAAGCAATGATTAAACGCTTAAAAAGACTTGGACTAATTCAAGAAGAAACTGGAGCCATTGGTGAAAGAATTATTTTAAGCAGAAAATTGCAAAATTTATTTGAAATTAGAAAAGCAATAAAAAAAGAAGAAACAAGAAAGAAATCAATATTATTCCCAAAAGCAAAAAAAGTTAAAAGAAAACTCATAAAACCCAAACCAAGATAAACTTTAACAAACCTTTTTATTCTTATTCTTAAACAATAAATTAATCGCTTTTAGCCCAGGTAGCTTAGTCGGTAGAGCATTCGGCTGTTAACCGGAGGGTCGGAGGTTCAAGTCCTCCCCTGGGCGCTTTCACTACTTTTTCACTACAAATAAGCTTGTTTAAAAGATGTTTTGTTTTAATTATTGTAGTGGTTTTGTAATGGATGTTATTTGGACTCAGCACGCAAGAGAAAGATTTACTGAAAGAGCATTAATTCACAATCTTTCAAGAATTGAGTTAGAGCAAATAATCAAAAAACAACAAGTAAGAATTTCTTATGGAATTGATAAAAAATATAATAAAGAAAAATTTGAAACAGTTGGAGAAGTTAATAAAAAATTTTTTACTGTTCAAAAAGCTGAAGACAGCAAAAAAATTATTGTAATTACTTTATGGGAATCAAACCAAAAGGAGGTTAACTTATGGCTCTCAAAACAAAAATGAAATGCCCTTTATGCGAAGGAAAAGCAAAACTAACAAAAATAACAACTAAACTATTCAATGGATTAATTGTATTAAATGATGAACCAGTATATGAATGCATTAAATGCGGAGAAAAATTTGCAACAGGAAAAATGGTTGATGCAAGTGTTAAAAAAGCTAAAGAAGCATTCACATTCAAAAGACAAATCATTTCAACAGGGGGAAGCCTAGGAATAACATTTCCATCAGACTTAAGCGAATACTATGGATTAAACCAAGGAACACGAGTAAGCATAATACCAAAAAACAAAAACACAATAGAAATCATAACACAAAAAAACTAATTCACAACCCCTGTTCAAACAAAAGTTATTTAAAGCTAAAAAAATATACTTCTTTGATTTGATGAAACATAATTTTTTGGTTTTGTTTTTTTTTCTGATTTTGTTTTCTTCAGTTGTGTTTGCTGCTGATTATAATATTAAAAAAATTAAAGTCGGAGTTTATGATAACCCTCCAAAAATATTTATTGATGAAAAAGGGAACGTTTCAGGTTTTTTTGCTGATTTAATTGAAGAGATTGCAAGAAAAGAAAATTGGAATATTGAATATGTTTATGGTTCTTGGAATGAAGGACTTAAAAGACTGGAAACAGGAGAAATTGACATTATGGTTGATGTTGCTTTCTCTGAAGACAGAGCTAAACTTTATGAATTTAATAATGAAACAGTTTTCATTAATTGGGGAGTAATTTATTCGAATAAAAATATAGATATTCAGTCTTTCACTGATTTAGATGAAAAGAAAATCGCTGTAATGAATGAAAGCATTCATACTACCGGGCCAGAGGGAATTATTAATTTAGCTAAAGAGTTTGAAATCAATATTGAAATTATTGAAGTGGCTGATTATAAAACAGTGCTTGAATTAACAAATAATGGTTTAGCTGATGCAGGAGTAGTTAATAGAATTTACGGGGAAACTTATGCAGTGAATTATGATCTTAAAAAAACACCAATAATATTTAATCCATCTCAGTTAAAATTTGCTTTTCCAAAAAACAATGTTTTAAATAATACGTTAATTGAAAAAATTGACAAGAATTTAAAAGAAATGAAGGCAGATAAAAACAGTGTTTATTATAACTCTCAATTAAAGTATATAACTGATTATGTCGGAACTGTTGAAAAAATCCCTGAATGGATTTACATTTTATTGGTTTGCAGTGGAATAATTATAGTGATTTTGATTGTTAGCGCAAGTATTTTTAAAAAACAAAGAGATTCCATTAATAAAAATAAATTACTTCTCGAAAAAGCAAATAATTTGAAGGATTTATTTATTGATATTATGCGTCATGATTTGCTTAATCCTGCAGGAGTAATAAAAATGGATTCAGAGCTTGTTTTAGAAAAAGAAAAGGACCCTAAAAACAAAGAACTTTTATCTGTTGTACACAATCAAAGCAGTATTCTTATTGAAAGAATAAAAAATGCGTCTTTGCTTTCAAAATTAGATGAAGGAAAAGAAAAAATGGAATTCATTAAATTAAATTTAACTGAAATAATAAAGTCAGTTATTAATGAAGTTTCTCTGCTTGCTAAAGAAAAAAACATTAAATTAATTTCAAAAATTGATAAAGAAATCTGCATTAAAGGCAGCCCTTTACTTTATGATGTTTTTTTTAATTTAATCACTAATGCAATTAAATACAGTCCGAAGGGAAGTCAAGTAATTATTGAAAGCAATGAAACTGAAACAAAGCATTTAATTTCAGTTATTGATTCAGGCGAAGGAATTCCAGATAAATACAAAAAATCTATTTTTGAAAGATTTATAAGATTAGAAAAAGGCGGAATAAAGGGAAGCGGTTTGGGTTTGGCAATCACTAAAAAAATTGTTGAACTGAATAATGGTAAAGTATGGGTAAAAGACAACAGCAAATGTGGAAGTATTTTTATTGTAGAATTTAATAAATTAAACTGAATTTAATTCAGATAGCTTAATATATCTTCTGCATATTAGTAAGGATTATGCCTCGAAAAGAACTTTCTTTTAAAACTCATAAACCAGAATATGGAACCAATATTGTTTTTGATGCAAGAAAAGGAAAACTTGTTTCGCCTTTAAGAAAAGAAGAAGTAGTTAAAAGCAAGTTTAAGTTCAGTTCAAAAACTTATGGGCTTGAAACATTGCAGAATTTGATTAATGGAACAGGAGCTGAATTGCTTAATTTTAAATCAATAAAATTAGGAGAAATTACTGAAAAAGAAAAATACAAATTAGAGGAAATTCTTTCAATGGAAAGCGAAAAAATTCTTGTCAGGTCAGATCATTCAAATCCAGAAGACATGATTTCTCAAAGAGAAAGATTGCTTCAGCCAAGAGCAGTTTTTCCTAATACTCCTGAAGGAAGGTTTGAAGCAATAAATTTGATTTTAGATCTTAAAAAAGATTATGGTGTTTTAATTCATCACAGGGATTCAAAACAAGGAAAAGTAATAGGACATGGAAGAGTTTTTGTTAATGGAAGAACCGGCTCTAAATGGATTTATTTTGCTGAAGAAGATAAATCAACTAATACTTTTTCCAGATGGAAGCATAAATTAGCAAACAAAAAAACTAAAACAAGAAAATCCAACTATGAAACAAAAATTCATGATAATGCATTAAATGCCTGTGAAAAAGTCGGAGACAATGTAGCGCTGTATTTAAAGAAAACAGGATTTCAGGATATTGCTGCCGCAAGCTTTGTAGTATATGAAAAAAATCCTTTAACTCCTGAATTTTATGATTTACTTAAAATTCGTGGATTAAAACGCCCTGGATTTACTCCTTTTTAAAAGTATTTTAATGAAAAAATCAGCTAATTTAAATTTGTTTTAATTCAGGACTGAATTTAAATTTTTAAAAAACTTCAAAGGTTTTTTAAATTTGATTTAAGTTAATGTATTCATGCAGATTCTTAAAAAAACAATTAATGATGCTGACTTCAAAGAATTAAAGGAAGTGCAGAAAGGATGCTGGATTAATTCAATGAATCCAAGCAAAGAAGAAGCAAGTGAATTAATTAAAAAACTTGAATTAGATGAAGAAATAATTGAAGATTTCTTGGATGAAACAAGCACTCCAAGAGTTGAAATAGAAGGAAATAATACTTATATTTTAATTAAAGTACCTGTAAAAGAAAAAAATGAATTAAGAACAACAACTTTAGGAATTATTGTTGGACCTGAATTTATTTTAACTATCACTCCAAGCAGTTCTGTTTCGCCTATAACTGATTTTCTTGAAAAAAAAGATGTTTCAACAACTCAGAAAACTAAATTTGTTTTAACTTTACTTGAAAAAACAATTGAATTATTTGATAAAAAAACAAATTATGTGAGCAAACAAGTTAATGCTAAAAGAAAAAACATTCAGAAATTAACTAACACAGACATGATTACAATAGTTGAATTTGAAGAAGTATTAAATGATTTTGTTTCTTCATTGGTTCCAATAACAACAATTATTCGTAAAATCAAAACAGGAAAAATTCTTCCAATTTATGATGCAGACCAAGAAATGCTTGAAGATTTAATTATTACAGCAAATGATTCGCTTAATTTAAGTAATTCAAGAATTAAAACAATTTCAAACATAAGAGAAGCACATTCAACAATTCTTTCAAATAATTTGAATAAAACAATGAAAACATTAACTGCAATAACAATTTTATTAACCATCCCAACAATTATTTCAAGCATTTATGGAATGAATATTGGTTTGCCTTTACAGGAAAACACTAATGCATTTCTTTATGTAATAATAATTGTTTTATTGATTTCAATTGCATTAATTGCATTATTCAGAAAACAGGACTGGATGTAAATTGACTTAAATCCGGCAGAATGTGAAAAGAATTAAATGAATTAATTTAATCAATTATTATTTTATTTGTTATTTTATTGAATGTTTTAAATAAATCTATTACTATTATTACAGATAAGGAAATTATTACTGCCATTACTCCAAATAAAGGGTTTATTGGAACTGTTTCAAATAAAATATTTACTGGAGTGTAAACCACTATTGTTGTTGCAAGAATTGATACTGCTGAAGCATAAAAAAGATATTTGTTTGAAGTTAATTTGTTTTCAAAGAATCTTTTATTGAATGAACGGTAATTGAATGCATTAGCTATTTCAAATGAAATTAATGTAATTAATGCAATTGTTCTTGCTTGTTCTAATGGAAGTGAAAGCATGTCTAATGCAATCCAGAAAGCAAATAATGTTCCTGAAGCAATTGTTGCTCCTGAAAGAATTAAAAATTTTTTTCCGTTTGAGTCAAGCAAAACTGATTCTTTTCTTGGTTTTTGATTCATTACATCTTTTGATGCAGGAGTGAATCCAAGAGTTATTGCAGGCAGATTATCTGTAACTAAGTTTAAGAAAAGAATTTGAATTGCAAGCAAAGGCAGAGGAAATCCTAAAAGCAATCCAAAAAAAATTATCATTAATTCAGCGAAATTAGTTGATAACTGGAATACAACAAATTTTTTTACATTAGAATAAATTGTTCTTCCTTCACTTACAGCTGAAACAATTGTGTTGAAATTATCGTCTTTTAAAATTAAATCTGATGCTTCTCTTGAAACATCGGTTCCTTTTATTCCCATTGCTACTCCCACATGGGCTTCTTTTAATGAAGGAGCATCATTTACTCCGTCTCCAGTCATTACAACTATTTCTCCTGCTTTTTTTAATGCATTAACTATTCTTAATTTATGCGCTGGTTTAACTCTTGCAAAAATAATTATTTCATTTACTGTTCTCATTAATTCATCATCAGTTATTTTATCTAATTCATTTCCAAGCATTGTTTTTCCTGTTAAACCAATTTGTTTTCCTATTGCTATTGCTGTTTCAAGGTTATCTCCTGTAATCATTTTTGTTTTAATTCCTGCTTGAGTGCATAATTTAATTGCATTAATTACTTCTTTTCTTGGTGGGTCTTCTATTGCGCTTAAACCTAAAAAAATTAGTTTTCTTTCATTGAATGCTTCATTTAATGAATCATTTTCATTGAATGCTAATGCAATTGTTCTTAATCCATTGCCTGCGAATTCAGAGTTTTTTTCAAGCAATTTATTTAATTCATTTGAAGTTAAAACTTTTTTTTCTTCATTAATTAAAATATGCGAGCAGTTAGATAAAATTATTTCCGGCGCGCCTTTAAAGTAATTAATTTTTTTACCGTCTTTAATTGATACGCCCATCATTTTTGATTCAGAGCTGAAAGGAATTTCTTCAATTCTTTCTTCATTAAAATCTTCTTTAAATAATCCTGCTTTTGCAGCCATTATTAATAAAGCGCTTTCAGTTGGAGAACCTATTGTTGAATACTGAGAATCAATTCCTTTTCTTGAAATTACTGCATCATTGCATAAAACAGCAGAATAAAAAAATTTTTTTAAACAGTTAGTTTCTAATGGATTAATTTGTTTTTTGTTTAATAAAAAATTTCCTTTTCCTTCAAATCCAACTCCTTCAACTTCAATTAAAGAATTATTGCAGTAAATTTTTTTTACAGTCATTTCACCTTTAGTTATTGTTCCGGTTTTATCTGAACAAATAACTGTTGTTTCTCCAAGAGTTTCAATTATTGAAAGCCTGTTAACAATAGCGTTTTTTTTCGCCATTTTTTGAACTCCTATTGCAAGAGTAGTAATTAATACTACTGGCAGTCCTTCAGGAAAAGCAGAAATGGATAAAGCAATCATTGTGATTAATGCTTCAATCAAGTGTTCATAAGATAAAGGCCAGTTTCTTGTTATTAAAAGCAATCCAGTTAAAAAAGAAACAATTAATGCAATTCCAACCATGTATTTTACTACTATGTTGACTTTTTTCTGCAAAAGCATTGGTTTGTCTGCAGAAGAAATCATTCCAGCAATTTTACCAAAATTAGTGTTCATTCCAGTATGAATTACTTTAATTACTGCTCTTCCATTAACTACAAAAGTGCCCATAAAAACAGTGTTTTTATCTGATTCTTTTTCATTAAAAACTTCTTTTATTACTGCTTTGGATTCGCCTGTAAGCATTGATTCATCTATTTGAAGATTTTTTTCCTCTAAAATCACTGCATCAGCAGGAATCATTTCCCCTGAACGAATAATTAAAATGTCTTCAGGAACAATTTCTTTTGAATAAATTTCTGTTTCTTTTCCATTTCTTATTGCTAATGAAACCGGTACAAGCATTTTTTTAAGAGCTTTAATTGCTTCATCTGCTTTATAATCCTGAATGAAACCAATTGAAATAATCACTATTAAAACAAGAATTATTGCACCGGCAGTAATTGTTTTTCCGACAATTAATGAAAGAA
>JAFGBZ010000003.1 GCA_016932875.1 Candidatus Iainarchaeum sp.
GGAAAAAACATGATTCAAAAATTAATTAATTATAACTTTTTAGAAATTCATTCAGGCGGAGACGCTCTTTATTTAACCAGAACACCAAATTCAATTAAATGAATTTATTTTAATTTAATCTGAAATTTAATACATAATAATAAAAATCCATTTCAGTTTTTTAAATAACAGTTTGAATGTGGCCTAAAACAAGTTTCTGGAAAAAATGTTTTAATTCTCCAGTAAGCGGAAGGCAGTGCATTACTGCTTTAATTGCATTATATTTTTTCCTCGTATCAATTTCATTGCTTGGAACAGGATTCAATTTATTGGGCGGGGATTTTGCAAATGAATTAATTATTGCAACAACAAATCCATTTGTTGCATTATTTATTGGAATTGCTGTAACCAGTTTAGTTCAAACCAGTTCAGCCACTACTTCAGTTATTGTTGGAATGGTTGCTTCAGGATTATTGCCTTTTTCTTCTGCAATTCCAATGATTATGGGCGCCAATATAGGAACAAGTGTTACAAACATTATTGTTTCATTATGCCATGCACATAATAAAAAAGAATTTTCTCTTGCATTCACCGGAGCAGTAACTCATGATTTTTTTAATTTGTGTTCAACAGTTGTATTGCTTCCATTGGAATTAATTACCCACATTATTGAAAACACTGCAATTTATCTTTCTCAATTGTTTTCAGGAATAGGAGGAATTAATTTTACTTCGCCTTTAAAAATAATTATTTCTCCTACAGCAAAATTCATTGAATCATTTCTCATATTCAATCCATTTGTTTTATTGTTTGTTTCAGTTGTATTACTTTTCATTTGTCTTGCATTGATTACTAAAAACCTGAAAAGTTTTATTGAATCAAATTCAGGTTTTACATTGGATAAAAGCATTTTCAGAAAAGAAAGCCATGCATTCAGCATAGGATTAATGCTTACTGCTTTCATTCAGAGTTCTTCTGTTGCAACTTCTCTTGCAGTTCCATTAATTGCAACTAAAACTCTTTCAATAAAAAAAGCATATCCTTATTTTTTAGGCGCTAATTTAGGAACAACAATTACTGCTTTTCTTGCAGCACTTGCGATTGCAACACCATTGGCAATAAGCGTTTCTCTTGCGCATTTTTTATTCAATTTATTCGGGATAATTATTTTTTATCCATTAAAAATAATTCCTATTACAATGGCTGAATTTTCAGGAAAACTTGTTTCAGTTTCAAGAAAATACGCATTGATTTTTTTAATAGGAATTTTTTATATAATTCCGTTAATGATAATTTTTTTGATTAAATAAATCTCTGATTTAACAACAATATAAATCATTAAATACTTCTTTTTTCTTTAATTAAACTGATTTATATGAATTCAATTATATTTGGTTTAAGTAATTCAAATAATTTTGAGAAAAATTTTGCTAAAGAAATGAAATCAGATTTAGGTAAATTTAATTCAGAGCAGTTTCCTGACGGAGAACTGCATTTAAAATTTGATTCAAAAATAAAAGGAAAAAAAGTTTTTTTAGTGCAGTCTCTTGCATTAAATCCAAATACTGCTTTAATTGAATTATTTTTTGCTGCACGCGCTGCAAAAGATTCTGGCGCAAAAAAAGTTTTCGGAATAATTCCTTACCTTGCATATATGAGGCAGGACAAAGAATTTCATGCAGGAGAAATTGTTTCAGCACATCATTTAGCCAGCATATTAAATAATTCATTAGATGGAATAATTGCAGTTGATCCTCATCTGCACAGAATAAGAAAAATGAATGAAGTTTTCTTTAAAGGATTTTATGATATTTCAAGCGTTCCTGCAATAGCTGAATTTATTGCAAAAAAATTCAATGCAGAAAACACAGTTATTGTCGGGCCTGACTGGGAAAGCTTTCAATGGGCAAGGCATGTTGCAAACAAAATTAATTTCAAGGCAATTATTTTCAGAAAAGAAAGATTTTCTGCACGCAGGGTTAAAGTGCATTATTCAAAAGAAATTGAATTAAAAGGAAAAAATGTAATTATAATTGATGACATGATTTCAACAGGACATACAATGATTGAAGCAGTAAAAGAATTAAAGAAAAATAATCCTAAAGCAATTTATGCTGTATGCGTGCATGCATTGCTTGTGGAAAATGCTGAAAAAAAATTAAAGAACGCAGGAATAAAAGAAATTTATTCATGCAATACAGTACCGGGAAAAACAAATAAAATTCATTTAGAAAAAATGGTTGCAGAAGAAGCAAAAAAGAAATTTTTGAAAAAATAGAAAAGCAGATGCCTGCCTTAATTACAATCCCATGGTAGTATTTAAATATCTTTACTTATTGTATAATGAAGGGTTCAATGAGTTTAAAGGCAAATGAAAAAAATTCCATTGAATCAGGAACTTTTTCTTTAACTGATGTTGTTTCAATTGCAGATATTTCCCGCAAGGAAATTGAAATAGTATTAAATAAAGCAAAGAATCTTGAAGAAATGGATAAAAAAGAAAAATCAAAAATACTTGAAAACAGAGTTGTGGCTTCATTGTTTTTTGAGCCGTCAACTAGAACTAGATTAAGTTTTGAAACAGCTATTCAGAATTTAGGCGGAAGGGTTATTGGTTTTGCTGACCCAGGAGTAAGTTCATTCAAAAAAGGTGAAACTCTTTCTGACACAATTAAAATGATTGAACGATATGCTGACATAATTGTAATGAGGCATTTCATTGAAGGCGCTGCAAGAAGAGCTGCTGAAATAAGCCAAGTTCCAATAATTAACGGCGGAGACGGAGCAAATCAGCATCCAACACAAACACTGCTTGATTTATACACAATCAAAAAAGAATTTGGAAAAATTGACGGCATTACAATCGGATTGTTAGGTGATTTAAAATATGGAAGAACAGTTCATTCACTTGCTTATGCGTTAGCTAAATTCAATGATGCAAAAATTTACTGCATTTCACCTGAACAATTAAAAATGCCTAAAGAAATAATTGAAGACATTAAAGGAAAAGTTAAAGTAATTGAAACTGATGACTTGAATAAAGTTCTTCCTGAATTGGATGTATTATATGCAACAAGAATCCAAAAAGAAAGATTTGCTGATGAAAAAGATTATAATAAAGTGAAAAATGCTTTCATTCTTGATGCAGGAATTTTAAAGAAAACAAAAAAGCAGTTCAGAATAATGCATCCTTTGCCTAGAGTGAATGAAATAAAGACTGAACTGGATTTAACTCCTGCAGCGCTTTACTTTGAGCAAGCCGCTAACGGAGTTCCAGTAAGAGAAGCACTGCTTGCAATGCTTTTAGGAAAAAAGAAGGTGATTTAATGAGTGAAAAAAAAATCCACATAAGCCCAATTAAGAATGGAACTGCAATTGATCATCTTCCAGTGGGAACTTCATTAAAAATTTTAGAAGCAATTAATGTAAATGATGCAACATGCACTGCTGCAATGAATGTTGAATCAAAAAAAATGGGGCGCAAAGACATTTTATTCATTGAAGGAAAAGAATTAAATGAAACTGAAATGGATAAAATAAGGATTCTTGGAAAAAACGGAACAATGAATATAATTAAGGATTCAAAAATTTCAAAAAAAGAATCGATTGATTATCCAAATGAAGCAAAAGGAATTCTTACCTGCGCTAATGAAAAATGCATTACAAACAAAGAAGGACTGATTACAAAGTTTTCATTGAAAAAAAATCCTTTAAGCGCGAAATGTTTTTACTGCGAGAAAAGCATGGATAAAAAAGAAATAATGAATTCAATTAAGAAGGGCTGAAATGAAAAACAGTTTTGGAGAAGCATCAATTGGCAGAATTTTTGTTTTAAGAATCAGCAAAGGAAATGAAATAATAACTGAAATTAAAAGATTCTGCAAAGAACATAAAATAATGAATGCATGGGTTTCAGGAATCGGCGGAGCAAGAAAAGCAGTAATTAAATGCGCTGAAACAGCAAACAATAAAATTGAAATGAATGAAACAAAATTAGAAGAAGCTCTTGAAATGAAATTGAATGGTTCTATTGCGGAATTAAACAATGAAGCAATCCCTCATATTCATGCTGTTTTAGGAAAAAAATCCGGAGAAGCTTTTTGCGGACATCTTGATTCAGCTGAAGTTTCAGTTGTATGTGAAATACTAATACAGGAATTAAGTTTGAATAAAATGTTGCGGGAAAAAAATTCAGAAATATTTAATTATCCTGCATTGACTCTTGAAAAGGACTGGTGAAATTAAACCAAAAAGGAATGGAGAAAAAAATAAGATTAACTGAAAAGGACTGGTGAGTATGAATAATCTTGAAATAAATTTTTGTAAAAATAAAATGAATAACCCTTTTGTACTGGCTTCAGGAGTGGTATGGAATTCAATTCCTAAACTGATTGAATGCGCTAAAAACAATGCAGGCGCAGTTACAACTAAAACAATTATGAATGAATTCCGTCCAGGGCATCCTAATCCGACTATTGCAAGATGGGAAGCAGGATTAATTAATGCTGTAGGGCTTCCAAGCAAAGGGTTCAATAATATGGAAGATGAATGGACTGAATTAAATGAATTAAAAAAAATAAAACCAAAAGTTCCATTAATTGCTTCAATTGGTGCAACAAAAGCAAGCGATTTCAAAACAGTTGCTGAATTTGTTGCAGGAAAAAATCCTGACATGATTGAAATAAATATTTCTTGTCCGAATGTTTCAAGTTCAGGAAAACTTTTTGCAACAAACCCTGGATTAAGCAGTTTAATTGTTGAAGAAGTTAAATCAGTTGCAGGAAAAATTCCAGTGATTCCAAAATTAACTCCAGCAACAAGCGATTTAATTGAAGTTGCAAAAGCATGCGAAGAAGCAGGAGCTGACGCGATTTGTGCAATTAATACAATGCCTGGAATGCTTATTGATATTGTAAAGAAAAAACCAGTGCTTTCATTCAAGCGCGGAGGAGTAAGCGGTACAAGCATTCGCCCTGTTGCAGTAAGATGCATTTATGATTTATATGAAAACATTAAGATTCCAATTCTTGGAATGGGCGGAGTAATGAACGGAAAAGATGCAATTGAATTAATGATGGCTGGAGCAACAACAATTGGATTAGGAACTGCAGTAATCCAGCAGGGCACAAATGTTTTCAAAAAAATATCTGAAGAAACAAATGAATTAATTGAAAAAAATGGTTATGGTTCTTTAAAGAACTTAATTGGTGCAGCACATGAATGAACTTGCATTGAATTACGGGCAGACAGCAATTAAAGGAAAAATAATTCAGGCAAATATTGGTGTAACCAGAGGAAAAATAACTGAAATAAGTAAAAACCCAGTGAAAGGAAAAACTGAATTAAACTGTACAAGAAAAATAATTTTTCCCGGAGCAATTGACGCGCATGTTCATTTCAGAATTCCTGGCGGAGAAAAAAAAGAAGACTGGGACACTGCTTCCAAAGCAGCTGTTGCAGGAGGAATTACAACTGTTTTTGATATGCCGAATAATTTTCCTGCAATTGATTCAGCGGAAGAGCTTGAAAAAAAAAGAAATGAAATAAAAGGAAAAAGCTACTGCAATTATGGTTTTTTTCTGGCTCCAACAAATTATAATTTAAGAGAACTAAGAAAAAAACATAATGCAAAAGCATTCAAATATTATTTGGGAGAAACAACAGGAAAAATAATTATTGATAAAGATAAAGCAATCATTGACGGATTTAAAATTGCAAAGAAAAAAAATATTCCTTGTTTTCTTCACTGTGAAAGCATGAAAGTAATTGAAGAAAACGAATTAATTAATCCTAAAGCAATGCATGTTTTAGAGCATAATAAAATCCGTTCAACTGAAGCTGAAACTGAATCAGTGAAAAAAGGATTAAAATTATGGAAAAAAGCAAAAAACATAATTCATTTCACTCATATTTCATGCCCTGAATCAGCTGAAATTATTTTAAAGGAAAAAAGCAAAAAAATTTCTTTTGATGTAACACCTCATCACTTGTTTTTAAATGAAGAAAATTTAAATGAATTAAATAATTATGGAAAAATGAATCCGCCTTTAAGAAGCGCGGTTGAACAGAAAAAAATGCTTGAAATGCTTTACTTTAATAAAATTAATTTTGTTTTTTCAGACCATGCGCCGCATTTAAAAGAAGAAAAAGAAAAACCTTATCATGAAGCCCCTTCAGGAGTTCCTGGAGTTCAAACCTTGTTTCCTCTTTTATTGAATGAAGCAGTGAATGTAAGAATTACTTTCAATAGATTAACGGAAATTACTGCTGAAAATCCTGCAAAATTAATGAATTTGAAATCAAAAGGATTGATATCAAAAGGATTTGATGCTGATTTAATTATAATTAATCCATTAAAGGAAAATGAAATCAAAAATACAGAAATGTGTTCAAAATGCGGTTGGACTCCATTTAATGGATTTAAATTAAAAGGCAAAGTTGAAACAACAATAGTGAATGGAAAAATTGCTTTTAATGAAGGAAAATTTTTTGAAAAAAACGGGAAAGAGGTGAAATGATTTTGAATAAAAAAGAAATAGCAAAAGAATTATTTGAAATAAAAGCAGTTAAGTTCGGTGAATTTACTTTAAAATCAGGATTAAAAAGTCCGATTTATATTGATTTAAGAATTCTTGCAAGTTATCCTAAAACTCTTAAATTAATTGCACGCGAATTAGGGGAAATAATGAAATCACTTGAATTTGATTTAATTGCAGGAATTCCTTATGCTGCAATGCCGATTGCAACAGCTGTTTCATTGGAATTTAATTATTCAATGATTTATCCAAGAAAAGAAGTGAAA
>JAFGBZ010000036.1 GCA_016932875.1 Candidatus Iainarchaeum sp.
ATAATCAATGTATAATTAATTAAGTGATTAAATGGATTCACGAGTTTTAGGATTAATTGGAATACTAATTTTAAGTTTAACAGTAATTGCTGCAACAACAAATTTTCCTTCAATTAGTTCAGTTCAATTAACTCCTGCAACCGCAACATCAATTCAAGAAATTGAATCAATTCTAATTAATTTAAATAATTCTGATTCAGTAAAGAATTCAAAGTATTCAGTTGAGTTATGGGCATTAAAAGAAAATGAAAAAACAAATTTTGAGAATAAAACAATTATTTCAACCACTTCGTCTGAATGGGCGTTTAAAAACAATAACAGAAGCAAGCAGTTTTTTTCAATGCAGGATTCAATGGATGGTTTTGCTTTGAATTTAATTGTTGCACCAGTTATTAAAACTCAATCTTATTCATGTAAAACAGCAAACTGGCCTGAAACAGCACCGAATGATTCTGCAACTGCTGAAGCAAAAACATGCTGGAATAATTATGGAAAGGAATGGATGCAATATGGAGACGATAAAACAAAAGCAGAGTATTCTTTGAATGAATTTGCTGAATTTGTTTCTTCTTTGGGTTCAGAGTACAAATATTATTTAGTTATGGAGTTTTCTGAAAATAATTTTATTCCAACTCCGGAAAAACCAGTTAAAGATATTATTTTTGAATTAAATTTTACGCCAACAACTCTAAGTTTACCTGTAGTTTTTACTAATGAATGCAGTAAATGCAATTCAATTCAGCAGTGTCTTGCATGCATTAATCAGAGAATAGTGAAAGGATTATGGGGCAATGAAACAACAGAACCCCCTGAACTCCCAGGATTTACTCCTGTAACTTAAATTTGAAGTGATTAAATGATGAAAAAATTTGTTTTGATTTTATTTGTTTTATTTTTTTCTTTAAATGCTTTTGCTGTAATTTATATGAGTTCAGTGAATGAATTTAATTTTAATTTGCCTAAAACAAGCGAGGATATTAAAATAATGGTTGTAACTGCAAGCAGTTTAACAGAAGAATTTGAATCATATATTAAATATGAAATTAATTCAAATAATCCTGATGCAATTGCACTGTATTTTGATCCAACATCTACTGTTTACATTTATTTATCTGATTCATGTAAAACAAGGGATTCTTTTTTTTCACTGGAATATGAAAGATTAAATAAAAGAAATGAATTAATTGATTTAAAAAATAAAAAAGCTTCAATGCAGTTAATTAATGCAAAAATTGCTGAATACATTGAATTAGTTATTAATCAAATTGAAGGACAAGAAAATGAATTCATTTATACTTCTTGTTTTCCTAAAACAACTGAACCAGTTTATTCAAGTTCAAAATATAATCAGGAATATGTTTCATTGGTTGCGGAAAAAGCTGAAAAATATGAAGTTCCTGTTTTAATTGCTTTAGGCGTTGCAGCACAGGAAAGCACTTTTAGACATTGCTGTTTAACTGCAAATCAAAATTTTGCTGGAACCTGCACTGCTGATTATAGTTCTAATTCATGTAAAATGAATAAAGTACTTTCAAGTTCAAGCAATTCAAGAATTAATTCAGTTGGATTAATGCAGATTAATGCTTATTATCATAAAGATTGCTTTGAAGCAAAAGCAACGAATAAACGCCCGAAACAATTTGAAATTAACGGAGTAATGCAGCCGAATATTTGTTATGGTTTAAGTGAATGCAATAATAAAACAGTTTTAGATGTTGAATGCAATATTGCTGCAGGATTAAATCATTTGAAAATGTTTAAATCATGTTCTTCAACTTCCTGCACTAATAGTTCAGGTAAATCATATAATTCTTACACTGGATGGGATGCTGCTTTAAGAAGATATAATGGATGCGGCTGTGGAAGCAGTGCAGATAGAAATTATGTTGAAAATGTGAAAAACAGAATGGAAGAATTCAGCATGAAAACAAGTAATGTATCTTAATTCAAATTATTGAGTCAAGAAAACATTTTTGTTTCGTTTTCATTTTTTTCTTCTTTTTTGATTTTTTTAATTCCTTTAAGGAAATCATTCATTGAAACTTTTTCTTTGTTTTCTCTTAAAGAAGTTAAAGCTGCTTCAATGCATACTGCTTTAATGTCTGCTCCTGAAAAGAATTCTGTTTTAGCACTTAATTCAGTAAAATCAATTCCTGTGTTTAAATTCATTTTCTTTGAATGGATTTCAAATATTTTGGTTCTTGCTTTTTCATTTGGATAAGGGGTTTCAATTATTCTGTCAAATCTTCCAGGACGAAGTAAAGCTGAATCAATTATATCTAATCTGTTTGTTGCAGCCATAACACATACCCCATTTTTTTCAGTGAATCCATCCATTTCAGCTAATAATTGCATTAAAGTTCTTTGAACTTCTCTGTCACCATTAATTGAATCATTTCTTGCTGCCCCAACTGCATCTAATTCATCAATAAAAATAATTGAAGGTTTTTTCTGTGAAGCTAAAGCAAACATTTCTCTAACCATTCTAGCGCCTTCTCCAATGAATTTTTTCACTAACTGGCTTCCAGTTAAAGAAATAAATGTTGCATTTGCTTTATTTGCAACAGCTTTTGCAAGCAAAGTTTTCCCTGTTCCTGGAGCTCCATGCAATAAAATTCCTTTAGGCATTTCAATTCCCAGTGCATCAAATTTTTCAGGGTAAAGCAACGGAAGAATAACTATTTCCTCTAATTCACGGATTTCATCAGTTAAACCGCCTATTTGTTCAAAAGTTATTTTAGGTTTTTCAATTACTTCCATTGAATGCACATGCATATCTTTAGCTGAAGGAAGTTTTCCTATAACGCTTAAAGTGCGTTGATTTAATGTAAGTCTTTCGCCTACTTCAAGTAAACCTAATTCAGGGCGTAATTCAACTAAGAACTCTAATCCATTAGCTGATTTAACTATTACCTGTGATTCATTGATTAATTCAGTGACTACTGCAACTAAAAAAGCTGGTTTAGTTAGTTCTTCAAGCTGTTTTTTTAACTGCTGGACTTCTAATTCAAGCTGGGTTACTCTTGCAACATAAACGTTTTTCTCTGTTTTTTCGCCTTCTAATTGTCTTTCCAATGAAAAAAGATAATCACTCATTTCAATTGGTTCTGAAAATTTTTTCTTTGAATCAAATAAATCCATTAAATCACTTCATTAAGTAAAAGTAAAACTATTAGCAAATATTTTTAAAGAATCCCATGGATTAAGTTTAAGTATATGGAATGCGAATTATGCGGAAAAAATTCTTTTTCATTAAAAGAAGTAAATGTTGACGGCGTAAAATTCATGGCATGCGAAAAATGTGCAATGCCTTATGCAAAAAAACCTTTAATTCAGAAAACTGAACCAGCAACATTTATTCCTAAAGGAAAAAAAATAAGAAATTTCGCTGACTCACAGGAATTCACAAGAATTAATTTAATTCCTGAATGGGGAAAAATAATCAGAAAAAAACGCGAAGAAGCAGAATTAACTATTGAAGAATTAGCTGAAAAAGTTTTTGAAAAAGAATCAACAATAAACAAGCTTGAAAATGAAAAAACTCATCCTTCAAAGCAGTTAATTG
>JAFGBZ010000037.1 GCA_016932875.1 Candidatus Iainarchaeum sp.
AATTACTTTTATTTTAGTGTTTTCTTCATTTAAATAAAAAACAAGATGCCCTGAATAATTAATTTCTTTTTCTGAAACAATTCCTTTTACTGAAACTTTTTGATTAAGCATTGATTCATTTAATTCCTTTAATGAAATTTTTTGCTCCTGCAGAAAATTAGTGAAAAAAGCAAGAAGCAGTATTCCTGTAACAGAACAGAAAAAAGCTATTTTTCTCAGTTGAAATGAATCAATTTCCATGAAAAATAAAAGAAACAAAAACAATAAAAATACGTTGATTGACGTTAATTAAAGGTTATATTTATTTGTGTTCCTGTTGGAACTACTTTTTCTATTTTTGAAGTTATTTCAGCTATTGCAGTGTTTTCTCCATTTGTTTTCCATATGTTTGTATTAGGGTTTGTTGTTATTGTATAAGAATATATTTTTTCAGACGGCTCATGAGAAGTATCTTCACTTATTTCTAAATTCATGTGCTGTATTTGCACAGGCTGATTAGTGTATTTATTTAATGTATCTACTGCTGCTAATTTTGCTTCTGCTGTTGCTTTATATGATTCTAATGGTGAAAAATAGTTTCCATAAATTATTACTAATAACAAAAAAATTATTCCCAGCACTAAAATCATTTCAAAACTGCTTTGTCCTTTATTCAATAAACTCACTTAAATTAAATTCTTTGAAATTCAATTTCATTATTTTCTTTTTTTATTTTAAAGTCAACTGATTTTGATTCATTTATTGCGTCAAGTTCTGATGCAACTAATCCTGGAGTAGTATTGCTTAGTAAATCAATTGATTTATTGCAAACCCAACTATATCCTCTGTCAATTAAATCATTTGGTGCAACCAATCCAGTGCATCCTCCAACTGAATCCATGCTGGTTTTAGTGTAAACAGTTAAGTTAAGTGTTTTATTATTTACAATAGTTATTTTGCTTGGCATTGGAAGAAACACATTCATTTTTTGAATTGTTCCGTTTCCGCTTGAAGCAATGTAATTTACTGCTGAACTTATTTTTTCTGCTGCAGTTATTGCTTGTGAAACTCTTGAAACATCTTCCATTGAATTTACTGCTTCTTGTGCTGTAGGAGTTATAATTGCAATCATAAAGAAAAGAAGTACAAGTAAAAGCATTATGAATTCAAATGAAATCTGTCCTTTTTTCATTAAATTAAATTCCATAAAATATCTCCTGTTGTTTGCGCTATCAAATACCCTAAAAGAACTGCTGGAATCAATGGAGCGCTTGATTTCACTGTGATTTTGTTTTCAATTTTTTTTTCTTCCACTAATTTTTTCAATTCTTTTAGTCCTTCTTCAGTTATTCCTGCTGCTTTCATTGAACTTGCAATTATTTTTCCTTCTGGTTTCAGCTCTGAAAGCAGTTCCTTTACTTTATTATTTTTTAAGTAATTAATAATTCTTTTGATTTCAATTCCAGGGATTCTTTTCACTTCATTTTCCTGTAATATGATGGTTTCTCCAATTATTTCTCCTTCAGTTAATTCAGTGATTTTTTTTTCTTTTGTGAATAAATATTTTCTTGAAACAAGAAAAAACCTTAAAAGGAAATAAATTGCGAATAAAGGCATTGCAATAATTAAAATGCTTTGAACTGCATTTAATCCATTAAAATAAATTCCTGCAATAAATAAAAGAATTACAATTATTGAATTCATTATTTTTTTTTGAAATCCTGCAAGCAATAAAATTGGAAGAATTAACCATAATGGAAGATAATAATAATTCAGCACCGGAGTAATTCCTGTAATAATTATTCCTAATTTAATTAAACTTAATCCAAGTGATTTAATTTCTTCAATTAATTCTTTTCTTAAATTCTTATTTTTCATCACTTCTTTTATTGCAAGCATTGCTCCGTAAGGTACAACTGAAATTAATGTAAACAGAAACAGAGTTAATGGAAATAATGGAATTGCAATTGATGCAAGCAATGCATTATTTAATCCAATTAAATCTCTTAAAATTCCGTAATTCACTGGATTTAATGCAGCTATTCCTGTGAATAATTTTACATCTCCTCCGCTCCATACTCCTATTTTCCATAAAGCATATGATGCAATAAATGTTGCAATAACGCAGAGTAATGCTGTTGCAATTGGTTCAATTGAATTAATTAAATAAGAATTAATTCCCTGTAAAATTATTCCTCCGAAAATTAATCCATAAGTTAATTTATTGGATACAATTCTTTCCTTTAAATCAGTCCAGCTTGCGTAAATTAATGCTGTAAGTGAAATTAAAAAAAAAATTAATTGAATAAAAAAAAGTGAGTAAAATAATTGAATCATTGCATCACTGAATCATTGATTCAATTAATGCGTTTCTTGATTCAATTATTTTTAATTTTGCGGCATCTGAAAGAGAACCAATCTGGATTGCAAGAATCATGGCTACAATTACTAAAATCATTGAAATTGCTACTGTAATTAAGTATTCAAACGAAACCTGTGCTTTACAATCCATGGGAATCAAATTTATGGTTTTACAGAAGTTCCATTTATTACATCGGCGATTTCATTTATTTTTTTGTTTCCTTCTACTCCTACTTGTGAACCTTGTTGTCCCATTCCGCTCATCAATGCAATTACTATTACTGCTACTAATACTGCTCCGCCGATTAACAGCAAGTATTCTAATGCTCCTTGTGCTTTATTATCCATTTAAATTCCTCCGTTATTAATTAAATGTAATTATGATTTATACTTTATTTCCTTTAATAAATTTTCCTTTTTATTAGTTTTTGATTATTACTGTTTATTTCTTTAAATGTCTCCAATTTGGTTTCCTGCTATCGGAATTGTATTTTGAACTGTGTTTCCTGCTTGTGTTACATTTCCTTTAATTATTGCTGCAATAATTAATGCAACTAATACTACTCCTCCTAAAAGGATTAACATTTCAATTGATGTTTGAGCTTTTTCTTCCATATTTATCCCACATTTCCTACAATAAATTGCGAGCCAATCATTCCTAAATAATATGCTGTGAATGCAATCAATAAAAGGAATGGAATATATAAAATGCTTTTGTTCATGTTTCCGTCTCTCATTAATGAAATCATTAAACTTGTTGCAAGCACTTCAATTAAAATATACATTTCAATTGAAAAAGTAATTGTTGAAAGCGCTTGCTCTGCAATTATTATTGCTTCTTTTTCTACTGCTCCAGTAGCTGATTTAATTAATACTTTTACTACTGTTGAAACAAATCCAAAAATCATTGGAGCAATTATTCCGCCTGCTGCAACCATGAATAATACCTGCATCATGGTTCTGCTTTTTCTTTCTCTTGAAAGCCTGTTCATTTCCCTTATGTCTTCTGCAATTTGTTCAAGTATTTCGCTTAATCCTGCTCCTGCTTTAACTGAATCAATTATTATTGTTACAGTTCTTTGAATTATTTTTGAATCAACATCTTCTGAAAGTGTTTTAAATGAGTTTTCAAAATTTTCTCCTTCTTCCAGTTTGCGTAAAATTTTTTCAAATTCTTTTTTTATTGGACCATAATTAGATGAAGCCACTTCTCTTAATGCATATTCATAGGTTCCGCCTGATTTAAGTGTATCAGCCATCTGCCTTAAACAGTTAGGAAAAGCATCTTCAATTAATTGAATTCTTTTAACTGCATTAAGGTAAGGCATTCCGATTATTAAATCAGCTAATGCAACAAATAAAATTATTTCAAGAATTAAAAAACTTGGAAGGAAAAGATATCCTGCTACTGCAGGAATTGCTGAAAAAATAATCGCTGCAAGAATCCACATTAATGCATCTATTTTGAATTCTGATTGCTGTAAATATAATGCATATTTCTGCATAAAACTGATTTTATTCAGCAAAGGAATTTTTTTTGATATATTTGAAACCATAGTTACACCTTCGGTTGAATCATCCTTAAATAAAATACTAATATTCCTAACACCATTGGCATTATTCCTATATAAATTATTAATATCATTGTTGGGCTTAAATCCGCCATTTTAATTCCTAATGGCGCATTAAGAATTCCTCCGAGAATTGCAATCATTACTGGCAGTACAATTCCTCCAATAATAAATATTACTCCAAAGAAATTGATTTTTTCTGAAAAATCTCTTACTTTCATTCTTAATTCAAATGAAACATCTTCAGCTATTTCATTCATTACTTTGCTTAAATTTCCGCCTGTTTTAAGTGCTCTGTTAATGTGAAGCAATGCATTTCTTAATGCAAGTGATTGGGTGCGCATTGCAAGATGCTTTAATGAATCTCTTGTATCAGTTCCTTCTTCTATTTCATTTATTGTTCTAGCAAATTCTTCTGATAATAATCCATAATCACTTGAAGCAATTGCTTGAAGTGTTTTAAATAATCCAATTCCTGATTTAAGTTCAGTGCTCATATGCCTTAAAGCAAAAGGAAGTTCAGTACTTATATCGTCTCCTCTTTTTACTGCTCTGCTTTTTGGAATTAAAAGCATTACAGTTAAACTAAATAAAAAGAAAAGAAGTCCGCCTAAAACAGAGTAAAGCAATGGAAGCCCTATAATATTAAATATTAATAGAAAAAGAGCGATTCCAAATATTGTGCTTATTGCTGTTAATGCAACAGTTAATGCAAGATATTGTTTTAATGAATATTTCATATTTGCACTGTATAAATAAAATTCAATTTGTGAAGCAATTGGAAGTTTTCCTAATGCTCCTGAAACTGGGTTCATAAAGATTTTGAAAATTGAATAAAATTTTGCAAGAAAACTTATTGCAGGATTTTTGTATTCCTTTAATTCATCCACTGTCTGCAGTTCAATTTTTGCTCTTTCCTGTTCAGCAATAATTCCTCTTAATTCGCTTAATTTATCGCTTGTTTCTCCTTCTTCCATTCCCTGTTTAGCATATTTTTTTTTCATTTTTTTTACAATTCTTTCTACTTCATCCATATCTAAGGAATCAATTTCTTTTTTTCCTTGTTTTTTTTCTTCAATTCCTTTTCTTATTTCTTCAAGCTTCATTTCTTTTCACTTCTTTCAGCAAGAAATTCTTTGCATGCTTTTGAAACTAAATCCATTTTAGTTATATTTTCTTTTTCTAATTTTAATAATAATT
>JAFGBZ010000038.1 GCA_016932875.1 Candidatus Iainarchaeum sp.
ATTCAACTGAATTTTGCTCTCATTGCAACTGGGTTAAAGAAGCATTTGATGAAACAGTTAAATTATATTCAAATGAAATTACTGCTTATCACTGGCAGTTAGATGTTCAAGATAATCTTTTAACTCCTGAATTTGAAGGCATTATTCCTGAAAATGAAATTAAATTATTTACTGCTTTAACTCCTCAGGGAAGTGTTCCTGCTTTTTTTTTCGGATGCAAATATTACAGAATTGGAAACGGATTTGAATCACAAAATAATTTAAAATCAGAAGTAGCTGAATTCAAAGCAGTAATTGAAGAATTAATTAAAGAAACTGAAGGAAAATAAAATGAAGAATTAAATTCTTCATTTCATTTCGCGAAAGTAGAAGTATCTCCTAAATCCAGCCCTGATTCTTTTGCTTTTAATACTCTTCTGAGAATTTTTCCTGACTGGGTTTTAGGAAGTTCTTCAATGAATTCAATTTCTCTTGGATAAGCATGTCCTGCATAATTTTTTTTCACATGCATTTGAAGCTCGTTTTTTAATGCATCACTTGGAGTAACTCCTTTTCTTAATACAACAAATGCTTTAATTATTTCTCCTTTTAATGCATCAGGTTTTCCAATTACTCCTGCTTCTAAAACACTTGGATGAGAAATTAAAGCTGATTCAACTTCAAATGGTCCAACTCTTTCACCTGAAGTTTTAATTATGTCATCGCCTCTTCCGACAAACCAAAAATATCCTTCTGAATCCTTCATTGCTTTATCCCCTGTGAGATACCATTTATTCAAAAAATATTTATCAAATCTTTTTTTCTGCTTCCAGATTGTTTTCATTAATCCCGGCCAAGGAGGTTTTAAAGCTAAATTTCCTTCTTTTCCTGCAGTTAATTCTTTTCCTTCATCATCAACTATTGCTGCATGAATTCCTGGAAAAGGTTTTCCCATGCTTCCTGCTTTGATTTTCATTGAAGGATAATTTGCTATAACAATTCCGCCTGTTTCAGTCTGCCAAAAATTATCATGAAATGGAAGCCCGAAAACTTTCAAACTCCATTTAATTGGTTCAGGATTTAATGGTTCTCCAACACTGCATAAATGCCTTAAAGAAGTTAAATCAAATTTTTTTGCTGTTTCTTCTCCTGCACCCATTAATAAACGCACTGCAGTAGGAGCAGTATACCATATTGTAACTGAATATTTTTGGATTAATTCATACCATTTTTCTGCATCAAATCTTCCTGCATAAACCAATGAAGTTGCCCCATTGCTCCAGCTTCCAAGAATACCATAAGCAATTCCTGTAACCCAGCCAGGGTCAGCAGTGCACCAGTAAACATCAGTGTCATGAATATCCAGAACCCATTTAGCAGTTAAATGTTCATATAAAGCGCTTCTATGTGCATGCAGTACTCCTTTTGGTTTACCTGTTGTTCCTGAAGTGTAAAGCATGAAAGCAAAGTCTTCTGGATTAAGTGCTTTTGGTTTAAAGTGCTCGCTTGCTTTTTCCATTTCTTTATGGAAATCAATTTCTTTTCCTTTAGGTTTGTCAATCACAAAAATATGCTTTAATTTTGGAAGCTTTTTTTTCACTTCATCCACTCTTTTCACTAACTCTGAATCAGTGATTAAAGCAACTGCTTCACTGTTTTCCAGTCTGTCATAAATTGCATCAGGGCCGAATGCAGGAAACATTGTTCCGGCAACTGCGCCGTATTTAATTGAACCTAAATGAGAATAATATAATTCAGGAACTCTTTGAAGCAAAACAAAAACTCTTTGCCCTTTTTTTATTTTAAATTTCTTTAAAACATTTGCAAAACGATTGCTTAATTCATATATTTCTCTGAAAGTGAATTTTTTTTCTTCTCCTTTTTCTCCTTCCCAAATTAATGCAACCTTGTTTTCTCTTACTGTTCCGATGTGCTTGTCAACTGAATTAACCGCAGTATTCAGTTTGTCTTTTTCCATCCAGTGAATTTCTTTTTTGAACTTGCTCCATTTGAAATGCTTTTTCATTTCATCATAATTTTTTAAATTTGATTCAATCCTTAATTTTCTTAAATAAGAGCGATTCTTCATTATTTCCATTACTTTCACAAAAACACCTTCAGAACATTAATTCATTTTAAATTGTATTTAATAGGAAAAAGTTCTTTATTAAAGTTACTTATGAGTTCTGTGAAAAAATTCAGTTAAAGTAATTAAAGCATAAGTTAAACCAATTGAACTGATTACAAGAAAAACTAAATTTGAAATTAATTCCTCAGGAATTAAATCGCTTAAATACAAAGCAATTTCACTTGTCATGAAATAAATTAAAAACACAATGAAAAACAATGCAATGCTTTTAATGAAATTTTTTGAAGTAAAATGCCAGCTTTTTTGAATTGCTTTTTTAGTGTTTTCTTCAAAAGCCATTGCAATTGGAATGAAAATAAACCTGAATCCAAAAATAAATCCAAATAAAGTTAAAAGCAAAATCAGAATTACTAAAATAATGAATAAAATGCTTAACCCTGGCTGGGAAGCAAACCATAAAAGCAAAAAGAAAGCAGTGAAAAAAAGAAGTCCTGCAATAAAATAAAAAACACTTAAACCTAAATGTTTTTTCCAGTTTTTTAATGAATCAAATGATGCTTTTACTGAAGGAGTTTCATTAATTAAAGAAACTGCAATTGAATTGAAAAGCCAGTTAAATAAAAACAATGAAATAAACATAATGAATAAAATTGCTGTAATTTCTAAAGGATAAACTGCAATAAAGTAAAATGGTAAAATTTCAAATGAAACTTCTGCTGGAGGCAGAATAAAAAATAAAATTAATTCAATCCAGTAATCAGCTAAAAGAAAAGCAATTGAAGCAGTTGCAAGCAAAAAAATCATTGAAAGCAAAACCAAGAAAGGTTTCTTCAACAAAAAATGAAATCCATTAAACAATGCTTTAAACATGCTTAAATTAAAGGCGAAAGAGCTTTATTAAGTTTACTGAAGAAAATAATTATATGGATGCTAACTTTGAATATATGCTTGATTTCAAAAAAGAATCTGAGTTAAGTTTTGTATTTAGTTCGCACCATACATTAAAACCTGTTTTCAGGATAACTTTTACAAAAAACAAAAACGGCTTGCTTGTTTTAGAAGAATATGGGTTTGAAAAAAGCATGCCAAATTCAGAAAGAATAAAATTTGGTAAATCCATTCCACAACAGCTACATAAAATGTATGAGGATATTCTTATCAATACAGGAAAAAAGAATATCAGAGAAGTTATTGTTTCAGACCCAAAAAATTTTTTAAGAAGAACCACAGGCGAAAAAAAATTAATGACTCTTTTTGATTTGGAGAATAATATTTCAAAAAGATTTATAGTAGATAATGTAACTCCTATGAAAAATGCATATGCTACAAAAAAAGAGTTACTGGAAAGACTTGAATCTGAAATCAATATTTTAATTAAAACAAGAAAATCAAGTGAAGAAATCGCTAAATTAGTTAATTCAAAAAATGAAGGACTTAATTTAACGATTAATGAAGTTGAAAAAAGAAAAGAAAAAATAGGGTTAACTGATTCAGTTAAACCAAAAGAACCTTTCTGGAAACGCTTTTTAGGGCATAAAAAATGAGTTATTTCTTTATCTGAAAACCTGCTTCAGAGAAACTCTTTTAAATGCTTGTCTGGATTGAATATTAAGTAAATAAGTATATTAAAGTGAATTATGAATGAATCTGCCGAAAGAAATAAGCGATTATTGCCCTAAATGCAATAAGCATACAAAGCATAAATTAAAGCATTTTAAACCAAATAAAGCAAGGACTCTTTCATGGGGTACAAGAGAAAACATCCGCAAGCACAAGAAAGGATATGGTGGAAAAGCAGAATTCATTGCAACAGTTAAAAAACAAAATAAAAAGCCTGTTTTCTTAGCAGAATGCGAAGTATGCAAATCAAAGCATTACTTTGTTATTCCTAAAAGAATGAAGAAAGTAGAATTAGGCGCAGCAGAATAAGTTTACTGCACACAGCGGAATAATTAAATACTTTCAGCATTACTTTAATTAACATGAAAGCAAATAATCCTATTTTGTTAATTGTTTTGCAGAATCAAGGAATTCATTACAATGATTTATTGAATAAGCTTAGTTCAAGTTATTCAAGCACTAATTCTGCTAGAGCTGCTTTAAGCAGAGCATTAAAGGATTTAAGTGTTTTAGGGTTTCTTACAAGAAAAGAAAATCATATTTATGTAACTGATAAAGCAATGGTTTCACTTCAAAGTGAAATGAAAAACAAATTAATTGCTAAATTAAATGAATTAATGGCTTCAAAAAATAATGTGAAAGAAATTGCTTTAATTGTACAGCAGTTACAGGTATTAATTCAGCGTTCAAAAAATGATTCTTCTTTACTTAAGGTTTCAAGAACTTCAACTAATTTTTATTTAAAGGATTTAAAAAAACTTGATAAAAACACTGAAAAAGAAATAAATCATTTAATTTATTTAAAGAAAATTTTTTCCGAACAAATAAAAGAACTTGAAGAACTTGATTTTAATGATTTAATGGAAAAAGAATTAAATGAAAAAACAATTGAATTCATTGAAAAAAAAGCAAAAGAATTTAATTTAAATGAAATTTCCTTTGAATTCAGTTCAGTTGAAGAAAAAGAAAAAATTCTTCCTGAAGCAGAAGGAAAAACAAAAACCAATAAAGCAGTGCTTGCATTAACTGAAGCAAAAGAATTCCTGAAAAAATTATCTAAAAATCCGTTCAAAAATAAAATAGTGCTTTATTTATCTCCATTAAAAATTGAATTAAAGGAAAAAAAAGTAATAATAACCGGGCCATACACTAAAATAGGGGTTTTAAAATGATTAAAAGAATAAAAACTGCATTGAACAGAGTTATGAAAAAAGTGTCCACTCTGAAAAACCGAATAGGAAATAAATTTTCTCGCAACATTGATGCTAAAAAAAGTAGATTACCTTCTGCTTTTAATAAATATGCTGAATGCATTTCACAAAACAGAAATTCAAATCCGGAAAAAGTAATTGCAATAGCATTAACAAATTTTTTGGTTGAAAGAAAAATGTTTCAGGATTATAAAAAAATAAACAGCATTGTAGAAAACACTGCTAAAAGAATTTCTATTTTAAGCAATAAATATTCAGAATTTTATAATCAAAAACTTGAAGAATTAAAAACAGAAATTGAAAAACAAACAGATTATTTTAATGCTCAAAAAAATGAATTATATTTTCCTAAAAAAAATGAAACAAAAGCAGAAAAAATTAGAAGAGAAGAAAGATTAGCAGTCCTTGAAAAAACTAACCCTGATTTAAATAAATTAATTAATTTAAGATTAAATGAAATAAGTCCTGTTGATTCAGAATTTCTTTCTTGGCTGGACAAAAAAATTATATTGCAGGAAAGAGCTAACCTTAAAGTAATTCCTGAAGGATTAAGACGTGGTTTTCCTGAATCAAACCAAGTTACAAAAGAATTGAATGAACTTTCCTCAATGCTTTTAATAAACAGAAATGATTTATTGAAATTAGTTGAAATAAGTGCAAACAAGAAAAAAAGAATAATTATTTCAAAAACAGGTTATTTTGGTGACAAAAAATTAGAAGTAGTTTAATAGATTCAGAAAGGAGTAAAACCTTCGTGCGAATAGTTTTACTCCAATCCTAAGCGAATTTCTTGCCCGATTTCAACATCTTCTTTATCAAGGCCTTGAACCAGTGCGCCGATAAGCAATCCTTTTTTTCCTATTGCTCCGTATTTTGATTCAACTTCTTTTACTGTGCACTGATTTCCATTAACAATGGCTTTCATGGATTCAGATATTGCTCCTTCCATTACTTCACCAATAATATATAATTCATCTACATTAAAGAACTGGCAGATTTTTTTCACTTTAATGGTGCCTGATTTGTTTTTCAAACCAGAAATAGGTGAGCGAACTCCAGTATGAGCAGAATTACCAAAATATGGGTTTCTGCTTAAATTTCCGTTACCAAAAGTCAATGTGATTAAACTCATATCTCTCACGCTCCATTCCATTAAAGGCAGTTAAATAAAATTCTTTCCAATACATATAGTTAAGCGATTCGAAATCCAAACCAAAAACATATACATAACTTAGTTTTTTTAATTAAAATTCAATTTTTTTTATTTGAAAACAAAACAATTAAATTCATTTAAAGTCAATTCAATAACATTACTATATATTGGATTGATTTTTTTGGCATTAAGGATTAACAGAATCAGGTTTAAGGACTTTAAATCATTCAGAAAAGCAAATATTCCTTTGCATGACGGCTTTACTGCTATTGCTGGAGCAAATGCTTCAGGGAAAAGCAATATTTTTGATGGTTTATTGTTTGTAATGGGAGTTACTTCCCTTAAATTACTGCGTGCTTCGCGTTTAACTGATTTGGTTAATCATTCTTCAACTGATGGTTATGCTAAAGTTGAAATTGATTTAACTGATGCTGAAAAAGAATATACTTTTGCAAGAATTATTGATAAACAAGGTAAAAGCATTTACAGAATTAATGGAAAAAGAAGAACTTTAAATGAAGTAAGTGAATTATTGCTTTCGCTTGGATTAACTCCTTTAGGACAGAATTTTGTTGTGCAGGGAGACATAACTAAAATAATTGAAATGAATGACAAGCAGAGAAGAGAATTAATTGATGAAATTGCCGGTTTGCAGGAATTTGAGGAAAAAAAACAGGAATCATTAAAAAAACTTGAAGCAGTTGAAAAAAAAATCAAGGACACTGAATTAGTTTTAAAAGAACGTGAAAATTATTTAAATGAACTTGAAAAAGAAAAACTTGCAGCAGAAAAATTCACGCAGTTAAAGGAAGAGCTTTCTTCATGCAAGGCAACTATTTTAGCAGATGAAATTACTAGGATTAAAATTGAATTAAAGAATGCTGATTCAAAAAGAAATTCTTTAAAGGAATCAATTGAAAAAAAAGAAAAAGAACAAAATGATTTAAAAGAAGAATTAAAAAAAACAAATGAAAAACTAGAGGAAATAACTGATAAATTAATTAGTTCTTCAAGGGAAACTTTTTCTGGAGCAGGAAAAAAAGTTGAAGAACTTAAAGCAGGATTAAGATATTCAAAAGAAAGAATTAATTCAAAGGAAGCAGCATTAAAAGCAATTGAAGCAAAAAAATCTTTTTTATTTGATAAAAGAAAATCACTTAATTCAAGCTCTCTTGCTTTAAAGGAACGCGAAAAAAAATTAACTGAAGAATTAAAGGAATCGCAGGAAAATTATGCAAAAATTTCAGAAGCAGTTTCAGCCAAATCAGGCAAAGCAAATGAATTCAGCAAAAAAATTTATGCACTGCAGGAAGAATTAAAGGAATTAAATAAATTAATTGCTGAAAAAAAAGATTCCTTATATGAAGTGAATTCAGCATTCAATTCGCTTGAAAAAGAAATTTCTTTAATGCAGGAAAAATTAAATGAATTAAATGAAGAAAAAAAAGAATTAAAAGAAAAATTAATTCAAAGAGATAAAATAGCTGTTGAACTTAATTCATTTAAAGCACATAATTTTGAAAAAGAGCTTGAAAAAATTTTTGAGGAAATAAATTCAGCTTCAGATAATGCAAGCGCTAAAAATGCTTTAATTGATTCATTAAACGAATCAATCACTCATTTGAAGAAATCTCTTTCATTATGCCCTGTATGCGATTCAGAATTAAAAGAAGAAAAAAAGAAATCACTTCTTTCAAAAAAAGAAAAAGAATTAATTGAAGCAGAAAAAGATGTGAAAAAATTTATTTCATTAAAAAAAGAATTAAATGAAAAAAGAAAATCACTTGAAGAAAAAATTAATGCAATGAATGAATTAAAATTCAAGTTAAATGGATTTATTCATTTTGAAAAACAATTAAATGAAACAGAGCGAAGAATAAAGGAAACAAGTTTATCTGAAAAGAAAATTTCGCTTGAAGAATTAAGGAAAAAGAAAAAAGAAATTTCAGAAAAAGTTTCTTCTCTTGCAGGAAAAGCAAATTTAACTGAATCAAAGCTTGATGATTTAAAGAAAACAGGAAGCATTGAAGAATTCAGTAAATTGCAGGAAAAAGAAAATGAATTAAATGAAAAAATCAGTTCAATGAAAGTTGAACTTGCTGAAATACGCACTGAAATGAATAAAGGAATTGCAAATGAAATTAATGCAATTGATTCTGAATTAGAGAATTCAGAGAAAGGATTAATACAGGTAAAAGAAGAAGTAAAGAAATTAAATGAAGAAGTTGCTGTTTCAGAAAAAGAATTAATTGAAAATGAAAAAGAGCTTGAAGCTCAGGCTAAAGCAAATAAATTGCTTGAAGAAGAAAAGCATCGTTTAGCAACTAAAACAGGAAACCTTGAAGAAAAAAAATCTTCCTGTGAATCAAAGCTTGATTTGCTTGAAAAAGAATTAAATGAATTTAATTTAAATAATTCAAAAAATGAAGTAAGAATAATTGATTTAGAAGAAGAATTCAAATCCTTTGAATTAGTTCCTTTAATTAAAGGAAAACAAGTAACTGAATTAAAGTCCCGCATTCCAGTAATTGAAAAAGAAATTGATTCTTTAGGCGCAATTAATATGCGTGCAATTGAAGGATTTGAGGAATTCAAAAAAGAAGTTTCTGATGTAAGAGAAAAAGCAGAAAAACTTGATTCTGAAAGAAAATCAATTCTTGAATTAATTGATAAAATTGATGTACGTAAACTGAATATTTTTATGGAATGCTTTAATGCAATTAATTTAAAATTCAAGGAATTATATTCAACTTTTTTAAATGGTGAAGGAAAGCTTGAATTAACTGATGCAGTTAATCCAGTTGAAGGCGGTTTAACTATTCAGGCAAAATATGAAGGAGAAACAATGAAGCATTTAAATGCAATGAGCGGAGGAGAAAAATCAATGACTGCACTTGCATTCCTTTTTGCAATTCAGTCATTTAATCCTGCTCCGGTTTATGTTTTTGATGAAGCTGATGCTGCTTTAGATAAAGAAAATTCAGTTAAAATGGGGCGCATTATAAAAGAAATTTCAAGGCATTCCCAGTTTATTTCAATTTCACATAATGATTCAATAATTAAAATGGCTGACCAAATAATCGGAGTTGCATTAAATAAACAAAAAAGCTCTGTAATTGGATTAAGATTAAAAGGAAAATTAGAAGAACAAAGAAATGAAAAAGAAAGCAAAGAAGATGAAGAAGAATTAAATGAAAAAGAAACAGATTCAGAAGAAGAAATTGAATTAAATGAAACTGAAAAAAATGAAAGTGCTTTAAATGAATGAACCAATTGGATTGAATATTTTGTTTTCAAGAAAAAATAATTTTTATCAATTCACTGTTTTTTTTGGATTAAAAAGAAAAAACGCAATTGGTTTTATTGAAATTAAACCTAACGAGTTAAATGAAAAAATTCTTGCTCGCCATTTTAACAAAAAGTTGGGTTATGTGGATGCAAAAATAATTCTTGTTTCAGATAAAGAAAAATATTGTTTGCTTGATTTTTATCCTTTTGGAAAAAAAGGAACCCAGGAATTCGCCGGAAAAGGTTTTGCGCAGGCAATTGATTTGATTTGTATGAATAAATTAAAATTAGAAGGACATGGAAGCGCAGAAATAATTAAAGATGAATTAACTACTTTTCCAGGAAGAAAAAGAATGTATTCTGCAAGAGAAAGCACTCATAAAGAGTCAACAACAATTAATTTTGAAATAAATGCAATTCAAAAACATTTAAAAGAAAAAAT
>JAFGBZ010000039.1 GCA_016932875.1 Candidatus Iainarchaeum sp.
ATTAAGCGTTCATCAAATGCCTCCTGATGTATCAGTAATTGGAGTAGGAGTAGAAAAAACAATTAATGCAGTAATGCTTGCAGAAAAATATTTGAATAAAAAATTAAATAAATTAATTTTAATTAAAGGAAAAACTGACTGGGAAAAAACTTTGCAGGAAAAAGCAAAAAATTATTTAAATGAATTAAAAATTGAATTTGAAGAAAAAGAATTAAATGAATTAAAAGAAGAAAATTCAGTTAATCTGATTTTCAAGGAAATAAATGAATTAAATGAACTGAATTCAGACGAATTTAAAGGAATTTTTTTAGTTGTTCCTGCAATAACTAAATGTTCAAGCGAAGAAACAAAATTGCTTTTAAAAAACACTGAAAACCATTTCTGGGTTGGATTAAATAATTACAGAAACGGGGTTTTAGCAGGAATTGAATTAATTAATGCTTCAGGAAAATATGATAAAGCATTAATGAATGAAAGAAAAAAAGCAAAAGAAAAAGTATTAAAAGCAGATGAAGAAAATAGATAACTTTTTTATTCTAGAAAGTTATTATTAGTTAAATGAGTAATACTGAAACATTTACCTTTGGAGATACTCGTATTCGAGATCATTGTTTTGAACAATGGACTAACCGAATTGGTTCAAACACAAATAGACTCATTGAATTAGTACAAATATTAAATCAAAATGTTCCAGATGATTGGAGACTAGCAAGATTTTCTCCTGATTTTATAATACAAGATTTAAAAACTGGAGCAGTATTAGTTGGAGACCAGCATAGATTTGAAGGCGAACCTATAATTCACAAGGTAATTAGAACTGTGTTAAAACACGGGGGCACTTCAAGGGATAAAAGAATTAGAAATTATTCAAAAGCTGTTGCAGGTCGACCTAACTTAGTAATTGATGGAAATACTGTATTTGCTAGACAATATGAAAAAGTAAACAACAAAAATGTAATTGATAGTGCAGTACAGTATTTTAGGTGTCATAAACTTACTAAAAAAGGTTTATCTCCTGAACACAAATGGTTAAAGTGGACTAAAGAACCTAATCAAGGAACTGTAAAATATTCTTGGGTTAAAGAAGAAAGCATCCATAAATCTTTTCGAGGCCATGACTTCTGGAACATACCTGTTAAACGAAAAACAAATAATAAAAATGAGCATAAAAGCCCTCCAAAAAGAAGAATTTAATTAAATTGATTTAACCAAAAAACTGATTTATTCCTATTCCAATAAAGTAAGTTAAAGCAATTACTATTACTGCAATAATTAAGTGTTCTAAAATAACTGGGAATGGATTTTCATTTCTTTTTTTTGCAAGAACAAAGCTTAAAGAACTTAATAAAATTAAGCCCCATGCAATGCTTGCATAAATTGATTCAGTTAAAGATAAAAACAAAAAAGGAACTGTAAAAGTTAATGCAATAAAAAATTTAGTTAAAAAAGTCGAAATTGTTGCAGCCCAGATTTCTTTTTGATTTGATTCAGGGTCTGATTCCTCTGAAATATGCATTCCTAATGCATCAGATAAAGCATCAGCTAAAGCAATAGTGAAAATTCCTGCTAAAACAACTTTAATTGAATTAGTTGAAGCATATAATCCAATCATTAAACCAAGAGTAGTAATTACTGCAGAAGTCAAGCCAAAACTTAAACCTGATTTAAATGAATCTGATTTAATCATAAATATTTCACGCAGTTGCTTTTAATAATTCTTTTTCTTCCAATGCATTTAATTGTTTTTTAAGAATTGAATCATACAATGAAATCAGTTTTTTTACTTCTTCATTTTTTTCATTTAATTTATATAATTTAGCTCTGCCTATTTCTCTTGTTTTAATTACTATTTCCTGTTTTTCAAGTGAAGGAAGAATTCTATGCAAAGTAGTCCAGCCAATTCCTGCGTTTTCAGCTAAATCACTTAAAGAATAATCAAATTCTCTTCCAGTAATTAAAAACTCTAAAAGACGCGTATTAGGAGTATCTCCTAAAAAATCCTTAAATCCATTCAATTCAATCACTAATAAAATAACAACAAGACAATATTTAAATCTTCTGTTTTGGTATATTATTATACTATAATAGAGTAAAATGCTTTTTAAGTGTTTTATTGTTTTTTTAAATAATGTCTGAAGTTATATTCATTAAGAAATTTATGTTAAGAAAATTAGTTTCTCTTGGAAAAATTGGTGGAGCGCATACTTCTTTTTTTAACTTAAATAAAGGCTTGCCTAACCATATTCGCAGCAATAAAAAAGGACAAAAAGAAATAAAGCAGGCAATTGATGAATTAATTAAAAATAATTTTCTTCTTTCAAAACAATCAACTAATGAACAGCATGTTTCAATTAATCCAAGAAAAATAAAAGAAATAAAAGAATTTTTAGGAATTTAATTTTTTGAATTAATTTTCATTTCATTACTTTTTCCTGTGCTTTGTATTCCCATAAAGGAACAGTGCATTTTGAAGGACATAAATCAATGCATCCAAGTTTTCCTTCAAAATTTAAGTCAGTGCTTGAAAGCATTTCAGTTGAAAGAAAATAATCATGTGTTTTAAGATTTTGATATCTATAAAGTCTTGTTTTTCCTTCAGCGCAAACTCCTTCGCTTGGAACATGAGTCATTGTTAAAGGCAGTACTTCAGAATAAAGATATCCAACCAATGAACTATAAGAAAATTCTTTATTAATGCCTTCATTTAAATCAGTTGTAGGATAAAATGTCTGGTGTTTTTGATCATAAAATCTGAATAAAGGAATTCCATGCAAGGGTTCATTTTTATTAATGTAACCATAAATTTTGTTTCTGTTATAAATCCAGTAAATTGTATCGCTTCCGCCGCTTAAAGCAAAAGGAAATGAACGGGTTCCAGCACATTGATCTAAAGAAGCAAATCCATTAAAGTCTATATCAGTAAAAGTCCATAAAAGCGCTTTATTTTCATCTCCTTTACTGAAACCATAACCAATGCTTCCGTCAACCAAAATATTTGCATCAGAAAAAACAATTCCTAAATCAATTTCTTTTGGAACTATGCTTGAATAACCTAAATTATTTACTTTAACAACTTTATTTCCCATAAACTCAGTTAAAGGATTAACTGAAGCAACATAATTAATTCCTTCTCCTTTCTTTGAAACCATTTTATATAAAAATAACGGCTGTGAATCTGATGATTGCAATTCTTTGAAAACATATCCTGCTGATTCACGCAATAAAAATCCATTCAAAAACACTCCGCTTTCACCGCATTCATGCGAAGAAAACATTGTATGCTCATAATAATAAGGCGTTTTATCACAGCTTCCGCCAAATAATTCATAAAACCAGCATCCAATTGCTTTTAATACATCCCAAAGCCATTTAAATAATTCAACAATCAAAGCAATAACAAACTGAACTATTGCTACAACAAGATTCCATATTGCTTTACCTATTCCTAAAATTAATTTTCCTAATCCGCCAAAAAAATCTTCAGTAAACATTTCAATAAAGCCGTCACCAATATCCTGAATTCCAACCATAAACTGTGAAATTGATTCAGCAGTGCTCATTTTCAATGAAGTCCAACCTTCAACATTTCCTTCAGGCATTCCTGCAGGCGGTGTTCCTTGATAAAAAGCAATATAAGTTCTGTTCCATAAAGGAATTTCCCCTAAATCCTGTCTTCCCCAGTAATCATTAAATCTTTCATAAGTTATTTCCTGCTGATAACCCCAAGGATTATAAATTCCTAAAACATTTTCATAAGTTCCAGGAGCTTCACTTTTTTCTCTTAAACAATGAGTTACAGGAACAACCCAATGCCCATTCAAAACACTAGTTGAACCAGAAGTAGATAAAGAAACCATTACAGGAATGTTTCTGTTCAAAAACCATTCAAGCTTTTCAACTGTTCCATCAACATAAACTCTTGCATGAACTCCATTGCCTTCAGCATAATGTGCAATTGAAAAAGGATCAGAAAAGCTTCCATCACCCCAAGCCATTCTGATTTGTTCATCAACATCCCATTGATCAAATTCAGTTCCAGTCATATAACGCAAAACATATGCAAGAGAAGTTGAACCGCAACCACATCCTTCCTGTGGAGTAAGCCAAATATTTTCATCCCATGGATCACGTAAAAGAATTCCATCTGAATTTCGGAAATAATCTCCTGTAACTGAATCAAGTTCCCTTCCGATTCCCATTAAATCAGATTCAGTACAAGAAACTTGTACAACAGGTTCATTGCTTAAACTTAAATCAGATTCAGTTTCAGCACTTATTTGAATTAATTTGGCAAAAAACTGTGTTTCAATTCTGTTATTTGATTCATTTGATTCAGAAACCAGTAACTCAGAATCAACTTCAAAAACAAAATCATATTCTCCTGCTTCAGGAAAAACAACAAAATCAACAAAAGTTTTATAATCGCCTGGCTCTAAAATAGGAACAGGAAAAGATTTTATTGAACAATCCCAAGAATAATAAACTTCTGTTTCACCTGAAGGAGTATCGCCGTCATTAAATACTTTTAATTCAAGAATATTAATTTTATGCGCTTTAGGATTATCAATTCCTGCTTCAATTCTTAATTCAGCTAAAGCAAAAACTGAATTAAATAATAAAATTAAAGCCAAGAATAAAATTATTTTTTTCATGAACTCACCTCTGGAGTTAATTCCTCTTCAAAAGCAATTCCAATCACATTATCTTCATCAGTAATTACTGCTGACTGCATTTTATCCAGTCTTAAAAAATAACCTGCAGCAATTTCATCATATTTAGTCCATCTTCTTGGATGCACTTTAATTATTCCAGTAAATGCATTAACAACATAAACAGAATTATGTTCGTCTATTCCAATTAAAATTTCTTCCATTTCATCCCCTAAAACATCACCTATTGCAGCTCTGTCATATTTAGTGAAAGGAATTCCAGTATTGCTTAATAATTCAAGCTCTGAATCTGTTTCATGAAAACGCATTACAATTGATTTGCTTTTTCCATCTAAATTATTATGATTATCAAGCCAGACAATTTCATCGTTTCCTGAATCCAATACATTCGCTAAAAATATTTCTCCATAACTGTGATCGTCTGCCTTATTTGAATAACTGCATGCATAAAAATCCAATTCAGCAGGAAAGTGCGCCTGCATTGCTTCAACTATTCCAATAGAAACATCATAAACATATAATATATCATCTTCATCTATTGCAATTGCAATCTGTTCTTTTTCTCTTCCCAATAAATCTCCTGCAAGAAGCGCATCATATTTAGTGAACCGCGCATTAAAAGAAGTTGCAAGAGTTAAAGTATAAGGACTTGAACCATCAACTGAATAAATATAAATCATTCCATCATCGCCTGAAGCATCATCATCCACTGCAATAATTATTTCATCACGTTCATCTCCTAAAACATCCCCTGAAACAAGTCTATCTGCAGGAGTAAAACGAATATCATTTTCAAGCAAAAGATTTCCCCAACCGTCATAAATTTTTATTCTTCCTGGCGAACCGTCTTTAACAACAATTAATTCATCTAATCCATCTTCTCCTAAAACATTTCCTGAAACAAATTCATCCCAACCAGTAAATTCAGCAGGAAAAGAATGATTTATTCCATAAGCAAAATTAGTATTCATTGCAGGACAAGGCCATTCTTCATAAAAATGATAAAGCATTAAGCAAAGAGAATGAACTGCAACGCTTCCAAAATTAACTCTTGAACCAGGACATTCCCATAAAGATTTAAAGCAATTAAAGTAACCAATATCAAATAAAGTATTATCCCCTACAATTCCTGGAATGCAATTACAGGGAGGCAGACATTGGGGCTGGAATGGAACAAAAAATCCTTGCACTAATGCAGTGAAATTAAATATTGAACCATTAGTATCAATTTCAAAATCATCAATTGAATTATTTGAATTCCAACATTCATTAAATTCGCGTTCAATCAATTGGTTTGCAGGAATTGAATTAATTAAATCCTGACTGAATAACTGATTATTAATGTTTAATGCAACAGGAATATTTCTTTGAATTTCACTTGAATTATTTTGGAGTTCATAACTGAATTTATAACCGCAGGAACTTGAATTTATTTTAACATTAATCACTTCAAGCGATGGAAATGTTTGTTCAGGAATTTCACTGCATTCAGGAAATGCTTTAATTGAGTTATTTTCTTCATTTGATTCACCAACATTGTTTGCTGAATCTGCAATAATAATAAATTCTTCTTTTTCTGATTCACATGTTTTTATTTCAATGA
The DNA here is from genome assembly GCA_016932875.1 of Candidatus Iainarchaeum sp. Taxonomy (GTDB): domain Archaea; phylum Iainarchaeota; class Iainarchaeia; order Iainarchaeales; family JAFGBZ01; genus JAFGBZ01. Next base: position 6,274 of record JAFGBZ010000039.1, read on the forward strand.
ATAAATTCACTTCTTTTCCTTTTTCCAGTAATTTAATCGTTCTTAAATCAATTTGTTTTCCGTTTAATTTCACTTGAACTTTGAAATCAAATGCATCTTTTTCACCTGAATTTTTAACTGAATAATTTAATTTATTTCCTTTAAATACTGCTTTTGAAATAATTAAATCAGCAAGTTTTTTTGGTTCAGAACAATATTTTGCATTTTGATAATCAACATACCCACATATTTTTCTTGGCGAAATAAATTCATAATTTTTTTCTTTTGCTTCTAAATCTGAAAGACATAATTCATTTTCACTGCAGTTCTGGGGAACTTCATCATAACACCCATCAGAATCATTAAAGTTATTGAATGATTCTGCTTCATTAGGACATAAATCATTTTCATTCAAAATACCATCGCCATCAGAATCATTATTCACTAAATGAAAACAATACTTTGGAGTTTGCTGTTCAGTATAACCACAAATGGTTTCACTGCATTTTTCATAAGAAGAAAATGTTTGCTGTGCTTCTGCTTCACTTAAGCATTCACAGCTTTCAGGACAAACATAAAAATAACATGAATGCCAGTATTCAGAACCGTAAATTTCTGCTGCTGCACCGGAAATATTATATGAAGGCCAGATAGTCCAAGCGCCTGCTTCATTTAAAGAATAAGTTTTAGTAAATGAAAGTGTTTCGCCTGAACTCATTTCATAATTTAAATAATCTTCTGCAAGAAATTTTTCTCCTGAAGGAGTTACTGCTTTTACATGCAAGCCATGAGTGTAAAGCTGTTTAGGAATTTTATCTGCATTCTGCATTTTAAAAGACATATTCAATGTGCTTCCAATTGAAAGAGAATCACTTGAAACACTCCATTCAGTTAAACGCATTAAATGCTCTGAATCATCAGGCCCTGCATAAGAACATAAAAGTTCTGCATTAACATTAAATAAAAAAACAAATAAAACTAAAACAATCAGAAAAAATTTTCCCCCCACAATAAAAACCCCTTAAAAGAATTGAAATAATTAAGTATAATGTTATTTTAAGGGTTTAG